>DATFHC010000186.1:0-14495 GCA_035248765.1 Gaiellaceae bacterium
GCTCGCGACAGCACCTGCTCCGTGAGGTGGCCACCGGGGTTGATCGACAGCTGGTAGTCGTTCGAGCCCCCGATGATGTTGTTGGTATTCGTCGGGTTGACCGCGATCGAGGTCTCGTTGTGGGGCCCGTTCTCCTCGCAGTCGGTGTTGACGTTCGCATCCGTCGACGGCGCGGTGGTGCAGATCGCCGTCCCCGTCTTCACGTTCGGCCCGTTCGACCAGACAGTTCCGCCAACCGGCGCCGGTGCGTCCATCACGTTGTGTGTGGCGTCGATTGGCAGCGGATTGTCGTCGGCCGACGCGACGGCCGCGGCGGTGAACGCCACAAGCGCGACCATCGCGACTAGTAGAGGCAGCCGCGTGAACCACCGGCTCCTCGGGAGCTTGTTCTCCCTCACAGTCTCGTCCCCCTTCTTTGTAGGACAGGAACCGCACAGGAATACCAAGATCCGCTTCCCCTATGCGCCGGAACCGATGCGGCAATTGACGATTTCCGTCACCGAAGCACCTAAAGGCGCTGTTTACGCGCGCAGCGCACGTAGAGGCGGACCCAGCGCCTGTCCGCCGCGCAGGACGGGCTCGAACAGGTCGCCGTGCCGCTGCACCCGCTGCAACACCTCACGCCTCCCAAAGTCGCGCGGACGCACCTTTGGTCCTAGCTCTTCCCAGCGCAGCGGCGTGGACACGGGGGCGCCCGGCTTCGGCCGGACGGAGTACGCCGAGGCGATCGTCTTCCCGTGCCCGTTCTGACGGTGATCGACGAGCACGCCGCGGCGCTTCTTCTTCAGCCATTCGGTGGTCGCGAGGCCGGGGTTGCGTGCTTCGACTCCGCGAGACACGAGCTCGGCGAAGTCGTACGTATCCCGGTAGGACGAGCGCCGTGTGATCGGCACCAGGACGTGGATCCCGTCGGCGCCGCTCGTCTTCGGATACGAGTGCAGGCCGAGCTCCTCGAGCGCCTCCCGTATGAGGTGCGCGACCCGGATCGCCTGCGCGAAGCCGTCGCGTGACTCCGGCGGGTCGAGGTCGAAGACGACGTAGTCCGGACGATCCGGCTTGTCCACGCGCGAGTACCACGCGTTCATGTCGATGCAGTTCATCTGCACCATCCAGACGAGCGCGGCGGTCTCGTTGACGAGCGTGAAGTCGACGAGCCGCGACTCGCCCGCGCGCGGCCACGTCCGAAACTGCCGCGTCGGGATCCACGACGGCTTGCCTTTCGGCGCCTGCTTGTGGAAGTACGCCTGCTCGTCGATGCCGTGCGGATACCGCTTCAGCGTGAAGGGCCGCTCGCGCAGGTGCGGGACGATCGCGTCCCCGACCTCGACGTAGTACTCCGCGAGATCGCCCTTCGTCACGCCGTCGGCGGGGTAAAGGACGCGCTCGGGATGCGTGACTCGGACGCTGCGGCGCCCGACCTGGATCTCCTCCCTCATGGCGGTGAGAGTTGCACACGCCGCGGAGGCGTAAGGTTTCGGACATGGACTGGCCGGCACCGCTGACCGTCACCGAGGTTGCGAGCGAGCTCGGCTGCTCCGAGGACGAGGTTCGCGCTCTGATCCGCGACGGCGAGCTGCGGACCGTCGCGTGCGGGATCAGGCCCGGCCGAGTTCCACGCCACGAGTTCGACGACTACCTCCGCCGGTTCAAGCACAGGCGCAGCACACCGTCCGCCGCGAGACCGTCGAAGCGCTAACCGGCAGCTCGTTTCGGCGTCCAAGCGGACGACGGGCGACTCGGAGGGCCGTCGTGGCTGAACGGAGCTGGCTGGCGAGAGGAGGCGGTGTTCTTCTCGGTGTGCTGGTTGCGCTCGCGCTCGGAGCCGCCACTGCGAGCGGCGACACGAGCGGTCCGCCTGTCTCGACAGCCGGGCCTGAACTCTCGGGTTCGCCCGGCGTGGGGAAGACGCTCTCGGTCACGCCCGGGGCCTGGAGCACCAGCGCCACCTTCACCTACCAGTGGCTGCGCTGTTCCGCCTTCTTTACGAGCTGCGCGGACATCCCGGGCGCGACAGCGGTGACCTACATCCCGGTCGGCGCCGACGTCGGCCACGTGCTCGCGGCCCGGGTGACGGCCACTAACGCGGCAGGATCTGCATCGGCCCTCTCCAGCGGAAAGGGTCCTGTCGCGGCCAAGCCACCCGGGATCAAGCACAAGCCCTGGATCATGGGTACGAAGAAGGTCGGGCACACCGTTTCCGAAGCGGACACGAGCTGGACTCGCTCCCCATACATGTTCACCGACAGATGGCTGCGCTGCTCGGCCAAGGGCAATGTGTGCGTCCGGATCAAGGAAGGCAAGATGCAGCTCTGCTCAGACGGCGTGTGTTTCAAGGTCGAGAACCCGTCGGGGACGCAGTACAAGCTGACGAAGCAGGACGTGGGCCACCGCATCCGCCTCACGGTCGCCGCCTGGAACGGCGCCGGCCGGGCAACGGCCACCTCATCACCGACGCGCATCATCAAGAGGTAGCGAGCCGTGGGCTGTCCCTTGACGACCAGGCAAATGAGACGCAACCTACTCGCGTGAGGGCAGGGTCCCCAGCTCGCCAATTGCTCATTGCTTACGTCGGGCTATGGGCGGTGCTCGACCTCGTGGCCGTGCTTCCGGGGAGCAATCCGGGCTTTACGTCGACGCGGGGGCTGGTCGCAGGCGTCCTCATCCAGTGCTTGCTCGTATGGCGACTTTCGCGTGGGTCGTCGCTCGCCTGGGGGCTTGGCCTGTTCACGGCGCTCGGGGCTGTCGTGTCCCTTGTTTTGATGGATGCGTTCCCGATACGCGTTGTCGAGGCCATCTTCGTTGCCGGCTGCTTCGCGCAAGCAGGTGTTCTCCTGGCACCGCCGATTCGCGCCCTGGTGCGTTCGCAACGCCACACGCCCTCAGCGGCCGCATAACAGCCGAGGTCCGACGCTTGGCTCAGCGTTCCCGAATGACCCCTGAGCGCTGCCTAGAACCGTCGCGTCGAGGGGCGTATTGTCTGCCTAGCGGAAGGGACCGCGTCTAGCCACGAGATCGCCCACCCCCGGCGGCGAGGCGTCGCCTCTTCAAGAATTCGTGCCGCCGTACGATGGCCGATCGGGGGAGACGGAGCGCTTAGTTGGACGACGCCATGACGACGTAGGAGCCTGCCGGTAGGTTCAGCGACAGAAATACGTTGGGCAATGCGGTGTTGGTGAGCGTGATGGGGCTGGCCACGAAGGCTGACAGCGCATTGCCGACACCGCGCCGCCCAGCGCAACAACACGGTCGCGGCCCAGGGCACGGACTGCGCTCTGACCGACAGCCATCTCTTTCCCATCGGCGATAACTCCACCAACGACGCCGCACCTTCTGATTACGGAACGGCGATGAACGTGCTTGCTCCACTGACCACCACCGGGGGTGCCGTCAACTTCGAATGCCAGAGCACCGACGGCAACACGAACGCATTCGACACCAGCCTCATCGCGATCCAGGTCAGCTCGTTGAACGGCACGCTCGGTCACCTCAGCGGGAAGACGCTTAGGCCGCGAAGTGAGAAGTAGACGCAGCTCGCGAGTAGGAGCGAGGTGCTAGCGGCGCGCGACCAGGACGCCGATGCCGGCGGCTGAGACCGCGGCGGCCGAGCCCGCGACCGTCAACGCCAGGCCGCGACCGGACGGTACTGCGCTCAGTGCCACCACCAACGCCGCGACGGTGAGGCCCGCGAGAGCAAGGGCCGCAATCGCGGCGCCGCGGCGCCACAGGAGAGCGGAGTCGCTCTGGATCCGCAACCGCTCGTCGCGCGACCACGCCGCGAGCTCGCCGCACAGGAGGAGGAGCACCGCGACGAGGGGTGCCGTCGCATCGACGCGGTGGGGTTCCTCGCTGACGACGAACGCGAGATAGGTCGCGCCGCCCAGCAAGAGGGCGACGCCGAGGCCGCGTCCGTAGAGGAGCGCGACCGCGAGCAGCAGCGTCCCGAGGGCAGCGCCGGGGGCGAGGTAGCCCGCCGTCGAGCCGGCGCGCGCGAGCGCGTCGGCGAGGACGCCGCCGTACGCGGCCAGCGCTCCGGCGGTTGTTGCTACGCGGGCCGGGCGAGGTGCCTGAATGCGTTCACCTCCTCGAGTGGTGCCGCCAGCGGATCGTCCTCGCGCCACGTGACGACCGGAACTCCCAGCTGCTCGTAGCGCCAGCGCAGTGCTTCCCGCGAGAGGCGCCAGAGGCGGTGCGCGAGCTGGGACGACGATTCCGGATCCTGCTCGAGCAGCTCGAGCGGGGAGACCTCGACCACGATCAGGTCGTAGCCCCGCGCGCGCAGGTCGAGCAGCGCTGCCGCGGTGCGGTCGTCGAGGAGTGGCGTGATCGCGAGCACGAGCGCCTTCGGCGGCAGGGTTCGCGGCGGCAGAACGTCGACGCCCCGCATCGCGTAGCTGTGCACGATGTCGCTCGTCAGCAGCGTGTCGACGATCGCGTAGAGCTGGCGCGTCCCCGACTCCGGCACCAGCCAGGAGAGGACACCGCCGAACCCGACGAGGCCCACCCGGTCCTTCCGCTGCAGGTAGCCGCGCGCGAGCGTCGCCGCGGCACGCACCGCCCGGTCGTTCGTGCTACGTCCCTCCGCTCGCACCTCGGCGAAGGTGTCGAGGAAGAGAACGACGTCAGTGTTCCGCTCGGGGTACTGCTCGTTCACCCAGAGCGAGCCGCGGAGCGCCGTGGCGCGCCAGTTCACGCGACGCACGCGGTCGCCGGGCTGCCACTCGCGCAGGTCGGCGAACTCGATCCCCTCGCCGCGTGCCCGCGAGACCTGGTTCCCCACGAACACCTGAGTCTCGAGCGGCGGCACGAGCGAGTGGAGTGTTTCCTCCGCCGGATAGACACGCAGCCGCTGGGCCTCCCCGGCGTGACCTTCCCAGGTGCGGATGCCGAGGATGTCGCGGGCGCGCACGACCAGCGGCCCGACGGCGAGCGCGCCCCAGTGGTCGCAGCACAGCTTCAGCTCGATCGCCTGCTCCTTGCCGGCGCGTAGGTGGAGCGCACGCGCAGGCGGTCCCTCCACGCGAACCTCCGGCGGCACGAGGAGGAGCAGCTCCAAGCGGTCGACGCCCTCGACGGAAGTGAGCTCGACCGTCGCCGTGACCTCGTCGCCCTCGAGGACGCGCTCGCGGTCGAGCGACAGCTGGACGGAGACCTGAGGCTTGCGTCCGGCGACTGCCGCGACCAACGCGAGCAGGAACGGAGCGGCGAGCGCGACCGGCTCGACCCGTCCGAGGGCGAGCCCGGCGACGAGCCCGGACGCGGCAACGGCTGCATACGCCGACAGGCGCTGCGAGATGTAGCCGGTCACGCTTCAGCGGAGCGCAGAGCGTCCTCCGCGGGCGGCGTCGGCACCGTATCGAGCGCCTCCTCCACGACATCTTCGCCCCGCAACCGCTGCACCCAGAGCTCGGGCTTGACCATCAGCCGGTGCGCGAGAGCCGGCACCGCAATGGCCTTCACGTCCTCGGGAGTGACGAAGTCGCGGCCGGCGAGCGCCGCCTTCGCGCGCGAGAGCTTGAGGAGGGCGATGCTGCCGCGCGGGCTGGCACCGACCGCCAGCCGCCGCGACTCGCGCGTCGCCGTCACCAGATCGACGACGTAGCCCTCGATCGCGTCGGAGACATGGACCTGCTCGAGCGCCCGCTGCAGCTGCACGAGGGTCGCCGCGTCGACCACCGGATCGAGCTCCACCTCGTCGACGCCGCGCTCGAGCCGCCGCTCGAGCATCTCGATCTCGTCGTCGCGATCCGGGTATCCGACGGAGACCCGCACGAGGAATCGGTCGAGCTGCGCCTCGGGTAGTGGATACGTTCCCTCGTACTCAATCGGGTTCTGCGTCGCGAGCACGAGGAACGGCGGTTCGAGCAGGTGTGTCGAGTTCTCGATCGTCACCTGGCGCTCCTGCATCGCCTCGAGCAGCGCGGCCTGTGTCTTCGGCGGAGCGCGGTTGATCTCGTCTGCGAGGAGAAGGTTGGCGAAGACGGGCCCGGGCCGGAACGTGAAGTCGGCTGTTCGCTGGTCGAAGATCTGCGACCCGGTGACGTCGCCCGGCATGAGGTCGGGCGTGAACTGGATGCGCGCGAAGCGAAGCGACGTGGCCTGCGCGAACGAACGCGCGATCAGGGTCTTCGCGAGCCCTGGGTAGTCCTCGAGCAGCACGTGGCCGTCGCTCAGCAACGCGAGCAGGATCAGCTCGAGCGGCTTGCGCTTGCCGACGATCGCCTTCTCGACCTCGTTGAGGATCTGCTCGGCGCGCGCCCGGAGCTCGACGAGGGCCGTCACAGCGACTCCACGCGCTCGATCACCGCAGCGACGCGCTCACGCGGCACGCCGCGCCCGAAACGGTCGACCGGCTCGGGCCGGTCGGGACGCAGCCACTCCCACGCCTCCTCCCCAAGCAGCGCTCGCGCCGCATCGGGCCGGCGGTCGAGCTCGACGCCGTGCCGCGAGGCGAGCCGCGCTTCCGCAGCCGCCCGCAAGAGCGGGAGGAGCCGGTGGTATGCGCTGCTCGCATTCGCGATGCCGAGCTCGAGCTCGCGCTCCATCCGCAGGAGCTCGACCGGTTCCGACGGCGTCGGCGTCCGGCCGCGCAGCGCTGCTTCGAAGCGAGCGACGTGCCGCTCCCCGCCTCGGGAGTGCCGGACGAGGAGAAGAAGCGCGATGGCCGCGACGATCACGACCCAGATTCCGAGCGCACGGGAGGTGGACAGCGGCCGCACGGCGAGCAGGACGATGAGCGCCACGGTCGCGACGAACACCGGCGCGACGAGTCGACGGGCGAGCCTCACGCCGGGACCAGCTCCGAGGCGCGCAGTTCGTCACGCACGGCGACGAGCGCGTCGACGGCGTCGTCCCTCATCGACGACTCGGGCTCATGCTGGCTGAACCTAGCCCATTCGAAGAGGTCGGTGAGACTGTGCACCGCTGCGGCGCTGGTGTCCAGCGTGAGTAGTGCTCGCTCGACGTACTCGAGCGGCGCCTCGGCCGGCTCGCGTGGAAGACCTGCTGCGGCGAGAGCGGTCTCCATCCGCGCATAGGCGGCGATGATCGCCCGTCGCAGGTCGGGGTCGGTGCGCAGATCGTCGAGCGACTGGTCGAGGGCCGCCGCGAGCACTTCGGGCGCGGCTCTACGCGGCCCGCCTCCATCGCCCAGGCGGGAACGAGTCGCTGCAGCGAGCACGCCGACGCCCAGCAGGAGGCCCAGCACGACCACGAGCTCCTCCCAGCGGAAGTGCACGTGCTGCGTCTTCGAGCCGGATTTCCCGTTGCTCCCGGGCACGCCCGGGGTCGTCGTCGGATTGTGCGTGGCCGACCCCGAATGGAGCAGGTGGTGGAGGTTGAGGTGCCGCACGATCAACATCAACAGCGCGGTACCGCCGATCAGGATGGCGAGCGTTCGAACAGTGCTGCGCTGAGGGCGCCTCATCTCGGTGCGCTCCCGCCGGAAGACGATGATCGCGGCGACGCCGATGATGAACAGGACGACCTCGACGATCGCGAGCGTCGTAAAGGCGAAATCCCAGAACGAGGTGGGCAGCCCGCGGCCCGACCCCTTGCCGGAGCCGAGCGGCCGGCCCCGGGCCACGATCGCGACGACCGCGAGCAGGACGGTGACCACGAGAGCAAGGGGGATGAGGCGGCGCCGGATCACGTCTGGAGTCTCTCACTAGTGACGTTCTACGCTTGGACAATGTTGGTCGAGTCGGTCCGGCTGAGGCTGGTGCTGATCGCGCCGCTCCGGCTGGCGTTGAGCATCGTGTGGCTCGTCGCCGCGCGCGCGGACGGCGCGCGATCGGGCGCCACGCTGCTCGCTCTGATCGCGGGCGCGTTCGCGAGTGCCTTCCTCATCACGAACGACCCGTTCGCCCGCTTACGGAAGACTCCGGACAAGGTGGCAGAGCTTCCCGCAGGCGCGACGGTCGCGACTCCGTGGCTACACGTCGTCCACGCTGCTCTTCCGAGCACCGTCGGTGTGTCCGTCCTCGCGGCGATCGCACTCCTGTTCCAGCCCACGCTCACCGCGCTGCTCGCGGGGCTCCTGGCCGGGATGGGCGTGGCGTCGCTCGTGGCCCTGTACGGGATCGATGGGCGGCTCTATCTCGACCCGCGGACAGGCGGCGTGTTCCGCAAGGCCGGCTGAGCTGACTGCTTCAGTGGTGACGGTGAGAACGCTGCAGCCGAGCGAGGTCGCGTACGTCGACAGCCGATTGCCGCTCAGCCGCCTCGACCAGCAGGTCGAGCAGGGCTCGACGTACCTGATCGCCTGGGAGGAAGACGAGCCGGTCGGGCATGCGCACCTCGCCTGGGAGGGAACTCACGTCGGGGTGCCTGAGGTTCAGGACGTCTACGTGCTGCCGGAGCGCCGTGCACGCGGAATCGCGACTCTGCTCACCCACGCGGCCGAACAGGAGGTCCTCGCGAGAGGCTGGGACAGCATCAGTCTCAGCGTCAGCAAGGACGGGAACCCAGCAGCGCGAAGGCTGTACGAGCGGCTCGGATACGTGGACGCCGGCCTCGAGCCGGTCCGCGTCTCCGGCGCGATCATGCTGCGGGGAAGCCCGTTCGAGGTCGACGACACCCTCGTGTACCTCAGAAAGCCGCTCCGAGAGCTGCATCGGTAGGGAGCGTCCCGATCCGCCGAACCGACTTTCATGGCGACTGAACACATCAGCTCCGCCGGCAGCAGGGAGCAGATCATCGACAGCCCGGCGCGGCAGGGTAGCTTCGTGAGCGCCCGCGAAGATCTGACGATCACCCACGCCCGCTACGCGGCGGGCGAGCACGTCGCCGGCCGACACATCCACCGCCGGCACACCGACGCCTTCTACGTCCTCGAAGGAGACCTGATCTTCGAGATGGGCCGCGAAGCCGAGACGATCACCGTCTCTGCCGGCGGATTCGTCGCCGCGCCGCCGGGACTCGCCCACGCATTTCGCGTCGCCGACAGCGGCCCCGCGAGCTGGCTCACCATCCACGCACCCGACGGCGGCTTCGCCGCCTTCATGCGCGGCCTCCGCGACGGCATCGAAGTCGAATGGGACATCGCCCCAGTCCCGGCCGACGGAGGCCTGCCGGCAGACCACGCCATCATCAGCCTCCCTGACTGAAGCGGCTCGCGCCTGGGCGAGCGTCCTTCCGCCCGAGGACGACGGAACGCCGTGAAAGGGCGCCGTCTCGGCCCGGCGTTATTCTCGACTCCCCGTGCCCGAAGCTCCCTTCGTCCACCTTCACGTCCACTCCGAGTACTCGATCCTCGACGGCGCTTGCCGGATTCCGGACCTCGCGAAGCGTGCCGCCGAGCTCGAGATGCCCGCCGTCTCGCTCACCGATCACGGCTCCCTCGCCGGTGCGGTCGACCTCTACAAGGCGGCCCGGAAAGAGGGCGTCAAGCCCGTTCTCGGGTGTGAGGTCTACGTCACCGACGACCGGCACGTGCAGCAGAAGGGGCAGGCGCATCTCACGCTTCTCGCGGAGACGAACGAGGGCTATGCGAACCTGATCCGGCTCTCGTCGCTCGGCTACCTCGAGGGCTACTACTACAAGCCGCGCATCGACTGGCAGCTCCTCGAGCAGCACGGCTCCGGCCTGGTCGCGCTCTCGGGCTGTCTCTCAGGCCGCGTCTGCAAGGCGCTCGAGGAGAACCGGCCGACCGACGCCGAGGCGGAGCTCGACAGGCTCGAGCAGGTCTTCGGGAGCGACCGCGTCTACGTCGAGCTGCAGAACGCGCACCTCGACGTCCAGCAGCGGATCAACCCGCAGCTCGTCGAGCTGGCCTCCAAGCGCGGCCTGCCGACGGTGGCGACCGGCGACGTCCACTACCTCCGCCACGAGGACGCGCGCGCGCACGAGGCACTGCTCTGCATCCAGTCGGGGGACTCGCTCAAGAACCCGAATCGCTGGAAGTTCGAGACCGACCACTTCTACTTCAAGACGCCCGAGGAGATGGCCGCCGACTTCCCGGGCCGCGACGACGCGCTGCGCCGTACGCTCGAGGTCGCCGAACGCTGCAACGTCGAGATCGAGCTCGACCGGATCCTGCTCCCGCGCTTCGACACACCCGAGGGCCGCGACGCGTTCGAGTACCTCGTGGAGCTCGTCGAGTCCGGCGCCGCGAAGCGGTACGGAACCGTCACGCCCGAGCTACGCGAGCGTCTCCAGTTCGAGCTCAAGACGATCAAGGAGATGGGCTTCTCCGACTACTTCCTGATCGTCGCCGACCTCATCAGCTTCGCCCGGCGGAACGGCGTCAGCGTCGGCCCCGGGCGCGGCTCGTCCGCGGGCAGCCTCGTTGCGTATTGCCTCGAGATCACCGACGTCGACCCGATCGTGTACGGGCTGCTGTTCGAGCGCATGCTCAATCCGGGGCGCAAGTCGATGCCGGACATGGATCTCGATTTCGCCGTCGACGGCCGCGAGCGCGTGATCAACTACGCGCGCGAGAAGTACGGCCGCGACCGGGTCGCGCAGATCATCACCTTCGGGACGATGGCCGCCCGCGCCGCAGTGCGTGACGCCGGCCGCGTGCTCGAGCACCCGTACGGCGTCGTCGACCGCATCGCAAAGCTCATCCCCGAAGGGCCTGGTCAGACACTGGCGGAGTGCCTCAAGCCGGGAGGCGAGCTGAAGCAGGCGTACGACTCCGACCCGGCGGCCAAGGAGATCGTCGACCTCGCGCAACCGCTCGAGGGTCTGACGCGCCAGGACGGCATCCATGCGGCCGCCGTCGTGATCGGCGCCGAGCCGCTCATGAACCTCGTTCCGCTGCAGCAGAAGGGCGCCGATCAGGAGGTGGTGACGCAGTTCTCCGGCACCGTCATCGAGTCGATCGGGCTGTTGAAGATCGACTTCCTCGGGCTGCGCAACCTCGACGTGATCGACAAGGCGTGTCAGCTCGCCGGCGTCGCCGACATCGGCTCGATCCCGCTCGACGACCGGAAGACCTACGAGATGCTCGCGCGCGGCGAGGCGATCGGCGTCTTCCAGTTCGAGGGCTCCGGTATGCGCGAGGCGTTGCGGCAGGTCAAGCCGACGAACTTCGAGGACCTGATCGCTCTCGTCGCGCTCTACCGGCCGGGGCCGATGCGGTACATCCCCGACTACGCGCGCCGGAAGAACAAGCAGGAGACGGTCACCTACCCCGACGCGCGACTGAAGGCGATCACGGCTTCCACGTACGGCATCTGCATCTACCAGGAGCAGTACATGGAGATCGCGAAGCAGATCGCCGGCTTCTCGCCCGCCGAGGCGGACGACCTCCGCAAGGCGATCGGCAAGAAGATCCACTCCCTGATGGCATCCCTCAAGAGCAAGTTCCTCGAGGGCTGCGCCGCGTCGGGCACGGCGGCGGGCGTCGCGCAGCAGCTCTGGGCCGACATGGAGCAGGCGCAGGACTACTCCTTCAACAAGTCCCACGCCGCCTGCTACGCGCTCATCGCCTACCGCACCGCCTGGCTACGCGCGAACCACCCGCGCGAGTACATGGCAGCGCTCATCTCCTCCGTCATGAACACGAAGGACAAGGTGCCGTTCTACGTCGCCGCGTGTGACGAGCTCGGGATCGAGGTGCTGCCGCCCGACGTGAACGAGTCGCAGGTCGACTTCGCGGTCGTCGAGGGGAAGATCCGCTTCGGTCTCAACGCGGTGAAGAACGTCGGCGAGGCCACGTGCCGCGCGATCGTCGCGGCGCGGGAGGAGGGCGGGCCGTTCGCGTCCATCTGGGACTTCACCGAACGGGTCGACCCCTCGGTCGCGAACAAGCGCTCACTCGAGTCCCTCGTCAGCTGCGGTGCGCTCGACTCGACCGGCGCATCTCGCAAGGGGATGCTCCACGTCCTCGAGGACGCGCTGTCGTACGGCCAGAAGCAGCAGCAGGACCGCCTGCTCGGTCAGGCGTCGATCTTCGACCTCGGCGATTCGCCCGCGACGTCGTCGCGTCACCACGCCACAGTCCCGGTGGACGAGTTCGAGAAGGCCGACCTGCTGCGGCTGGAGAAGGAGAGCCTCGGCCTCTACGTCTCCGAGCACCCGCTCGGTGCGATCCGCGACCAGCTGCGGCGCCGCACCGACTGCACGCTCGTCGAGCTCGAGCGCCGACGCGAAGGTGAGACGGTTCTCGCCGGCGGCATGGTCGCCTCGCTGCGTTCGACGGTGACGAAGAAGGGCGAGCCGATGGCGTTCGTCCAGCTCGAGGATCTGACCGGCTCCGTCGAGGTCGTGGTCTTCAACTCGACGTACGCCGCCGCGCGCGAGCTGCTCGTCGAGGACGCTGTTCTCGTGGTAAAGGGACGCGTCGACCACAAGCAGCAGGGGGAGACGAAGCTCGTCGCGCTCGAGGTGTCTCGCTTCGAAGCGGTGCCGGAGCGGCGCGAGGTGCGGCTGAAGGTGGACGCGCGCAGCGCCCCTGCCGGCGTGATCCGCGAGCTCGCCGGCGTCGTCCGCGATTTCCCCGGCGAGGCGCCCGTCTACGTCGATCTCGTCACGTCGATCGGCTCGAAGCTGCTGGAGCTGGGCCCGGAGTACCGCGTCGACCCGCAACCGGACTTCTTCGCCTCGGTGCGCCACCTGCTCGGCGCGGCGTCAGTCCAGTAGTACTGAACAAATCCCCCCGGAGGGGGAGATCCAATTCCCTCCGGAATCCGAACATGAGATACGGAGATTGCGAATGCCTGCGGCACACGACACCGACATCGTCGAGACCGAAGCCGAGCGCGTCGAGCGCTGGCGCACCAGCGAGCTGATGCGTGTGGGCTTCCCCGGAGACGATGCCGTTGCGCTCGCCGCGCGGTTCGACATCGACCTCCACCAAGCGATCTCGCTCGTGCAGCGCGGCTGCCCGCCCGCGCTCGCGCTTCGCATCCTCCGTTAGATCCCGCAACGCCGGTCCTCGCGTGCGGGCACAATTGTCGTCTGTGACCGGCGTCGTCCTCGGCTACATTCCCTCGCCTTCGAACGGCACGTTCAGCCTCGGGCCGCTGACGCTGCACATGTACGGCGTCATGCTCCTCCTCGGCATCGCGGCGTGCATCTGGCTCACGGGCCGCCGCTGGGTGAGCTGGGGAGGCGACTGGGATCTCGTCTTCCGTGTCGCCCTCTGGGGCGTCATCTTCGGTGTCGTCGGTGCGCGCGCATACCACGACATCACGAGCTGGAGCCAGGATCCCGCGATCCATCAGCACTGGTGGGGCTTCGCGGCGGTGTGGGACGGCGGGCTCGGGATCTGGGGCGCGATCCCCGCGGGCGTCGCGGCCGGCGCGATCGTCGTGCGGCGCTCGGGCAACAGCATCCGCCTGATGATGGATGCGGTCGCGCCCGGGCTTTTGCTCGCGCAGGGCATCGGCCGCTGGGGCAACTACTGGAACCAGGAGCTGTACGGCCGGCCGACGAGCCTCCCGTGGAAGCTGCGCATCGACCAGGCCCACCAGAACGGGATCCTCGCCAAGTACCGGTCGACGGGTGAGTTCGGCTACTACCACCCGACCTTCCTCTACGAGTTCACGTGGGACCTGATCGGTGTCGGAGTACTGCTCTGGATCGACCGGCGCTTCAAGCTGCGCCGGCCGGCGCTGTTCGCGCTCTACGTCGCGTGGTACACCACCTTCCGCACGTTCGAGGAGATCCTGCGGATCGACCCGTCCCACTACTTCGCCGGCGAGCGCGTCAACTTCTGGGTCTCGCTCGCGGTCTGGATCGCCTCGGTCGCGTTCTTCGTCTGGTGGCAGTTCTTCCGCCGCGAGCGGGAGGAGACGCAGAAGCCCGCCGCCAAGCCGCGGCCCATCCAAAAGGGGCCGCAGATGGCCGTCCCCAAGGGTCGCGTCCGGTAACGGCAATAAGGTCCGAGGCGTGATCGTCCGGGAGCTCGAGCTCGACCTCGACGCGTTCGAGGGGCCGTTCGACCTGCTCCTCGCGCTCGTGCTCAAGGAGGAGCTCGACCTGCGGGACGTCGACCTCGCGGGGATCGTGACCGCCTTCCTCGAACGGCTGGCCGAACGGGAGGAGCCCGACCTCGAGGCGTGCGGCGAGTTCCTCGTCCTGATCGCGGCGCTCCTCGAGCTGAAGGCGCGGGCGCTGTTCCCGGACGAGGCGGCCGAGCTCGCGGAGCTCGAGCCCGAGGAGGCGGCCGAGGAGCTGGCGCGGCGGCTCGCCGAGTACCGGCGCGCGAAGGAAGCGGCGGGCTGGCTGCGCGAGCGGCTCGCTGCCGAGGGCGACCGCTACTTCCGCCTCGGGCCGGCCCCGTTGGGGCCGAAGGTCGAGACTCCGCTCGCCCCGCAGGATCCCGAGGGTCTCGCCGCGGTGCTGCGCCTGCTCGCGCAGGAGCCGCCCGATGTCTCGCTCTCGCACATGGCTCTTCGCTTCCCGCCCGTCTCGCAGTTCCTCGAGCGCTTCCGGGCGCTCCTGCGCCGGCGCTCGCGCTTCGACTTCGACTCGGAGGTGGGGGAGATGACCCGGCTCGAGCAGGCGTCGGCCTTCCTCGCCGTACTCGAGCTCCGGCGCGCGGGTGA
>DATFHC010000187.1:0-4886 GCA_035248765.1 Gaiellaceae bacterium
CCTACGGCGAGATCGCGGCACCGGTTCCGCATCCCGCGTACGACGGTTTCACCGACGTGATCACCGCCCCGATGTTCTGGAGCGACGAGGTTCTCGGCGTCCTCGGTGTCGGCCGGCGCGAAGGACGCCGGTTCGGGGAGCGCGACGCGAACATCCTCGAGGCATTCGCCGGTCTGGCGGCGCTGGCGCTTCGCAATGCCGAGATGTTCACGCAGCGCGCGCGTCAGGCCCGGATCCAGCGGGGCTTCTACCGGATCGCGTCGGTTCTCGGGCAGTCGCTTTCGCGCGCGGCGACCCTCGAGGCGATCGCGCAGGCGGCCGCGGAGGCGCTCGGCGGCAGCGCGGCCGCGGTGCTGGTGCCGTCGGGCGGGAGGCTCGAGGCGGTCGGGGCCTACGAGCTCCCCGAGGAGCTCGGGCACATCTTCGAAGGCCGCGCCGCCGAGCAGCAGGGGCCGCTCTTCCGGGCGGCGGCGGACGGGCGCATCCTCGTGTCGTCGTCCATCCCGGACGACGAGCGGTTGCTGCCGGATCTGCGTGCCGCTGCCGCCGCGAACGGCTACCCGTCGCTGATCTCGGTGCCCGTGGACTCTCCGCGCGAGACGGGCCACGGCTTCGTGCTGATCTTCTTCGCGGAGGAACGCTCGTTCAGCGACGACGACCTCGAGCTCGCCCGGCACCTCGCCGACGCGACGCGCGGCGCGCTCGAGCGGAGCGAGCTGTTCGAAGCCGAGCGTGGCGCTCGCGCCCTCGCGCAGCAGCTGACGCGCACCGGCCGGCTCCTCACGAGTGAGCTCGATCCGGCTGCGGTGCTCGACGAGGTGGTTCAGCAGGCGCCGGCGCTCGTCAATGCCGACGCCGGCGCCTTCCGGTTGCTAGACGGCGAGGAACTGGTCGTCACGGCCGCCGGCGGCCCGGGGGCGGATGGTGCGCTCGGGTCACGCAGCCCGGCGGGCGGCTGGCTGTCCGGCGACGTCGTCCAGTCGGGCGCGCCCGTTGCTCTTGCGACGGCCGGCGAGGACGATCGGCTGCGCGGCCTCGACCCGATGCTCCGGGCCGGGCATGCAGCCTTCCTCGGCGTACCGGTCGGCGGGGCGGAGGGAACGACGCTCGGTGTCCTGGCCGTCTACGCATCTGTCGCGCGCGAGTGGCGCGAGGAGGAGATCGAAGCCCTGCTCGCCGTCGCTGCCAGCACCTCGGCTGCGCTCGCGAACGCCGAGCTCTATCAGCGCGTCGCGCTGGAGCGCGAACGGTCGGTCGCGATCCTCGCGAACATCGCCGACGGCATCGTCGCCGTCGACCGCGACGGCAAGGTCGTCCTCTGGAACAGCGCAGCGGAAGGGATCACCGGCATTCCGGCCTCTGTCGCGCTCGGCCGCGCGCCTGTCGATGTCCTGCAGCGCAGCCTCGAGGCGCCCGACGGCGGAGTGCGGGGAGATCGGCTCGTCCCGATCACGCGTGGCCGCGAGGAGGTGTGGCTGTCCGTGACCGAGGCGGTGATGCGGGATCCGCTGGGCGCCGTCGCCGGCCGCATCTTCGCCTTCCGCGACATCTCGGGCGACAGGCTCGTCGAGCAGGTCAAGTCCGACTTCGTCAGCACGGTCTCGCACGAGCTCCGCACGCCGCTCACCTCGATCTACGGCTTCGCCGAGACCCTCCTCCGGCAGGACGTCATGTTCGGGGAAGAGGAGCGGCAGACGTTCCTCCGCTACATCGCTTCCGAGTCGCAGCGGCTGACGTCGATCGTCGACACGCTCCTGAATGTCGCCCGGCTCGACACCGGCGACCTCCAGGTCAATCTCTCCGAGACGGATGTCCGCGACGTGGTGGGGCAGGTGCTCGAGACGGTCTCCGCGACCGACGTCAACGGGCATCGGTTCGTCGTCGAGCTGCCCGACGAGCCGCTGGCTGCGAAGGCCGATCCGGAGAAGCTGCGCCAGGTCTGCTCGATCCTCGTCGACAACGCGCTTCGTTACTCGCCCGAGGGCGGAACGGTGACGGTCGGCGCCGCGCGGCACCAGGACACCGTCGAGGTCAGCGTCGAAGACGAGGGGATCGGCATCCCTCAGGCCGACCAGGAGCAGATCTTCCGCAAGTTCTACCGCGGCGCCGACGCCGAGCTGCGTGCGGGCGCGGGCGGTACGGGTCTCGGCCTCTTTATCGCTCGCGGTCTCGTGACCGCGATGGGCGGCCGGATCTGGGTTTCGTCGGAGGAGGGAGAGGGTTCTCGCTTCTCCTTCGAGCTGCCGGCAGCAGTTGCGACTCAAGCCGGAGGGGCTGACTGACGAGAATGAGAGAAGACGTGGACGGGAATAGCCGGCCGATGCCAGATGGGGGAGTGACGAGGGTCCTCGTGATCGACGACGAGGCGCCGATCCGGCTGCTCTGCCGCGTGAACCTGGAGGCCGAGGGGATCGATGTGCTGGAGGCCGCGGACGGCACGAGCGGGCTCGAAGTCGCGCGGGCGGAGCACCCCGACGTCGTGCTCCTCGACGTGATGATGCCCGGCCTCGACGGCTGGCGGGTCGCGGAGGAATTGCTCGAGGACGAGGGAACGCGCGGGATCCCGATCATCTTCCTCACCGCGCGAGCCGAGTTCCGCGACCGCGCACGGGGACTCGACATCGGCGGGTTGGACTACGTGACGAAGCCCTTCAACCCGCTCGAGCTCGCCCCGCTCGTGCGCGATCTGCTGGATCGGATCGACCGCGGGGAGCGTGACGAGCTCCGCGTCGAGAAGCTCGCCGAGCTGCGCACCCTGATCGAGTCCGAGTAGCGCCGATCCGGCCGCGCCTACACTGAGCCTCCTCGGGACGTAGCTCAGCCTGGTCAGAGCGCCCGCTTTGGGAGCGGGAGGCCGGCAGTTCGAATCTGCCCGTCCCGATTGGCCGCAACCCGATCGTCGCCGGACTCGTTCACAGGGCATGCGGACGCGAGAGCAACGGCCGCTGCCCGACGAGGCGAGGCTCGAGGATCAGGCCGCCGACGACGTTCCGATGCCCCAGCCGGAGCGGGAGGAGCCGCTCCTCGCCGATCCCGGGCTGCGGGACCTGTCCTTCCGGGATTGGCGGGCGATTCTCGTGCGAGCCGTCAAGGAGTTCCTCGACGACAACGGGACGATGCTTGCGTCGGCGCTCGCGTACTCGACGTTCTTCGCGATCCCGTCGGTCCTGCTCGTCGTCGTCGGTGTCTTCACACTGATCGCCGGGCCACAGACGATTGACACGCTCATGGCGCACTTCTCCAATGTCATGCCGAGCCAGGCGACGACCTTGCTCGGCGGGAGCCTCCATCGCCTCGACCAACACCCGTCGACCGGCCTCACGATGACGATCGTGGGCTTCGTGCTCGCGGTCTGGGCGACGACCGGCGCGATGACGTCGTACATGACGGCGCTCAACCTCGCGTACGAGCGCAAGGACGGGCGGAACTTCATTCGCAAGCGCCTGATCGCGGTCGAGCTCGTCGCGGTGATCGGCTTCGCGTTCCTGCTCGTGGCAATCCTTCTCATCTTCGGACCGGCGGTCGAGCGTCTCGTCGCCGCGCATGCCGGACCCGTGGCGGGCGCGGTCGGCTGGATCTGGTGGATCGCCGAGTGGCCGATTCTCGTCGCCGGCCTCTTGGCCGCGTTCGCGACGCTCCTTTATCTGGGCCCCGACGTCGCGCATCCGCGCTGGCGCTTCATTACTCCGGGCTCGGTCTTTGCCGCCGTCGTCTGGCTGGCGGCTTCGGGCGGCTTCGCCGTCTACACGGCGATGTTCGGCTCCTACAACAAGACGTGGGGGTCGCTCGCGGCCGTGATCATCATGCTCACGTGGTTGTGGCTCGCGGCCATCGCGCTCTTGCTCGGAGCCGAGATCAATGCTGAGGCGGAGCGGAGCCGGGAGCTGCGCCAAGGGCAGCCGGCCGAGCGCGAGCTCCTGGTGCCGACGCGTTCGGGCTCGCGCTGAAGGCTCCACTCGCCTGCTCGTCGGCGAGGAAGCGCAACAGGTAGGCGGCGAACGCTCCGAAGAAGACGAGCGCCTCCTCGGCAGCCATCGTGACGCCTGCGATCTGCTGGTCTGCGAGCGGGCCGGGGCCCCAGGTCCGCGGCGCGTGCACGTAGAAGGGGTAGATCGCCCGCGGAATCAGGGCGAGCAGCAGGCCCAGCGGCGAGGCGAGCACGAAGGCGCCGAAGAGGTAGGCGGCCTTCGCGCCCGCGGATCCTCTCCCGTGCACGACGGGCCACCAGACGCAGATGCCGGCGGCGAGATAGGTGAGGTGCTCGACGTGGAGGAGCGAGTGGGGGTGACGAAGCCCTGTGTCGTAGATCCAGGGCAGGTGCCACGCGTAGTAGAGGGCGAGCCAGAGTGGCAGCGCGACGAACGGCCGGAAGAGCGGGAAGCCCGCGGCGCGCTCGGCGACGCGCGGCGGGATCGCAAGCAGGAGCAGCGCCGGAGCCCACTCCGCCAGGACGACGTTCTGCAGCAGGTGCGCCCACAGGAATGTGTGATTCGCGAGCGGCTCGAGCTGCGTGACGAACGCGGCGAAGACCAGCACGACACCGAGCACTCCGGCGATGAGGCGAGGGCGTGAGACCGCGCCGCCACGCGTAGAAACCGCAAGCCCGACCGCCAGTGCAGGCGCAAGCCCGATTGCCTCCGCAGAGGGATGCATCCCGCTACCGTACCCAGCGCTTCGCGGGTGTAGCTCAATGGTAGAGCTCTAGCCTTCCAAGCTAGCTACGCGGGTTCGATTCCCGCCACCCGCTCTCTCTCTATCGCCTTTCGCAGTTACCTCTTGACCTGGCAGAACCGGGCCGCGAACGTCCCGCGATAGCCGTAGATCAGTCCGTCGCCGTACACCCGCGTCGGAAGCGTGAACCGGCCTCGCCAAACGCCGTGCGGATA
>DATFHC010000188.1:0-18854 GCA_035248765.1 Gaiellaceae bacterium
CGTCTCCTACCACGACCTCTTCCAGCCCGAGCGCTACCTCGGGCACATCGGCATCGGCGCGGTTCCTCACCGCGAGGTGATGCGCGCGATCGAGCTCTTCGGCACCGAGGTCGCGCCGATCGTCGAGCGCGAGGTCGCCAGAAATGCCAAAGCCCGCGAACCGCTTGCGCAGTTCCCGGGCTTCGACGCTGCGTAACTTCTCACATCCCGGCGGGTCCGTCAAGTGGGACCCGTCGATGAGTTTCCACCGACGCGCCGGTCATAGCTGCGACACCCACCCAGGAGGAGGCTCGAGATGTCCACCATGACGTCGAAGCTCAACATCAGCAAGGTCGGCCGCGTCTGTGTGAGCGTCGCCGACACAGACCGGGCACTCGACTTCTACGTCGGCACGCTCGGATTCGAGAAGGTCGTCGATGTACCGATGGGCCCGGACATGCGCTGGGTCGAGGTCTCGGTTTCCGGCGCGGAGACCACGATCGCGCTCGCCCCGCCGCCGCCCGACAAGCAGGCCGGTGGCAGCGAGACCGGGATCTGCCTCGACACGAGTGACGTCGACGCCGCCCACGCAGCGTTGAAGGCGGCCGGCGCGGACGTCGACGACGAGGTCAGCCGCTACGGCGGGCCCGTACCGCCGATGTTCTGGCTCCGGGACCCGGACGGCAACTCCCTCATCGTCGTCGAGCCGCAGAGCTGATCGCAACGCCCGACCTGCGGACGGTCGACTTCCTGGCGCGCCTCCGTCTCAGGACGGGGGCGCGCCTCGTCCGCGCGCCACGCGAGCTGTGGGAGCTGCTCGAGTTCTGCGGCCTACGCGAGGCGGTCGGCGAGGCCGAACAGCGGGAAGAGGGCCTTCGTGTCGAGGAAGAAGGTCAGCTCGACGATCCGGTCGTCTGAGACCTCGGGGACGATGATCGACCACGGCTCGTAGCCGCCCTCAGGCGAAGGCTTGTACTGGCCCCAGGCCGGCATCCCGTTGACGAGACCGACCGGCACGAGCTTCGAGCCCTTGCAGCCGATGCCGGGGCCGAGCCACCACGTGAAGATGTCGTCGCGACCCTTGAGCCAGAGGCTGATCGGTGGCATCGACTGAACCGCGTCCTCGTGCAGGAGGTCGGTGAGCCGGTCGATGTCGTACGCCTCGAACGCGTCGACGTAGCGCTCGAGCAGCGCCAGCGTCTCGTCGTCGAGCTCGGCGGGAGCGGCGGTCTCCGCGGTGGCAAGAGTCGCGCGGGCCCGCTGCAACGCGCTGTTGATCGAGGCGACGCTCGTGTCGAGCAACTCCGCGGCTTCGGATGCCTGCCACTTCAGGACTTCGCAGAGGATGAGTGCCGCCCGCTGCTTCGGCGGGAGGTGCTGAAGCGCGGCGACGAACGCCAGCCGCAGCGTCTCGCGCTGCTCCGCGAGCTCGTCCGGCGTCGGGAGGGGCGTGATCCACGTCACCTCCGGCAGCTCGGCGAGGTTCTCGAACAACGGCTCCTGCGCCGGTCCGAGATCCATCGGGCGTGCACGGCGCTCGCGGCCGTTGAGCTGGTCGAAGCAGACGTTCGTCGCGATCCGGTACAGCCACGACTTGAGCGCAGACCGGCCCTCGAACCGGTCGAGCGAACGCCACGCGCGCAGCATCGTCTCCTGCACGGCGTCCTCCGCCTCGAAGGCGGAGCCGAGCATGCGGTAGCAATACCCGGTCAGGTCGCGCCGGTACTGCTCGAGCTCCCCCACAGTGGCTGGCTGAGCGGTCGCCACGACCGCCATCCTAGTCACGCGGCTGCTGCCGCACGCTCGAGCTCGTCGACCTCGATCTTCGTCATCTTCAGCATGGCGGCCATCGCCCGCTGCGCCTTGTCGGCGTCGGGATCCGCGAGCAGCTCGCGCAAGCGCCTCGGCACGATCTGCCAGGAGAGGCCGTAGCGATCGGCGACCCAGCCGCAGGCGATCTCCTGCCCGCCGTCGGCGAGCTTGTCCCAGTAGCGGTCGACCTCTTCCTGCGACTCGCAGTCGACCATCAGAGAGATTGCCGGGCTCTCGATCTTGTAGTTGGCGCCGCCGTTGAGCGCCACGAACTCGCGGCCGAAAAGCTCGAAGCTGACCGTCATGACCATCCCGGCCGGCCGCGGGCCGGCGTCGCCGTAGCGGGAGATATCGGTGATTCGGGAATCGGGGAAGATGGACGTGTAGAACTCCGCCGCTTCCTCGGCTTCGGTGTCGAACCAGAGCCAGGTCGTGATCTTCTGCATTGCTCGTCCTTTCAATCGGTTCTCAGCTGAGACGGCGCCGGGCGCGCGAATTCATCGCGCGACTTCGAGCCCGAGCCACGCGGCGAGGTCGTCGATCTCCCTGCGCACGCCCGCGGTGATCGCACGGGTGAAGGCCACGTCCTCGTGGATCGCGTTCACCCGGAGCATTGACGCCTTCCGGTCGGCGGCGGCGTCGAGCTTTCCGACGAGGCGGTCACCGTGGAGGATCGGGAGGGCGAAGTAGCCCCAGCGCCGCTTCGCGGCGGGCTTGTACATCTCGAGCGTGTACTCGAAGTCGAACAGCTCCTCCGCCCGGACGCGGTCGTGGATCAGCCGGTCGAAGGGCGAAAGGAGCGCGGTTCGTCCCTTGAAGGCGCCGTCGAGATAGCGAGGGTCGACGCGCCACTCGCCCTTGACGCCCTCGACGACGGCCGGCTCACCCGCCTCCTCGACGTGCACGGGCTCCATCGGCATCGCTCGCGCCCTGGCCCGCGCGATGCCCAGGGCTGCGAGTCGCCGCTCGTTCTTGATGCGCACAGCCTCCTCGGCCGGCAGCACCTCGGCATCGGCCGGATAGATGCGCTCGGGCAGATCCCACAGCCGCTCACGCCCCACACGACCCGCGATCGCCACCTCGCCCCGCGCCTGCAGGAACTCCAGCATCTGAGTGACGTTGCGGTCGTTCGTCCAGCCGGTGGACGTCCACGGCACGGCGCAGGTGTCCGGAATCTCGCGTGAAACGAGCGGCCCCGATCGCCTGAGGAGCCTGAGCACGTCCCGCCGGAAGCTGTCGTTCTCGCGCAGCCAGGCGTCGACCTTCGCGTGCATTCCGCGCCCGTCCGAAGCGGCGACGTAGAGCCCGACGTCGCTCATGGGTCGGATCAGCGCGTTGAGCTCGAACAGCGTGCGGTCCTCCTCGAGCGCCTGTGTCAGATGCGCCGGCCGGTACGACGATCCGAGCCGGCTCCAGGCGACGAGGTCGGCGCTCGGCGCGATCGCCGCGGTCGGGTCGATCTGGAGGAAGGTCAGCTGCTTCACGACCGCGAGCAGGTCCTTCGGGCGCGGGGCGTCGAGGAGCTGCGCGCACACTGCGATCCGCCGCGCCTGCTTCTTCGTCAGCTCGCGCATGTCAGGCCCGTTCGAGCGTGGCGCGCCGGCGGCTGAGCGTCTCGGTACCGCGGATCAGGGCGTAGCCGACCGCGGCATAGACGAACCCGATCAGCACCTCGGCGCCCACCAGGCCGAGCACGCTGCCGAACGAGCTGCCGGCGGCGAGCTTCCGGGCGGCTGCGATGCCGTGCGTGAGCGGAATGCCCTCCGCCACGACCCGCAGCACTGTCGGCAGATCGTGCAGCGGCACGTTTGCGCCGGAGAGGACGAGCAGCCCGCCGAAGAGAATGTTGGAGAGAACGGCCGTCTCGCGGGCAACGAGACCGATTGCGGCGTTGATCAGCCCTAGTCCCGTGCAGGCGAACGCGCTCACCGCGATCACGAGGACGATCGGTGCATATCCCGATGCGGCGATATGCGTGCCGACGATCGCGCTGCCTGCGACGAGCGCGAAGAGGGCCACGAAGAATCCGTTCGTTGCGACGGGCAGCGCGCGCCCGAGGAAGAGCGGCAGACGCCGCGCCGGCGTGATCAGGATGTAGCCGAGCGTCTGCTGGTTCCGCTCGCCGGCGATCGTGTTGGCCATCGCGAAGAGACATGGGATCGCGGCGAACTGCAACGCGTTCCCGATCACGTAAAAGCTGTCCGACTGGAGCTTTGCGGAGCGCCCGATGTAGACGAAGAGCAGGATCTGAAAGATCGGCATGACGAGAAACGACGGGATGTAGACCCACGGGTTCAGCCAGCTGAAGAGCGCCCGATAGCTGATCAGGCCGCCCACGAGAAAGACGCGGATCGACGTCACGTCAGCGAGAGAGTCCCTCTCGCACGCGCGGCGTGGAGCGCACGCTGGACGAGCAAGATGCCGATCACGACGTACACGGCGCCGACCCCGAGCGCCATCCCGATGTCGCCGTAGGACGCTCCCGTCAGCGCAGCACCGCGGATCGCCCTGATTCCCCAGGTCGGCGCGAGCAGCCACGAGATCGGACGCACCCAGCCCGGGAAGAGCGACAGCGGGACGAGAAATCCCGAAATCAGCCAGACGGGGTACTCGAGCATGTTCCCGAGCGCCCACGCCTGGCGAAAGCGGACGAATGCGACGGCGAGCACGAAGCCGAGTGCGCCGATCGAGGCGACGGTGGCCGGTACGGCGAGGACGAACGCGAGGGGATCGGTGATGTGCAACGGGATGCCGAAGACCGCCCAGCCCCACAGCAGGGTCGCGGCCATGCTGTAGATGCCGATCGTCGACATCGCGATCGTCAGCGGCAGGAGGATCAGCGCGAAGTTCACCGGCGCCGCGACCTCGAGCTCGAGCGTCCCGTGCCAGCGCTCCTGTGCCAGCGCGCTCCCGGCAGGGGTGGCCGTGTTCGACCAGACGCCCATCACGGCGGCTCCGAGCGACGAGTAGAGCAGCGGTTTCGAGCTGGCTCCCGACTTGAACATGAAGAAGGCCACCGTGGCGAAGAACAGCGGGTAGAGGACGCCAAGCCAGCTGTTGAACGACGAGCGCATCAACATCTTCATTCGGAAGTACCAGCCGTACGCGAGGACACGAACCACCCTCATTCGTCCACCAGCGCGACGTAGGCGTCCTCGAGGGTCGGCTCCCGCGACGACACCCGTCCGACCTCGGACCCGTCGAGGTGGCCGAGGATCGTGTGTACGAGCTCGCGGCCGGGCAGCGTCTGCACGACGAGTACCTGCTTCTGGTCGCGCGTCTCGAGGCCGACGTTGGAGACGCCGTCGAGCGCGCGTACCCGCTCCACCACGGCGTCCTCGATCCCGTACACCTCGACCTCGACGACGGTGCCCTCCGCGACTCCCGCCTTGAGCGCCTGCGGCGTACCCTCGGCGACGATCCGGCCTTGCGCGATCACCGCGATGCGGTCGCAGAGCGCGTCGGCCTCGAACATGTAGTGCGTCGTAAGGAGGACCGTCTTGCCCGCATCCGTGAGCGCGGCGATCGTGGCCCGCAGCTCGCGCGCGCCGACGGGATCGACGCCGATCGTCGGCTCGTCGAGAAAGACGACCTCGGGATCGTGCAGCAGGCCGCGCGCGATATGGAGGCGCTGGCGCATGCCGCGCGAGTAGCCCTCGACCTTCTCCCGCTCACGGCCGGAGAGCCCGACGAGCTCGAGCAGCTCCTGGATGCGGAGCTTCTGCACGCGCGGCTCGACGCCGTAGAGCTCGGCGAAGTAGCGGAGGTTGTCGAGGCCCGAGAGGCGCTCGTAGAGACCGCGGTCGCCGCCGAAGACGTAGCCGATCCGCTTCCTCACCTCCCGGGCGTCGCGGGCGACGTCGAGGCCGAGCACACGCGCGGTGCCCGAGGTGGGCAGGAGCAGCGTGATCAGCATCTTGATCGTCGTGGTCTTGCCGGCGCCGTTCGGCCCGAGCAGTCCGAAGAGCTCGCCCTTTGCGATCCCGAACGACACTCCGCGCACTGCCTCGACCTCGACGGTCCGGCGACGCAGGATCCCCGTGCTCGTGCGATAGGTCCGCGCGAGCTCCTCGACCTCCACCACGGCCATACGCAGAAGATACGTGCCGCTCCGGGGAGCGGCACGTATCTGTGGGACGTGCTAGGCCTGGCCCGCAGGCGAGGTCGCCGGAGCGCCACCGCCGGAGGTGTAGCCCGCCTCGATCCGCGCGAGCTCCTCGTCCGAGCCCTGCCGGATCGGCCCCTTGAACCACTTGCGGCCGGACAGCAGGTACCAGCCGCCGAAGAGGATGAACGCTCCGAACACCGGCAGCGGCGTGTAGTTGAGGATCGACCAGCTGAAGTTCGACTTGAACGGAATGCCGCCCTGGTAGGCCGGCAGCAGGAACACGATGCAGATGAAGAAGATCCAGAGAATCGCGATCCAGTCGATCCACTTGTAGTGCTTGCCGAGGTGCCACGCGCCGCGCTCGAAGCTCTCACCCGCGCGCAGCCGCAAGATGATCGGCAGGACGAACGCGATATAGAGCCCGATGACGGCTACGGCAGTCGCTGCGGCGTAGCCGATGTAGCCCCACCACAGCGCCGGTAGCGGCGTCAGGAAGGCGAGCACCACGATCGCCCAGACGGTGAAGATCGGGACACGGTCGCGCTTAGACACTCTCCGCCAGAGCTGGTGGCCGGGGACGGCGCGGTCGCGCGAGAAGGCGAACATCATCCGTGAGGCAGACGTCGTCGACGCGATCGTGCAGAACGTCTGCGCGATCACCGCGATGAACAACAGGAACTCGGCCCACTTGTCGCCCATCGAGTCCCGCCAGATGCTCTGGACGATGAACGCCGAAGTGTCAGACGGGCCCTTCGCCGGGATCGCGAACGTCACCGCGACGAGCAGGATGAAGCCGAAGACGACCGAGACGACGACCGACATGACGATGCCCCACGCCGCGCCGCGGGACGCGTTACGGGTCTCCTCGCTCATGTGTGCCGACGCGTCGTAGCCCGTGATCGTGTACTGGGCCATCAGCAACCCGGTCAGGAAGATGTAGATGAAGACGAGCCCGTGAGTGCTGGTGCCGTTGAAGCCGGTGTTGTTGACCGTCTGTGTAAAGACGTAGCTCACCGACTGATGGTGGTCGGGGACGATGCCGAGGATGACGACGACCACGAGCACGCCGACCATGTGCCACCAGGCCGAGATCGTGTTCAGGAAAGCGGTGATCGAGACCTTGAACATGTTGATCAGGCCGGCAGCGAGCATCAGCATCCCGTACACGAAGTAGATGTGGCCGTACGAGTTGTTGAACCCCCAGAGCAGGTTGAACAGCGCCGTCATGAAGATCGCGCAACCGAACCCGATCGCGGCCGTGACCGCGATCTGGCCAACCAGGTTGAACCACCCGGTGAACCACCCCCAGGCGGGACTCCCGAGCTTGGAGGACCAGAAGTAGAGGCCGCCGGCGGTCGGGTAGGTCGAGGCGATCTCCCCCAGTGCCAGCGAAACGAAGATGCAGAACCCGCCCACGATCAGCCAGCCCCAGGTGATCGCGATCGGTCCACCCTGGTCGTAGGCGATCGCGTAGGACGTCAGGCAACCCGCCAGGATCGAGATGATCGTGAACGAGATCGCGAAGTTCTGAAAGCCGCCCATGGACCGGAACAGCTCCTGGGCGTAGCCGAGCCGGTGAAGATGCGCGGTGTCGTCGTCGTGGACGGCGCCGGGTGCAGCTGAGCTCACGTGTCCGCCTCCTTCGATTGACCTGCTACCGGCGAAGCTAACGCGCTGTGGCGGACGTTGCAACCGTGGGAAAGGCCCGGGCGACCTGTGTAGTGTCGGCGGCGATGCTGACGCTCGAGGAACTGCGGGAAGACGTCGCCGCAGGCGCGGTCGACACGGTGATCGCCTGCTTCACCGATATGCAGGGCCGCCTCATGGGGAAGCGGCTCGACGCGGAGTTCTTCCTCTCCGAGCAGGCTTCCGGCCACAGCGGTGAGGGATGCAACTACCTGCTCGCGCTCGAGATGGAGATGGATCCGGTGCCGGGGTACGCGATCGCGAGCTGGGAGCGCGGCTACGGCGACTTCGGTCTCGCCGCCGACCTCACGACCCTCCGCCGCATCCCGTGGCACGAGGCGACGGTGATGGTGCAGTGTGACGTGAACTGGCACGACGGCTCGCCCGTCGGCCCCTCGCCGCGCCAGGTGCTGAAGGCGCAGATCGAGAAGGCCCGCGCGCTCGGCCTCGATCCGATGTTCGGCTCGGAGCTCGAGTTTTTCCTCTTCCGCGAGAGCTACGCCGAGGCGCACGGCAAGCACTACCACGACCTCACCCCGTCGGTGCCGTACATCCTCGACTACCACATCCTCGCCGCGAGCTTCGACGAACCGTTCCTGCGCGAGGTGCGGACGTCGATGAAGGCGGCCGGGATGGTCGTCGAGTCATCGAAGGGCGAGGCGTGGGCCGGCCAGCACGAGATCAACTTCCGCTTTCAGCACGCGCTGCGCGCGGCCGACGACCATGTCGTCTACAAGAACGGGATCAAGGAGATCGCGTTCCAGCGCGGCTGCTCGGTCACCTTCATGGCGAAGCCGCACCACGACTGGGTCGGCTCCTCGTGCCACATCCATTCGTCGCTCTGGCGCGAGGGCGAGAACGCCTTCGCGGGGGAGTCGGAGCTCTTCCGGCATTACCTCGCGGGCCAGATCGCGTGCATGGCCGACCTCGCGATCTTCGTCGCGCCGACCATCAACTCGTACAAGCGCTTCGCGGCGGGGAGCTGGGCGCCGACCACGCTCGCCTGGGGCTACGACAACCGCACCTGCGGCTTCCGGCTCGTCGGCCACGGCTCCTCCGTGCGGCCGGAAACGCGGATTCCCGGTGCCGACGCGAACCCATACCTCGCTTTTGCCGCGCTGCTCGCCGGCGGCCTGTACGGGATCGAGCACGAGCTGGAGCTCGGGCCGGCGCTCGAGGGCAACGCCTACATCTCCGACGCCGAGCGCTTCCCGCACGCGCTGCGCGAGGCGATAACGCGGCTCGAGCAAAGCACCGTCGCCCGCGAGCTGCTCGGCGACGAGGTGATCGACCACTACCTCACCTACGCGCGCACCGAGCAGGAGCTCTACGACAAGACGGTGACCGGCTACGAGCGCGAGCGGATGTTCGAACGTGGCTAGGAAGCCGCTCATCGGGATCACGACCTACGTCGAGCCCGCCTCGTGGAGCTACTGGAACCAGGACGCGGCCCTCGTCCCCTACGACTACGTGCGCGCCGTCGAGCGTGCGGGCGGCCGGGCGCTGCTCGTTCCGCCCGACGACGAGGGGATCGAGGAGGTGCTCGACGCCGTCGACGGCCTGGTCTTCTCGGGCGGCGGCGACCTGACGCCTGACCTGTACGGGGCCGAGGCGGATCCCGCGACCAAGGGCACGAACCCGGAGCGGGACCGCGGCGAGCTCGCGCTGTTGACCGCCGCGCTCGAGCGCGACCTTCCGGTGCTCGCGATCTGCCGTGGAATCCAGGTGCTGAACGTGGTGCGCGGCGGCGAGATCGTCCAGCACTTGCCCGACGTCCTCGGCCACGAGGACCACCGTGAGGTGGTGGGCGAGTGGTCCGAGCACCCGGTCCGGGTCGATCCGTCCTCGCGGCTCGAAGAGGTGCACGGATCGGTCAAGTCGCACCACCACCAGGGGCTTGGCCGGATCGGCGAGGGGTTGCGCGAGGTGGCCTGGGCCGAGGACGGGATCGTCGAAGCCGTCGAGGATCCGGAAAAGCCGTTCCTCGTCGGGGTGCTGTGGCACCCGGAGGCAGGCGAGGACCAGCGGCTCTTCGACCAGCTCGTCGAGGCCGCGCGCAAGTGACCGCCATCCTCAACCCGGCGACCGAGGAGACGATCGCCGAGGTCGCGGCGGCCGGGGTCGACGAGACCGACGCGGCCGTCGCCCGCGCGAAGGAGGCATTCCCCGCGTGGCGCGCCGTCGCGCCGGCCGACCGCGGGCGGCTCCTGCGCCGGCTCGCGACCCTCGTCGAGGAGCACGGCGAGGAGCTCGCGCGGCTCGAGTCGCGCAACGTCGGCAAGCCGATCGCCGGAGCGCGCGGCGAGGTCGGCATGGTCGCGCAGGTCTTCCACTATTACGCCGGCGCGGTCGACAAGCACTTCGGCGAGACGATCCCGGTCGGGGGCGGCATCGACCTCACCTTCCGCGAGCCGCTTGGCGTCGTCGGCCTGATCGTTCCCTGGAACTTCCCGCTCAACATCGCGTCATGGAAGCTCGGGCCGGCACTCGCGTGCGGCAATACGGTCGTCCTCAAACCGGCGGAGCTGACACCGCTCACGGCGCTCAGGCTCGGCGAGCTCGCGCGCCAGGCTGGCATCCCGGAGGGCGTCGTCAACATCCTCCCGGGCAAGGGCTCGGTCGTCGGGACGCGGCTCGTCGAGCATCCCGGCGTGGCGAAGATCGGCTTCACCGGCTCGACCGAGGTCGGGCAGGAGGTGATGCGTGGCGCCGCGGGCACGATCAAGCGGGTCACGCTCGAGCTCGGCGGCAAGTCGGCGAACGTCGTCTTCGCGGACGCCGACCTCGAGAAGGCGGCCGCCGCCGCTCCGTATGCCGTCTTCGATAACGCGGGCCAGGACTGCTGCGCGCGCTCGCGGATCCTCGTCGAGTCGAGCGTCTACGACCGCTTCGCCGAGCTGCTCGTCGAGGCGACGCGCAGCATGAAGGTCGGCGACCCGGAGGACGACGCGACCGAGATGGGGCCGCTCGTCTCGGCCGCGCACCGCGAGACGGTCGCGAGCTTTGTCGACGGCGACCCGCTCTTCCGCGGCGACGCACCCGACGGCAAGGGTTTCTGGTACCCGGCGACGCTCGTCGAGGCGAGGCCCGAGGACAGGATCGCGCGCGACGAGGTGTTTGGCCCGGTCGCCGCGCTGATCCCGTTCGCCGACGAGGCCGAGGCGATCCGGCTCGCGAACGACTCCGACTACGGGCTCTCGGGCTCGATCTGGACGGAGAACGGCGGCCGCGCACTGCGTGTCGCGCGGGCGATCGAGACCGGCGTGATCTCGATCAACTCGAACTCGTCGGTGCGCGTGTCGACGCCGTTCGGCGGCTTCAAGCGGAGCGGCTTCGGCCGCGAGCTCGGCATGCACGGCCTCGCCGGCTACAGCGAGGTCAAGAACGTCTACTACGCGACGGAGGGCTAAGTGGCGGGAAGGCTCGAAGGCAAGGTCTGCGTGATCACCGGCGCCGGCGGCGGGATGGGTGCCGATGCCGCGGTGCGTTTCACCGAAGAGGGAGCGCAGATCGCCGTCGCCGACGTCGACGGCGCCGCGGCGAAGAAGGTCGCGGGCGAGGTCGGCGGACTCGCGGTGCAGGTCGACGTTTCCGACGAGGCATCCGTCGAGGCGATGTACGCAGCGGCCGCAGAACGGTTCGGCGGTATCGACGTCCTCTACAACAACGCCGGCATCTCCCCCGCCGACGACGACTCGATCCTCGATACCGATCTCGAGGCGTGGGAGCGCGTGCAGGCGGTGAACACGCGCGGCGTCTACCTCTGCTGCAAGCACGGCATCCCGCACCTGCTCGAGCGCGGCGGCGGCTCGGTGATCAACGTCGCCTCCTTCGTCGCGCTCGTGGGCGCGGCCACCTCGCAGATCTCGTACACGGCGTCGAAGGGCGCCGTCCTCTCGCTGAGCAAGGAGCTCGGCGTGCAGTTCGCGCGCCAGGGTGTGCGCGTCAACGCGCTCTGCCCGGGCCCGGTCGAAACTCCGCTCCTGCTGCGCATCTGGAGCGAGACCCCCGGCGCTGCGGAGCGCCGGCTCGTCCACGTCCCGATGGGGCGCATGGCCAAGCCTCGCGAGATCGTCAACGCCGCGCTCTTCCTCGCAAGCGACGAGTCGAGCTATGTGAACGCAGCGACGTTCGTCGTCGACGGTGGGCTCACCGCTGCCTACGTCACGCCCGAGTAGCCGTGCAGACCGAGGAAGGACGGATCCCGTTCCGCGGCCACGAGACGTGGTTCCGCTCGGTCGGCGACGGCCCCGGCGTGCCGCTCCTCTGCCTGCACGGCGGCCCCGGCTCGACGCATCTCGGCCTCACTCCGCTCGAACAGCTGGGAGACGAGCGGCGGGTCGTCCTCTACGACCAGCTCGGGTCGGGCAGCTCGTCGCAGCCGTCCGACCCTTCGCTTTGGACAATGGAGCTCTTTCTCGCCGAGCTCGCTAACGTCCGCGACGCGCTCGGCCTCGACCGCGTGCACCTGCTCGGGCAGTCCTGGGGAGGGATGCTCGCGCAGGAGTACGCCCTGACACAGCCGGCCGGTCTCGTGAGCCTCGTCCTCTCGTCGACGCTCTCGAGCGCAGCGCTCTGGCGCGAGGAGTCGCTTCGCCTCCGCGCCGCGCTCCCTGCCGAGATCCGCGAGCCGCTCGACGCACACGAGGCCGCCGGCACCACGGACGACCCCGAGTACGAAACCGCGATCTTCGAGTTCCTCCACCGGCACCTCTGTCGGCTCGACCCGTGGCCGCCGATCGTCGAGGAGGTGATCCGGGCGACCAATCTCGAGGTCTACAACACGATGTGGGGACCGAGCGAGGCGCATCCGACCGGAGTCCTCGCCGGCTGGGACGTGACGCCGCGGCTCGACAAGATCCGCGTCCCGGCGCTTGTCATGTGCGGACGCCATGACGAGGCGACACCTCGGCAGGCCGAGACGATCGCGCAGTCCTTGCCCGACGCCGAGCTCGTGATCTTCGAGGAGAGCGCACACCTGGCCCTGATCGAGGAGACGGAGCGCTACCTGGCCACGGTCCGCGCCTTTCTTGCCCGGGTCGATTTAAGGAACCCGTAAGGCGTCGCTTACCCGGCGGCAATGCTGGCCGCCGATCCTTCGATCCATCCGCTTCCTCCCGTCGAAAGGAGTACTGATGCGCTCGAAGAGATGGGCAGCCGCCGTCGTCGCAACCGTCGCACTCGCTGCGGTCCCGGCCGCGACGGCCGGGATGATGCACCCCGAGCTCGGCGCACGGCTGTCGGGCATGGGTGAGCACGGCATCGTCAACCTCCAGGCGCACGCGACACAGCACCAGCTCTGCTGGAAGTTCGAGCTGAGCACGATGCACGTCCTCAGCGCGACCGTCCGCGACAAGAGCGGGATGATTGTCGCCCGCCTGGGTCACATGTACCGTGCAAAGGGCTGCGCGATGGTCGCGAAGAAATCCCTCGCCCTGATCGAGTCTAAGCCCGGTAACTACTGGGTCTGGGTTGCGACGAAGGGCCATCCCGGCGATCTGCGCGGGAGGCTCTTCGCAGGAATGGCACATATGTAGATGGACGATCTGGTCGCCCCTCAAGAGGAGCCTCGCCGCTACGGGCGGAGGCTGTTCCTCGCCACGGTCGTGGGCGGCGCCTCCTCGCTCTACTGGGGCAAGGCGGCGTGGGATCACGTCAGCGGCGTCATCTCCCCCGTCGCCGAGGCGATCGCGCCGATCATCCCCTCGAGCGGCTGGCGCATCTACACGATCTCCGGGAACATGCCGACCTTCGACCGCGCCACCTGGCGGCTGAAGATCGGCGGCCTCGTCGACAACCCGGTCTCCCTCAGCTATGACGAGCTGCGCGCGCTGCCGCGCGTCGATCAGGTCTCGACCTTCCACTGTGTCACCGGCTGGACGGTGAACAACGTCCACTGGGGCGGCGTCCGGATCCATGACGTCCTCGCCGCCGCGAAGCCGCAGAGCTCGGGGCACGCCCTCCAGTTCGTCTCGATGGAGGTGCCGTACGTCGACTACCTGACGCTCGGCCAGGCCTCCCTCCACGACGTGATGCTCGCCTACGAGATGGACGGCAAGCCGCTGAAGCAGGAGCACGGAGCGCCGGTGCGGCTCGTGATCCCCGAGATGTACGGCTACAAGAACGTCAAGTGGCTGCAAGAGATCCAGGTCGTGCCGCAGTCGATCGACGGCTACTGGGAGAACCTCGGCTACGACCGCGACGCCTGGGTCGGCCGCTCGAACGGGTACGGCACATGAAGGCCGGCTACGTCAAGCGGTTCTCTCCGGCGGAGCGGCTGCTGCACTGGCTCAACGCGGCGGGCTTCTTCTTCCTCCTGGTGACGGGGCTGATCCTCTACCTGCCGAGCCTCTCGATGCTCGTCTCGCGGCGGCAGACGATCCAGGGCATCCACTTCTGGGGAGGAGTCGGCTGGCTCGCCACCCTTGCCGCCGTCCTGGTGCTCGGCGGGCGCCGGCTGCTCGCCACCGCGCGCGAGCTCGACAGCTTCGACCGCGACGACCTGCTGTGGCTTCGCGGGCGCAAGACCCCGCAGGGCAGGTTCAACGCCGGCCAGAAGATCAACGCGATCCTGACCGCGGCGTTCACGATCCTGTTCGGGGTGTCCGGGCTCCTGCTCTGGTTCGGAGAGCAGGACACGCGGTTGCGCTTCGCAAGCACCGTGATCCTCCACGACGGCCTGATGTACGTCTCGCTCGCGCTTCTCGTCGGCCACCTCTACCTCGCGCTGATTCACCCGGCCACGCGCCACGCGCTACGGGGGATGACGCTCGGCGACGTCCGCGTCGAATGGGCCGTGCGCCACCACCCGAAGTGGAACCCGGACGACGTCCAGGTCGACTGGCCGCGGGCGCGACACCACACGCCCTGGAAGCCAGAATTCGCCGATGCAGACCGTTCTCGTCGTCGATGACGAGCCGATCGTCCGCGACGTCGTCGTCCGCTACCTCGAGCGCGACGGCTTCCGGACGCTGACGGCGTCGGACGGAGAGGTCGCCCGCGCTCTGATCGAGGAGCGCGAGCCGAGCCTTGTCGTGCTCGACGTGATGCTCCCGGGGACGGACGGGCTCTCGCTTTGCCGCTGGATCCGCGGCCGCTCCAGCCTGCCCGTGATCCTGCTCACGGCGCGCGGCGAGGAAGCCGACCGGATCGTGGGCCTCGAGCTCGGCGCCGACGACTACGTGACGAAGCCGTTCTCGCCGCGCGAGCTCGCAGCACGCGTGCGCTCGGTCCTCCGCCGCAGCGACGGAGATTCACCCGCGCGTAAGACGATCGCGTTCGGCGAGATCGAGCTCGACGGGGGCAGCCGCGAGGCGCGCCGTGCGGGCTCCGCCGTCCAGCTCACGGCGAAGGAGTTCGAGCTCCTCTGGTTCCTCGCCTCGCATCCTCGCCATGTCTTCTCCCGTGACCAGCTGATGGCCCGCGTCTGGGGCTACGAGGCAGCCGTCGACACGGGCACGGTGACCGTCCACGTGCGGCGCCTGCGGGAGAAGATCGAAGCCGACCCGGGCCGGCCCGTCCACCTGCACACCGTGTGGGGCGTGGGCTACCGGTTGGACCCGTGATCCAGCTCGCCCTCGTAGTCGCCGCCGGCAGCCTCGTCTCGGGGCTCGTTCTGGCCTATCTCCTGCAGCGTGCACCGACCGTGGGCGTGCAGCTGGCCGGGCTCGCGCTGATCGCGGTCGCGGTGCCGCTCGCGGCCGTGCTGCTCTCGGGCTGGGTGATGTTCCATATGGGCGCCGACGTGAAGATCCTCGCCGTCGCAGCCGGATCGGCGACTGCGGCCGTGTTCGCTGCGCTCGTGCTCGCCCGTTCGATCACAGCGTCACTGCGCCGTGTCGGCGCGGCATCCCACTCGCTGGCCGCAGGCGACCTGTCGGCGAGGGCGCCCGCAGGTGGTGCCCGGGAGATAGCGGAGCTCGCGGCCTCGTTCAACGCGATGGCCGCCGGTCTCGAGCAGCTCTTCGACGCCCGCCGCGAACTCGTCGCGTGGGCAAGTCACGACCTCCGCGCCCCGATCGCGTCACTGCAGGCGATGCTCGAGGCGATCGAGGACGGCCTCGCGTCGGCCGAGGACTACCTCCCCACCCTGCGAGCCCAGGTGCGGACGCTCTCGGCGCTCGTCGACGACCTGTTCGAGCTCGCGCGGATCGATGCCGGAGCGCTGACGCTCGAGGTGCGGCGGATGCCGGTCGCGCCGCTCGTCGCGTCGGCGTTGCGGATGCTCCGGCCCGAGGCCGAGGCCCGCGGCATCGAGCTGAGCGCCGAGGTCGACGAGCAGGTGGAGGCCGAGCTCGCGCCGGACAAGTTCGAGCGTGTCCTCTTCAACCTCGTCACGAACGCACTCCGCCACACGCCGACCGACGGCTCGATCGCCGTGCGAGTCGAGCGTCGCGACTCCGACCTGCTCCTGTGCGTCGAGGACAGCGGCGAGGGTCTGCCGGAGGAAGCGCCGGCACGGATGTTCGAGCGCTTCTGGAGAGCCGACCGCGCGCGTAGCGGCAGCGGAGCCGGTCTCGGTCTGGCGATCGCCCGGGGCCTCGTCGAAGCCCACGGCGGGAAGATCTGGGCCGAGAACCGTCCTCAGGGCGGCGCCTGCATCTCCTTCACGCTGCCCGCGGCGTAGGCGGCTAGACGGCTGCAGTCGCTGCGCCGAGCAGCTCCACGACCTCGGCGCGGGTCGTGACACCGAGCTTCTGCTCCACCGATCCGAGGTGGCGGCGGACCGTGACGGGTGCGACCCCGAGCTCGGCCGCGATCTCCGATGTGGTCGCCGAGCGGAGCAGCAGGTCGACGACGTCCCATTCGCGGGCCGTGAGTGCAACGCGGCCTCTTCCCTCGAGGACAACCGAGCGCCTGCGGTCGCGTGTCCTCAGCTCGTCGAGGAGCCGCGACACGAACTTCCGCGGCACGGCGGGCTCACCGCGCATCGCGCCCTCCACGACATGCGACAGGCGTGAGGGATCGAGGCTGTTCGTCAGGTAGCCGCTCGCGCCGGCACGCATTGCCGCCATGAACTCCTCCTCGTCCAGCCGATTCGTGAGGAGGATCACTGCGGCCGTCGGGACCCGGGAGGCGATCTCGTTCGCAGCACGAAGGCCCTGGCCCGCGCCGTCGAGCCCGAGCAGACACACGTCGGGACGGTCGCGAACCGCCGCATCCACGGCCGACTCGGCGTCGTCGGCTTCCGTGCAGCGTGCCCCCGGCTCGAGCGCGAGGCGCAGTCCGACCCGGGTCGGCAGCCGCTCGGCCGCGATGAGCACGTGAGCGCGCCTCGCCGGGGCGACCGCGTTCACGGCGCGGCTACCTGGGAGACGACTGCTTCGCCGACTACGATGTTCCTATGAGAGTTCTGATTGCGGACGATCACAGACTGATCGTCGAAGGAGTGAAACGGGCGCTCGACGACGCGCCGGACTTCGAGGTCGTCGGCGAATGCAATTCCGGCTCCCAGGTGCTGCCGATGGTCGGCCGCACGAATCCGGACGTCGTCCTGCTCGACCTGCGCATGCCGGGCGCCGACGGACTCGCCTGCCTCAGCCGGATCCGCAAGCAGCACCCCGAGGTGAAGGTCGTCGTCCTCTCCGTCTCGACCGACGAGAACGTGATCCAGACCGTGCTCAAGCGCGGCGCGAGCGCCTTCATCGTCAAGAGCATCAACCCGATCGATTTGCCCTCCGCACTCCGTCAGGCGGTCGAGGGGACGGTCTACAGCGCGATCGGCTTGCCGGATCCCGGTGAGAGCGCTGCGCGCGCCGCCGGACTCACCGAGCGCGAGACCGCGATCCTCTCCGCTCTCGCCCGCGGCCTTTCGAACGAGGCGATCGGCAAGGAGCTGTGGGTCGCCGAACAGACCGTCAAGTTCCACCTCACGAATATCTACCGCAAGCTCGGCGTATCGAATCGCACCGAGGCCGCCCGCCTCGCGTACCAGAACGGGCTCGTCGAGAGCCCGATCGACGACCGCTGAGGCCTCGAGCCCGGACATCACCCGGTCACCCGCGGCGTGAAGGTGCGGGTGACCCCACCCACCTGGTCTCGCGGCGCGCTCGCTGGTCTCATTTACGTGCCTTGCCCCTCCGGGTAAATGGCCAGAAGCACGCTCCTCGTCCGGCCAGACGACTCTCCTCTCGTAGTCGTAGGCCCAAGGCTGCGTCCGGAACCTCTTCGAAGAGCTAGTACGGGCCACCCGTACGACTAAGGCCCGCCCGGACGGCGGCGAGTCCCGCTTACGCCCGCGACCACTCACTCGAACGAGGGAGGCGAATCCTCGCCCGGGCAGCCGATTTCTTCGTGGCAAGGAAACGCGGCTCACTTCCCTCCCGATGACGAAGACTCTCCGCCTCCTCCTCCTCACCGCAGCAGTCGCCACCGTCGCCCTCGGCGGCGGCGCGGCACGCGCACTCGCCTGCGGTAACAGCACCGGCTACTCGTACGCCGGCCTCGCATCGCCCAGCAACGCCTACGGGATCTCCGCGACGATCTCGCCCCTCGACGCATTCGATGTCTTCAACGGCCACGTCGCCGGCTGGGTCGGAGTCGGCGGTCCCGGCCTGGGCCCCGGCGGCACGAACGAGTGGCTCCAGATCGGCTTGAGCGGGTTCCCCGGCATCGACGGCAGCGACATCTACTACGAGGTCGCGCAGCCGGGCCGCTATCCGACCTACCACCAGGTCGCGGCCAACCTCCCCGTGGGAACGGTGGCCAAGGTGACCGTGCTCGAGATGCACCACCAGCCCAACCATTGGCGCGTGTGGCTGAACCACAAGCCCGTGTCGCCCGCGATCTACCTCCCCGAGAGCCACAACCGCTGGAGCCCGATCGCGACGGCCGAGAGCTGGGACGGCGGGAGCGGCGGCATGTGCAACACCTTCCTCTATCGCTTCCGCAAGGTCTCGATCGCGCACCAGGCGGGCGGCGGCTGGCACGCCCTGACGCACGCCTTCCCGATCAAGAGCGCGACGACCAAGGTCCGGCGTTCACCTGGTGCCGCAGCCTTCCTCGCGGCGGAGGGCCAGCCGGCCTTCCAGTTCCTCTCGCTTACCTCCTAGCGTCTAGGGCATCGCCGACGTCGTGTCGGAGGTGGAGTTGACGACGCCGGAGGCGAGGTAGGCCGCCCACGGTAGCGCGCTCTCCGCCTGCAGAGGCGCGCGGCGGAGGCCGCGCCAGGCGAGGAGAAACGTGGCGGAGGTCAGGTCTTCGGCGAGCGCCCAGTCGGCGGTGCGCCGGAAGCAGTAGTTGTAGATCCGACCGCCGTGGCGCTCGAACA
>DATFHC010000189.1:0-28469 GCA_035248765.1 Gaiellaceae bacterium
CGCGGCTCGCCGGAACGAGGGCTACACTCGTCCATCGTGAGGGCTGACGAGGGTCTCGCGTCAGCCGCCGTCGTGGCCGACCGCCCGACTCGCGGCATCCGGCTTCGCAGCACCATGGGAATAGCAGCCTTTTGGCTGCTCGGTTCGGCGGTCATCGCGTTGGCGCAGCCGGGAACCGATCGGAAGCTGGCCGCGGCGGGCACTGCAGTCGTGGCGGTCGGGGCCATTCTCCTCGTCTGTGTTCTGACGAGGGATGCTCAGCGCCGCTACTTCCGAGCCCTCGTCGCCGGAATGTTCGCGGTACCCGTTGCCTCCACCTGGCTGCTCGAGCACATCATGGGGAGCCTGGGATCTTTCGCCATCGACGGGCTCGAGACCCGTATCGGCCTGCCCCTCATGGTCGTGCTGTTCGCCCCCCTGGTGATCCTCGCCCTCCCGGCCGAGTTGCGCAGCCCGCAGGCCCTCTGGCCGAACCGATCACTTTTCCTGCCCCAGACGCGGCCGATGGATTGGATGGTGGTGGCGTACGCCGCCCTGATCGTGCCGGGCCTAGCCCTCGGGGCCGCACATGGCGCGTCGAAGACATACATCGCCCAGGACCTCGGCTACGTCGTCTTTTTCGTGTTCATGTACCTCGCCGGGCGTCTCGTCGACGCGGACGCCGCGCGCGCCTCGGCGGGGGAGCTCGTCGGACTGCTCCTACTGCTGGCTGTTGCGAACATCGAGCTCCTCGGCGGAGTCACGCCCCCGCTCTACACGTTCTTGGGAGCCGCGTGCGCCGCCGCCGTCGGGTTCCTCGTCCTCCAACCGCGGAGGGCAAGCCTGCTCATGGTCGGGCTCGCCGTAGTCTTGCTTGCCACCCAGGCTCAAGCGGTCCGGAATGGATCCGGCTCGACCACCGCGATCGAGCTCGCCGGGGCGCTCGCCATCGTCGGGTACCTCGTCGTCCGGGTTTGGCGCATCGTCCCGCAGTGGCTCATCGTCGCTCTTGCAGTGGTCGCCTTGATCGTGTTCGTGGGTTTCACGACCGACGGTAGGACCCTCCAAGGGCGCTACCAAGGGCCGGATCCTTCGGCCACGGGCCGTACGTTCGAGGCGCAGCAGGTTCAAACGGAAGCGAAGCGCTCGACGCCGTCGCTCGTTCTCGGTCGAGGCTTCGGCGCAACGATCGACGAGACGGGGGCATCGCCCGTGTTTCAGCAGTCCCTGCTCAGCGGAGGCCGCGATGTCGCGCACGTGCAGGAAGTGCACCTGCTTCCATTCGAGTTTCTCCTGAAGAATGGCCTGCTGGGATTTGCGTGGCTGGGCGCCTTCTTCCTGGGCCTCTGCGTCCTGGCGATTGGCGCCCTCGAGGCGGCGAGCAGGCAGCGCGACCCCTCACTCGTCATCTACGCAGGGCTGCCGCTCCTCGGGCTCTTCACGGCCCTCGCCGCCGCGACACATCTCCAGGTCAATCCGCTGAACGCCTTCGCAGTCGGGATCCTGAGCACGCGCGTCGCACGTGAGCCGTCTGTGCTCCGCCTGCGTTACGCGATTCCGGCCATTGCCGTCATCTGCCTTGGGGTCGGCGCCTTCGGCTTCACGAGACCTCTCAACCTACCGACGGCTATCCCGACGCTGCCGGGAGTGGTCGGTGATCTCAAATTCAACTACCCGCTCTCCTACTATCGGCGCAACTTCGAGACTTCGGACCCGGCGATCACCGGTGTCCACGGCACCCGGGTGCACGGCATCGTGGTGGCGAGCTACCCGCTCAAGCCGAATCCCGAAGTCAGCGGGTTGAACGCCAGGGTGGGCGCATCGGGCGCGTCGTTGCGGCCGCGCGGCGTTCTCTTCGAGTTGTACAAGGCACCTCACCACCAGCCTGGACCCCCGCCGCGAACTTTGAATTTCCCTGTGGATTTGCCATTGGATGTCTCCGACCTCAATCGGGGGCTCCTGTTCTTCAAGGTGAAGGGGCAGAACTATTGGGCGATCTTGTGGGTCGGGAACCATGCGACAGCGGCTGACCGATCCGCGATGATCACATTGATCTCCTCCATCGGGCTCAAGTAGACCGGCGGGAGGCGGCGCGTGCGAGCGCGGCTTCGTAGGCTCGGACATAGACGTCCACCACTCGTTCGACGTCAAACCGCTCGAGTGCAGCTTCCCTGCCGGCAGCCGCCATTCGCAGTCGAAGCGCTTCGTCGCTCAAGAGCCGGAGGACGGCTTGGGCGATCGCCGCCGGCTGCTCGGGCGGCACGAGCAGTCCCGTTACGCCGTCGTCCACAACCTCGGCGACCGCCGCAACTCGCGTCGCGATCACGGGGACACCGCACGCCTGGGCCTCCATGGCCGTCGTCGTCGTTCCCTCCGAGTGGGGCACCGACGTGATGAGGTGGACGTCGAAGGCCGGATAGCACCGCTCGACGTCGTTCCGCTCGCCGACGAAGATGATCCCGTTCGGCAGGGCGAGTTCCTCGGCCCGGCGGCGCAGCCGTTCCCGGTACGCGCGATGCGTCTCGGGGGCGCCACCGACGACCACGAACCACGTGTCGGGACGCGAGGCGGCGACCTGGGCCGTGGCTTCCACGAAGTGCTCCAATCCCTTCATCGGATTGACGCTCGAAACGGTGCCGACGACCGGTGCGTCCGGCGGGATCCCGAGCTCCTCCCGCACGGCACGGCGATTTTCGGCAGACGGCGCGAAGCGACGTGTGTCCACCGGAGGGAAGTAGACGAACGCGGGGACCGGGAGCGACTCGCGGCCACCGTGGAGCTCGATCAGAGCCTCGCCGTCGAACATGACGGCATCGGCGCGGCGACGGACTAGAGGCATGGCGGCAAGCCGGAGCGGCGTCGGGGCGCGCGAGTCGACGATCTGCCACACGACACCGGCGCCGGTGCGCCGACCGGCGAAGGCGGCGTGCGGATTGACGAGGCCGCCGATCTGGACGACATCGGCGCCTGTGTCGCGGATCGCAGCTTCGAGCCCGCGTACCGTCGGTCCGAATTCGCGGGCGAACCGCCAGAGCAGCCGCGGATCGGGCGAGGCGCGCAGGCGCGAGAGCGGGAGAAGGTGCACAGGCACTTCTGCCGCCTCGAGCCGCGCAGCAGCCGAGCCAGGCTCGTCGGGGATCGCGACCTCGATCTCCCACCCGCGGCGGCGCAGCGGCTCTCTCAGCCGCAGCGCCTCGTTGTGCGGTCCGCCGAAGTACGGCGAGTGGACGACGCATAGAACCTTCATCGAAGCGCCGCGAGGCTAGCCTGCGCCGAGCGAACCGTGCAAGCCGAAGCCCTTTTGCAGCTGCTCGTCTGCCCCCAGTGCCGAAGCGACCTCGAGTGGCAGGGGGACGTAACCCGCTGCACTGGATGCGACGCCGCCTACGAGATCACCGACGGCATCGCCGTCCTCCGTACCGTGGCGGGGGACCGTGAGAACGCGCAAAAGGAATTTCAGGCGAGCTTCTTCGACGAGGCCGACCCCGAGTTCGAGCTGAGCCGACCGCACGGAACACCGTGGCTCTACCGCTGGCTGCTTGCGGAGAAGTTTCGTCGCAGCATCGACGCCCTGCCGGTGCCCACCAACCGGCTGACGGCCGCCACGGTCTGCGGCGGCTCCGGAATGGATGCCGAGTTTCTCGCCGGCACCGGCGCCGCGGTCATCTCCACCGACATCTCGCTCGGCGCGGCACAGCGAACGCGCGAGCGCGCGGCTCGCTACGGGTTCGACGTGTTGCCGGTGGTCGCAGACGCCGAGGCGCTTCCATTCCGCGACCGGTCCGTCGACCTCCTCTACGTCCACGACGGGCTCCACCATCTCGATTCGCCGCAGGCAGGGATCCGCGAGATGCTCAGGACCAGCCGGCTTGCTATCTCGATCAACGAGCCCGCGAGGGCCCGGGCGACGATGCTCGCGGCTCGGGTCGGACTCTCCGAGCACTACGAGGAGGCCGGCAACTTCATCGCGCGCGTGGACCCGGACACGCTGGCCGCGGAGGTATCGGCCGCCGGCTTCGACGTCGTCAAAAACGAGCGCTACGCCATGGTCTACCGGCACGAGCCGGGGCGAGCGGCTCGCTTCCTCTCGCAGCCGGGCGTACGCACCGTGACGGCTATGGCACTGCGAGCCTTCAACGCCCTCGCGGGCGGGATCGGCAACAAGCTGACCCTGCAGGCAGTCAGGAAAGATCTCGGCCAAACCGACGCTGCTCGGCGGTGAGCTGAACCGGGTCGAGCTTCGCGACCTGGCGCGTGAGCCGACGGAGCCGTCCATCCGTTCGCCACGGGAAGGCCGGCTCATGCCGTTCCCAGCGCGCGACGACGGGCAACCCTTGCACCCGTCGTAGTAGACCGCCGACTCGACGAAAGCGCGGCACGGAAAAGATCGCACCGTACTCCTCGACGAGCCGCGAGCTCTCGCGAATGAGGATCTCGTCCGTCGTCCTCACCTTGCGCTGCGCATGGTCGCGATCGACTGCGACGACGGCCGGAAGGTGCACGAAGCGCACTCCACGGCTGTGCAGTCGAAGCCAGAGCTCGTAGTCGAGGAACCTGTGAAGGTCGACACGCAGCACGGGCTCGTCCGGCTCGATCACCGAGCGCCGAAAGAAGGCGGCCGGTTGCACGATCGGCGAGACGAGCGGCAGCGAGCCCGTCGGCCAGCGCGAGCGGTGATGCCGGACGATCCGCCCGCTCTCGTCGACGAGCGCGGCGTCGCCGTACACGACCCCCGCGTCGGGATGCTTGGCGAACGCGGCGATCACGCATTCGACGGTGTCTACCGCGAAGAGGCCGTCGTCGCTGTTGACCCAGCCCACGATTTCGCCCTGACTCGCCGCGAACGCCTTGTTGACGGCGTCCGCCTGACCATCGTCGGGCTCGCTGACCCAACGAACTCCTTCCCCGGCAGACTCCAGGACGTCCAGTGTGCCGTCGGTCGAGCCACCGTCGACGACCACCTGCTCGATGCGCGGGTAGGTCTGGCGGGAGACAGATGTGAGGCAGTCGGGCAGGAAACGGCCCTGCTCGAAGGAGGGCGTCAGAATCGACACGAGCGCAGATTCGCCCGGCACGGTTACCCCCGAGCGTGCTTGGTGAGGACGATCATCGGATAGCAGCCCCACCTCGTCGCGTGGCTCGGAAAAGCCCGTTCGAACGCGAGCAGCGCGCGGAACAACCCGACGCCGATCGCGCTGTCCGGGATGAGCCTCCGCGACTCGTTTGCATTGAGGAAGCGCCAAGGGACGATCTCGACGGCCGCCTCGTCGGAGAATCTCTCCCACCACGAGAGGGGGTGGGCGAAGAAGTAGATCGGCCCGGACCCCGAGTTCGGTCGTCTTCGAGCGAGCCTCTTGAGACGAGCTGCCAGCCGGTCTGGGTTTGCGTAGACGACGACCGCGCGGGCGTCGGGTTTCAGCACACGAAGCAGCTCGCGCACCGCGCGTTCCTGCTGATCCTTGTCGACGTGGTAGATCGTGTGCAGGCTCACCGCCGCGTCGAAGGAGTCGTCGGAGAAGGGAAGGTCGAGCAGGCTCCCGCGGACATACTCGCCGCGGTCTCCGAGCTTCGCGCGGGCCTCGTCCAGCGCGCGCTGGGACAGGTCGACGCACACCCGCTTTGCGAAGCCGGTCGAGTACTCGAGGTACTCCGGATACTGAATCGGCCCGGAGCCGGCGTCGAGGAGCAGCTCGCCCTTAGGCGGCAGGAACTCGAGCACCTTGCGGCGGCACGCCGACACGTACTCGGCCGCGCAGGGGCGCAGATCCTCCCAGAGCTCGGCGTCGGAGTACACCGCGTCGGGACCTGTGGCTTCCGCCTGCCAGCCCTTCTGGTCGTAGAAGTCGCGGACCTGATCTTCGACCTCCCGCACGGCGACCACGCTACCGTCTCGCCATCGGCTCTCTCCCCTACCAGTTGGCCGCCGGCCTGCGAGATCGGCTCGGGCTCGAGAGGGCCGTGGAGACCGGAACCTTCCTCGGAGGCGGTGCACGGGCGCTGGCCGCGATGTTTCCCTCGGTCGTCACGATCGAGCTCTCAGACCACTATTTCGAGCAGGCGCGCACGGACCTCGCCGACGTCCCGAACGTCACCGCCGAGCACGGCGCGTCCCCGACGGTTCTACAGCGGCTCGAGCCGGCACCGACCCTCTACTGGCTCGATGCGCACTGGAGCGGGCTCGACACCGCCGGAGAGGAGAACCCCTGTCCGGTGCTCGAGGAGATCGCCGCGATTCCCGCACATCCCGCGGACTGCCTCCTCGTCGACGACGCCCGCCTCTTCGCCGCCAGTCGCGAGCCCGACAAGTGGCCGACGCTCGTCGAGGTGATAGATGCGCTTCGCCAGGCGCGCCCCACGGCGCACGTGACAATGCTCCACGACCTGATCCTTTGCGTTCCACCTGAGGCGAAGGACCTGGTCGACGACTTCGGCATGCGGCATGCCGAGCAGGCCTGGGCCGCGGGGGAGGAGGCTCGATTGGCCGGATCAGTGATCGGCCAAGAGGAACCGGCGAGCTCTCCGTCCGGCCGGCTCCGGCGGCTGGCCGGCTACGCCGCTGGCCGCCGGAGGTGATAGCAGCCGACACCGGGGCCCGGCTGCCGCTCCTCGACGAAGGAGTAGCCGTGGATGTAACGGCTCTCGACGACCTCGAACGGCTCGAACATGCTTAGTGCGGTCTCCTCGGTGAAGACCCGGTGAGCGTTGAAGTGCTCGCGATCGACATCGTCGAGCGGCAGTGACACGTAGAGGTCGCCGCCGGGAGCGACGACGCGTCTCAGTTCCGCCATCGCTTTCTCCGTCCCGTGCGGATCGAGCGGGTCGCCGTACCGGCCCAGCCCGACGTGCTCCACGACACAGATCGAGGAGACCGAGGGCAGGGAAGCGTCGGGGAACGGCAGCTCGAGAATCGTTCCCTCGACGAAGCCGATGGTTTCCATGTGGGCCTGGAGCGGGCGAACATCGACCATGGTCGTGGGCACGACCTTCGACAGAAAGGAGACGAACCGGTGGTGTGAGCCGACGTCGACGTGCTGACGAGGGCGCGCGGCGTAGATCTTCTCGAACGCCCAGGCGTCCTGGAAGAAGTACGTCGGTTCGACCGGGGTTTCGCCCGTGTCCTCACCAAGACACGGGAACAGGAAGTCGACCGACGCAGCACTCCCCGGCATCTCCGAATAACGTCGGTACGAGCGCCAGAAGCGACGCCACTGCTCCAGCCGAGCCGCGCGCCTGCTCACGCCGCCCTTCGCGTTACGCAGCGCCTGGCCCACCATCCACTTCGGGCCGGTCGTCAAACGAAAGGCCATGCGCCGTCCTCCGGACATCTCGGCTCGATCTGTTCCCACGCCGTAGGAATCACCTTGACCGGAATCTCACATTCCGCGTGCATCCCGAGCCACCAGCGCGGGGCGATCACCCGGAGGCCGGGATTGTCGTTCAACCAGGCGGCCCACCACGCGAACGAGCTATTGCTCGAGATTACGTGCGTGGCGTGCCTCAGCAGCAGAAAGTCGATGATTTCGGCATTGGCCTCCACGCGGATGCGGGGATCGGCGTCGAAGGCGGCGCGTACCCGCTCGGGCTCGTCCGACACGACGACGACCGGCAGGTCGACGGCGAGCGTGTCGATTGCGCGCCGATAGTAGCCCGGCCGAAGCGTGACGTCGTCGCGGTACGTGAAGAAGTCGGAGAGGCGCACGTGCGCAGCCACGTAACCGCCCTCGAGCAGCGAACCGTATTTCGACCGGAAGCATTTGACGTGTCCATCACGGACCGCGAAGGCCCGCCGGACGGCGCCCGCTGCCGGCCGAAAGAATTGCTCCGAGTAGAAGTGGCCGCCGTAGAAGGTGTTGTTCGCCGCGCTCGCGAGAACGCCACCGGGATCCTCCCGGTCGTCCGCTTCGACCTCTCGACGCTGCAGCTCGAAGACTCGATCGTAGGCTCGCACCAGTTTCCGCGTGGCCGCCATGACCAAGGGCGACTCGAGGAGGGCGAAGTAGGGCTCGAGCTCGCTCGTGTCATAGGCGTGTCGGGTACCGAGTCGGTCAGCGACGGCGACGCCGAACGCGTACTGGAACATCTGGTTGCCGAGCCGCCCGCGCTTGTCGACCGCGATCATGGTCGGGGCCGAACGACCGCTAGGAGTGACATCGGGTCGGCGCGCATTCTCGAGATTTCAACATCGCCGTACCGCCGAAGGAACCCCTCGAGCTCACCCTCCGACCAGAAGTTGCGATGGCCCTCCCACTCGTCCTCCGCGCCGTCAGGGACAGTGATGAGGATCGTGCCGGAGGCCGCGCAGAGGCGCGTGAGCACGTCCATGGCTGCGTCTGGATCGCTGAGGTGCTCGAGTACCTCCGTGCACAGCACGAGGTCGAACGTCTCGGGCAGCCTCACGTCGTAGAGGCTCTGCGCATGGAACTCGCCGGATGGGACAAGCTTCTGGGCCCGCCGGACGCCGGCGACCGCGTAGTCGATGCCGACGACACGGCCGGGCGCGGCTTTCTCGACCACCTCCTGCAGCAGGTTCCCGGCCCCGCACCCGACATCGACGACAGAACGCGGATCTCCCGCGGCGGCAGCCTCGGCCACCTCGGCGTAGAAGGCGACGCGTCCAGGCACGAGGTATTCGCTCAGCAGCCGATCGTCGCCGTAGACGCGCTCGTAGGCGCGGCGCGTGTTCCGTCTTGTGATGTTCGGCGCCGTCACCGCGCGACGGTTCTTGAAATCGGTGCGCGCGCGCAGAAGCGCCTGACTCGCTTCCTCGCGCGCCCGGCGGAGACTCCGGTAGGCATTGACCACGGCAACGAGAACAGAGCCGAGAACGGGCAGGCTCCCCAACCGGCGCCGCCGGGCTGAGCCGGGAGGTCCGAGGAAGCGTCTGATTCGGCCCTCTCGACGCATCACGCGGCTTCGTCGCGGCCCGGGTTCGGACCTGCGGCGAGCGGCAGTCTACCGAGCGGATCGCGCTCGCCCACCGGCTAGCATCGCCGCCGTGACCGTGCGCGACTTCTTCGTCCGGGCGACGGCATTTGCGGGCTTCCACCTCATGCGCGCGTCCGACCGCCTCAGAGCTGCGCCCGCCTCTCACCCCGAGCAACGGACGCTCTCCGGCGACCGGGAGATCGAGTGGACCTGGACCCTCGCCCATGTTCGACGCGGATCTGGGCGCGTGCTCGACTTCGGCTCCGGTAACGGGATGATGGCGCTTGGCGCAGCGTTCGCCGGCGACGAGGTCGTGGCGGTGGACCTTGAGCCGGAGCAGTATCTGTTCCATCCGCATCGGGTCGAGTACGTGCAGGGCGATTTCAACCTCCTGGACTTCGACCCCCACTCGTTCGATCAGATCCTCAACTGCTCCTCGATCGAGCACGTCGGACTGGCCGGCCGCTACGGCTCCGCCGACGACTCCGACGGGGACCTGCGGGCGATGGAGAAGATGGCAAGGATCCTCAAGCCCGACGGCGACATGGTGCTCACGCTTCCCGTCGGCCTGGACGCCGTGCACACGCCGTTGCATCGGATCTACGGCGAACAGCGCTTGCCCCGACTGCTCGAGCATTGGGATGTCCGCGAGGAGGCGTACTGGGCCAAGCCGACGGGGCGGTTCGAGCCGGTCCCGCGCGCGCAAGCCCTCGGCGAGGCCGGCTCCGCCTCGTATTACGCCCTCGGGCTGTTCGTCGTCGCGCCGCGATGACGCTGCCGCGGCTGACGGTGATCACGCCGTCGCTGAACCAGGCCAAGTACCTCGAGCGCGCCCTGCGTTCGGTGCTCGACCAGAACTACCCCGACCTCGAGTACATCGTGATGGACGGCGGCTCCACCGACGGTTCCGTCGAGATCCTGCGCCGCTACGACGACCGGCTCGCCCACTGGGTCAGCGAACCGGACCTGGGCCAGTCGTGGGCCATCAACCGCGCAATCGAACGCTCCACCGGCGAGGTCATCTCCTACATCAACAGCGACGACTACTACCTCCCCGGCGCCTTCGACGCCGCCCTCCCCCGCTTCGGGGACCCCGAGGTCCGCTGGGTCGCCGGCGCCACCGAATATCGGGAGGTCGACGGGGCGCTACACGCCGTGCTCGAGCCGATAGTGCCGAGCGGGTCACGGGCGAGTTGGGTGCGGAGCACCTGGTACGTCCCGCAGGCCTCGTCCTTCTGGCGGCGCGACGTATTCGACGAGTTCGGACTCCTGCGCGAGGACCTCGACTTCGTGTTCGACACCGAGTTCGGCCTTCGGCTCGCGCTGGCAGGGCTCCGGCCGCAGCCCGTCGAGTCGGCGCTTGCGGTCCGATACCTCCAGCCCGAGGCGAAATCGGCGGACCGCGCACGCTTCGATCGTGAGTACCGGCAAGTTGCGAAAGAGCTCCGCCGAGGGCTCACGTGGCCCGAACGCATCCAGGACCGTTTCGTCCGGGCCCTCCACGCGGCTTTGCGTGCGCAGTACCTGTTGCGCAAGCGTCTCGGTCTCCTCCACCTGCGTGAACGCTGGCTCGGGGGGCGGTTCGCCCGGTCCTGAGCGCAGGCTGGGGCGGCAGGAGGCGAGGCTATCCTTGCCGGGTGCAGGCCACAGATTCCCAGCCCCTCGCGGCGCACACGGCTCCCGGCCCGACCGCCGGCTATCGAATCCAGGCATCGCGCTGGCACGTTCCCATCGATTTCGGGGAGCTCTGGCGGTACCGAGAGCTCGTGCGGTTCTTCGTGCTGCGGGACGTCAAGTCGCGGTACCGGCAGACATATCTCGGGCCGTTCTGGGCGATCCTCCGCCCTGTGATGACGATCGTCGTCTTCTCGGTGATCTTCGGCGGCCTGGCCAACATCAGCCCCGGAAAGAACGTTCACATCCCGTACGCCCTGTGGGTAACTCCCGGCGTGCTCGCGTTCGGCTACGTGGCGACGGCCCTGAGCAACACGGCCACGAGTCTCGTGACGAACAGCAACGTGATCACGAAGGTCTATTTCCCGCGGCTGTTCGTACCGATCTCCACAACTCTCACGCCGATCGTCGACTTCCTGCTCGGGCTGCTCGTGCTGCTCGGACTCTTCCTCTACTTCCATCGGGCTCCGAGCTGGCACATCGTGTTCCTGCCCGGATTCTTCGCCCTGGCGGCGCTCGTCGTGGTCGGTGTCGGGCTCTGGCTCTCCTCCTTCACGGCCCGCTATCGCGATGTCGTCTTCGGAGTGCCGTTCCTAGTCCAGATCTGGCAATACGCGACGCCGGTGATCTATCCGGTGGGCTTCATCCCGAAGCCCTATCGCTGGCTGCTCGACCTGAACCCGTTCACGGCCGTTGTGGCGGGATTCCGGTGGTCGCTGCTCGGCCAGCCCTTCGGGACCCTCTGGGCGCTCTGGGCGAGCATCCTGATCGCGGTGACCGTCACCGTGTCCGGTCTCTTCGTCTTCCGGCGCACCGAGCGGATCATGGTGGACCTGCTTTGAGGCCCGGGCTCGCGATCAGCGCGCACGGACTCGGCAAGCGGTATCGCCTCGGCCGGGTCGAATCGGGCTTCCAACGGCTACGCCGCCGGGCACGGGGACAGAAGGGGCCGGGCCAACTCTGGGCGCTTCGCGACGTCACTTTCGACGTGCCGCGTGGCGAGGCACTGGCGATCATCGGCAGTAACGGCGCCGGCAAATCGACGCTCCTCAAGCTCCTCGCACGCCTCACGGAGCCCACGAGCGGATACGCCGACGTGGCTGGGCGTGTCGGCGCGCTCCTCGAGGTGGGCACCGGCTTCAGCCCCGAGCTGACGGGCCGGGAGAACGTGTACCTGAACGGGACGCTCCTCGGCATGAGCCGCAGTGAGATCGACCGGCGGCTCGACGAGATCGTCGCTTTCGCGGGCGTTGAGCAGCACCTCGACAAGCCGGTCAAGTGGTACTCGAGCGGCATGTACGTGCGACTCGGCTTCGCGGTCGCCGCCCATCTCGAGCCGGACATCCTCATCGTCGACGAAGTTCTCGCGGTCGGTGACCTTGCGTTTCAGCAGAAGTGCCTCGGCAGGATGGGCGAGGTGGCCGAGGGCGGCCGGACGGTCCTTTTTGTGAGCCACAACCTCGCCGCCGTCTCGGCGCTCTGCACGGAAGCGATGTATCTACGCGACGGCCAGATCACCGCACGCGGGCCGACCCGCCAGGTGATCGACAGCTACATCGACGACATAAAATCGTCAGCGCGCGTAGACGTGCGAAATCGCGTCGATCGGCAGGGAGACGGCCGGATCCGTTTCACCGAGATCAGCGTACGCGGGGGATCCGTGCAGACGGGCGGCGAGTGCGAGATCTCGCTCGTCTACGAAGGCACCCCCGGCCCGGGACGCGTTCGAGTCGGGTTCGCCGTGTACGGGGCGCTCGTGGAACCTCTTTTCCAGTGCCTGAACGACGATTCGGGAGACCTCATCACAGAGCTCGCGGCCGCGGGCTCCTTCACGTGCGCGATCCCGAAGCTGCCACTGGCACCCGGCCACTACACCTTCAGCGTGATTTGCGAGATCGACGGAAAGATGGCCGACTGGGTCCAGAACGCCGCCGTTCTCGAGGTGGTGGAAGGCGACTTCTTCGACACCGGCCGGCTGCCGGCCCAGTCCCACGGGTCCTTCATCGTCGACCACACCTGGCGCAGCGAGCCTGTCGAGGCGCCCGAGCTCCGGCTCAGTCGAAGCGTTTCGTGACATCGCCTTCAGACTGACTGTGTTCTCGATCTTCTCGGATCGACGCTTCCTCGCGTCGGAGTCGACTCCTCATGCGGTCATCCTGTCTCCGTTCTGGGGCATCAATCCCGAGACTCCTCCCGACACCGGACGCTTCGAGCGCTACGCAGAGCTCGGCGGCTCGTTCCTCCGGCTGACCTCACTCCCCGACTGCGAAGTCGGGATCTTTCCGCAGAACTGGGAGACCGCGGGTGAGCGGGCGGCCGACCTGGGAGAGGAGTTCGCCGCCCTATGTCGTGCTGCCGGAAAGGAGCCCGTGATCTTCAGCGGCGCCGACCCGACCGACCCCCTGCCGGTCGACGCCACGACCTTCCGCACGTCGCTGATCCGCTCGCAACGGCGTTCGAACGAGTTCGCCTTTCCGGCCTGGAGCGAGGATTTCCTCGCGTGCTACCTCGAAGGTCGGCTCCGTTTGCGGCCGAAGCGAGCGTGCCCTGTCGTAAGCTTCTGCGGCAACACGATGGCCGGGGCTCCCACGAGGACGTTGGGGAGCACGGTCCGGCGCTTTCTCGGCCGGCCGCAAACGCACGTCACGCGCGGGCTGCACGGCGAACACCCGCGCACGCTCGCGCTCCTTGCCGTCGACCAGGACCGGCGCCTCGAGGCGAACTTCATCCTCCGCGAGACGTTCTGGGCCGGCGCCGTCGGCGACACCCGGTCATTGCTGGAGGCGCGCCGCGAGTACGTGGCGAACATGGTCGACAGCGACTACGTACTCTGCGTGCGAGGAATCGGGAACTTTTCCTACCGTCTCTACGAGACGCTCTCCCTCGGCCGGATCCCCGTGTTCGTCGACACCGACTGCGTGCTGCCCCTCGATTTCGAGATCGAATGGCGCAACCAGTGCGTTTGGGTGGACGAGACCGACGTCGAACGGATCGGCGACCGGGTGCTCGAGTTCCACGAGTCGCTCGACGAGGCCGAGTTCGAGGCCCGCCAGCGGGCGTGCCGGCAGCTCTGGGAGACACGCATCTCTCCTGAGGGCTTCTTCGCGTCGTTCCACCGCCACTTCGAGGCGGCATGAGAGGCACCCTGCAGCGTTTGCTCCGCCGAGCGCCGCGAGCGCCCATGTCGCAGGAACCGTACGAGCCGGAGCTGACGGCCGCGATCGAGCAAGTCGTGCAGCCGGGCTGGACGTGTGCAGACGTAGGCGCGCACGTCGGGAACGTCACCGAGACGCTCGTACGCCTCGTCGGGAGGACGGGTCGCGTCGTCTCCTTCGAAGCTCATCCCGACAACGCCGCGCAGCTTCGCGACCGCTTTCGGCGCGCAGGGGTGGTCGAGGTCGTGAACGTGGCAGTCAGCGACGGCAGCACTGAGCAGATCGCGCTGTACGCCGGCCGCCACGACCACAGCACCGAGTGGAACGTCGTCGGGCACGACGTCGCAGGGGTTCCGACCCGCGCCGTGCTAGAGGTTCGGGCCGTCTCGCTCGACAGCTGGTTCGAGCCTGGCGCCCGGCTCGATTTCGTCAAGGTCGACGTCGAAGGAGCAGAGGGCCTTGTCCTGGCCGGGATGCGGCGCCTGCTGCGCAAGGCGCGGCCGGTGCTGGCGGTGGAGTTTCACGACGACGAAGGGTGGGCGTCTCGGCAAGAACTCCTCGACGCCGGATACACACTCAGCCGCCCCGACGGCACGCCGATCGATCCGGCTGGGGCTCGCGCGTATCACGTGATCGCGCGTCCCGTCGCGCGATGACGCTGCCGCGGCTGACGGTGATCACGCCGTCGCTGAACCAGGCCAAGTACCTCGAGCGCGCCCTGCGCTCGGTGCTCGACCAGAACTACCCCGACCTCGAGTACATCGTCATGGACGGCGGCTCCACCGACGGTTCGGTCGAGATCCTGCGCCGCTACGACGACCGGCTCGCGCACTGGGTCAGCGAACCGGACCTGGGCCAGTCGTGGGCCATCAACCGCGCCATCGAACGCTCCACCGGCGAGGTCATCTCCTACATCAACAGCGACGACTACTACCTCCCCGGCGCCTTCGAGGCCGCCCTCCCCCGCTTCGAGAAACCCGACGTCCGCTGGGTCGCCGGCGCCACCGAGTACCGCGAGGTGGACGGGACGCTCGAGACGCACTGGATCCCGGGCCCGCCTGAGGGGCTGCGTGGGCGTTGGGTCCGCAACAGCTGGTACGTCCCGCAGGCCTCGTCCTTCTGGCGGCGCGACGTTTTCGACGAGTTCGGACTCCTGCGCGAGGACCTCGACTTCGTCTTCGACACGGAGTTCGGCCTGCGAGTCGCTTTCGGCGGCGTACACCCGCTGACCTTCGATCGCTCCCTGGCCGTCCGCTACCTCCAGCCCGAGGCGAAATCGGCGGACCGGTCGCGCTTCGAACGGGAATACGCCTCGGTCGCCAGGCAGCTCCGAAGCCAGCTCACGTGGTGGGAACGTGCCCTCGACTTTCCGTTCCGGGCCCAGCACCGGATCCGCGAGCATCTCGGCCTCCTGGGCCTGCGCGAGCGCTGGTTCGGCGGCCGATTTGCCCGGCGGTGAGGGCTCGGAGCGGCCTGGTTAGAGTGGAGGCGATGGCCCGGCGAGACGCGTCCCAGGCACCGGTGCCGAGGTTCGAACCGACGGCCCAGCAATACGAGGGACAGCTCGACAGCCAGGATCTGGAAGAGCTCGTCAGCGCCATCGTCGAGCGTCAGGGCTGGGGAAGTGGGAGCCGCCGCACCGTGGTGGAGATCGGCACGGGCGGGGGTGCCGGAAGCACGGTCGCGATCCACCGAGCACTGACGGCGAGCAACTGCCAATTCGAGCTTCTCTGTTATGAGGGGGACCCGAAGTTGGCAATGCACGCATCGCGTCACTGGGCCGGCGTGCAAGACGTGCGGATCGTCAACGAGTACTTCGTGCATCGCGAGGACATCGACCTCGCAGTGCTGCCGCGCATCCCGCAGAGTGATCGCGAGACGTATCTCCCGTACTTCGAGGCGGTCGCGACAGCGGACAACTTCCTGGCGACCCCCCCAGCCGGGGCGATCGACCTGCTCTTCATCGACAGCGTCCGCTACACGCATCTCGCGATCCTGCGCGCCGCGATGCCCTGGCTTCGACCCGAGACGGTCGTCCTGATGGAGGACGACATTCCAGGGTTCGGCGAGCTCGCGATCGTGAAAAGCGAGCTCAGGGTACGGAGAGTGACTCGACACGAGATCGGCGCGAGTCCGTGGCCGTTCGTAGAGCTCAGAGTCGTCGGACGCGCCCGCCGCCTCGCCCGGGCGCTGGGCTCTCTCACAGGCCGGTGAGAGGAGCCGCACGCATCCGCGGGGTGCTCCGTCGGCTGGGGCCCCGTCCTCGGCACGTCGCCCGGAGCCAGTCGAACGAGGACGAAATCCTCGCCCGCCTCGTCACGCAGGTCGGCGCGCCGCGGTCGTTCCTCGAGTTCGGGTTCAGCCCGTCGGAGCTGAACTGTGCGTTCCTCCTGCACAGTTGCCGCGGCCTGCTTGTCGACGGGGACGAGGCCAACGTCGAAGCCGCTCGTAGCGTGATGCCCCGCAAGGTGAAGTCGATGCAGCTCTTCCTCGACCTCGACAACATCCACGTGCTCGGCGACCGCTACCGGCCGGGCGAGCTTGGCGTCCTCTCCGTCGACGTGGACGGCAACGACTACTGGTTCCTCGAGGCGCTCCTGCCCCGACTGCAGCCGGCGATAGTCGCGGTCGAATACAACGCGTCGTTCGGGCTCCGGCCGATCGCGGTCCCGTACGACCCGAAGTTCGACCGGCACGAGAAACACCCCTCGGGCTGGTATCACGGCGCGTCGCTCGAGGCGCTCACGAGGCTGTGCGCCCGCGACGGCTACCGGTTGGTCGCGATCGCGGAGGGCGGGAACAACGCCTTCTTCACCCGACGCGACCTCGCGGAGCTGCCCACGCTCGAGGCCGGCGAGGCTTACCGGGAAGAGGATCTGCGCAACGAGTGGTCGGGGACGACCGCCGCCGAGCAGTGGGAGACGGTCAAGCATCTCCCGTACGTGACGGTCGACTGAACCCTTCAGGCGGCGCTCAGCGCACTCCGGACCGAGGCGATCACGTACTCCAGCTCGGAGTCCGAGAGCGAGGTGCTGCTCGGCAGCGAAAGCCCTTCGGCTCCGACCGCTTCCGCCACGGGCAGCGAATCCGGCTGCAGGTATGGCGGGAGCAGGTGCACGGGCACGAACACGGGGCGGGAGTCGACTCCGGCGGCTCGGAGCCGCGCGGCGACCTCCTCCCGGTCGATGCCGTAGGTCGGGTCGATCCGGAGCGTCGTCATCCACCACGAGCTCCTGGCCCAGTCGGCCTCCTCCTGCAGGGTCACGCCCGGGACGTCCTCGAGTCCGGCGCGGTAGACGGCCGCGATCGCCCTCTTCCGCTCGAGGAACTCGTCCAGCCGCTCGAGCTGAGCGACACCGAGTGCCGCCTGCATGTTGGTGATCCGATAGTTGAAGCCGATCTCGCCGTGCCAGTAGCGCCGCTTCGGATCCATCGCGTGGTCGCGTAGAAGCCGCGCTCGCTCGGCCAGCGTGGGATCGTCGGTGAGCACCGCACCTCCCTCACCGGTCGTGATGAGCTTGTTGCCGTAGAAGCTCAGCACACCGAGCAGCCCGAGCCCGCCGGCCGGGCGGCCCCGGTAGTCGGCGCCGAGCGACTCCGCCGCGTCCTCCACGAGCACGAGATCGTGCTCGGACGCGATCTCGGCGAGCGCGTTCATGTCCGCAGGATGGCCGTACAGGTCGACGGCGACGAGCGCTCGCGTACGCGGGGTGATCCGGCTTGCGACGTCCTCGGGATCGACACACCAGTGCGCCGTATCGGACTCGGCCAGCACCGGCGATGCGCCGACGTAGCGAACCGCCGCCGCAGTCGCAACGAACGTCAGCGACGGAACGATCACCTCGTCGTCCGGACCGATGCTGGCCACCGCGAGCGCGAGGTGCAGCGCGGTGGTGCCGTTCGAGGTTGCGATCGCGTGGGCGACGCCACAGCGAGATGCGAGCTCCTCCTCGAACGCGGTCACGTACTCGCCGATCGAAGAGACCCAGCCGGAGCGAACGGCATCGGACACCAGCTCGACCTCCCGCTCACCGAGCGACGGCTCGGCGATGGGGATGAAGGCGCGCCGCTCGGGCTCGGGGTCCAGGCGCTTCGCGACGCTCACGACCGGTCTCCCGCGAGCACGGATGCAGGCGCCCGGAGACGTTCGAAGAGCTGTAGGTACATCCGGGCCGCATTGTCCCACGAGTACCGCAGCACGCCCTGGCGATTGGCCTCCACCTGGGCCCGGCTGGACTCCTCGTCCTCCCAGGCCTCTTCGAGGATCCTCGCCAGCTCGGCATCGTCGGTCGGCGGGAACAGGCGCATCTCGAGGTGCTCCGCCATCTCCTCGTGGGGAGGGATACCGCCTGCGACGATCGGCGTTCCGGCGGCGGCCGCCTCGAGGACGGGCAGGCTGCTCGACTCGTAGAGCGACGCGGTCACGAGGAAACGCGCGCGGTGATGCAGCAGGATGACATCCTCGAAGGCGACGACACCGAGATAGAAGATCTGATCCTCGAGGCCGTTCTGGCGGACGAACTCGAAGATGCCCGCGGCGGCGTTGTACTCAGCGCCGGTGAGGACCCACGGCAGGACGAGCCCGCGCTCCCTGAGCCGCTTCAGCGCTTTCAGGATCGTGACGTGGTTCTTGTGATGCCAGAGCTGCGCAGGAGTGAAGAGAAACGAATCCGGCAGCCCGTACCGCTCCACGACGTCGTTGCCCGGCACGTCGCGCGAGAAGAGCTCGACGTCGACGCCCTCCGGGATCACCTCGACGTTCCTTTCGTTCAGCTTCGGAAAGTGGTCGCAGAAGTCCTGCGCCATGTAGCGGCTGCTCGCCTGGATCACCGTGGCGTGGTCGACGCACTTGGCGAACGACGCCTCCCGCACCACGTGCTCCTCAGCGGTGAAGAACTCCGGGAAGTGCACCTGCTGGATGTCGTGGATCGAGTACACGGTCGGGATGTCGGGGAAAGGGAAGGTGCGCGGCGGAGGCACATACGGGACGTACATCACGTCGGCTTCGCCCTCGAGCAGGTCGGCGACCCGCGAGTTGAGCACTCGGCTCGGCGCCTCCACCGGCAGGCGGTTCTTGACCGCCAGCGGGAGAAACCGGTGGAGCCGACGGAGCCACAGGCGCTCGGATTCGTCAACCTCCACAAGCTCGAAGTTCGGGACGCTCTCGAACCGCTCGAACATCTCCCGGTTCCAGGGCGTAACGAAGATTCTGAACTCGTGCTCGTCACCCACTCGGGCGAAGCCGTCGATCAAGCCGAGCGTGAAGGAGTTCGTGCCGCCCTTGTATGCCGGGTAGATCCGTAGGCAGTTGATGCCGATCTTCATCGCGTGCTCACCGAAGAGATGCGACGAGCCGCCTCATGATCCTCTTGCCGCTTGGCAGAAGCGCCGGCACCGGATGCGGGCGGAACTTACGGTCGAAAGCGCGCAAGACCCCGGCGTCGAGCGCCAGACCTGGGTTGAGGTGGAACGGCCGGTCGGCAGGATCGAGCTCGACGTGGTAGTCGTCGGAGTCGCCGCAATGGACGCCGCTTCCGTCGAAGCCGATGTTCTGCACCTTCGAGACGACCGGATGGACACAGAAGGCGTCGTGCTTGTAGTGGGCGTAGTCGAAGCGGATCGACCAGGAGTCGAGCTCCCCGGACATCTGCCGCGCCAGCATCGGCGCCAGGTCGTCTCCACCGCGCCGGAACAGCTCCTGCGCGCGCCGATCCTCGACTAACTCGGCGTAGTCGCTCACCGCCCAGTCGACCTGGCTCCAGCGGTCACGCCACGTACCCCAGCCCCAGGACGAGCTGCGATACGAGAGATACGCGTCCTCGCGGTAGGTCGGCGGGATCCGGAGTGGATAGTTGTAGCCGGTGACGGAGAACACCTCCGGCCGGTGCTCGTACGTCGAGAGCGAGGCGTTCACGAAGGCAAGAAAATTCCTCGAGGTCAGCAGGTCGTCCTCCATCACGATGACCGAGGACGAGCGCGTAAGAACCTCTGTAACACCCGCGATCACGGAATTCGCCAGACCGAGGTTCCGCTCGCGCTCGACGACGGTCACCGATCGGAATCCGGACACCGACCTCAGATAAGCGCGGACCGCCTCGACGGAGCCGACGCTGTCGACGGCCTTTGGGCCGTCGGAGTAGACGACAAGCTCGGACTCACCGGCCCCGTCATTCGCGGCCAGGGCCTCGAGCGTTCGCCGTAGATGTTCAGGACGATCGTAGGCAAAGAGGACGATGGGGGCGCGCACCGCGCCAACATAGCCAAGGGCAAGGCCGGTGCTGTCGGGCGGTCGGAACGACTGCTAGTAGGCGCCGCGACGGCCGAAGACGGCCGGAAGTGTCATCAGGACGATGCGGAGGTCACGGCCGAGCGAGAGGTTCTCGACGTACTCCCGTTCGACTGAGATCATCTCTTCGAAGGTCAGCTCGCTGCGGCCGTATACCTGCCAGGGCCCGGTGATTCCGGGCTTCACCCTCAGCCGCACCTCGTGCTCCGGCGCATATCGCTCGACGAGGTCGACGACCTCGGGACGCGGACCGACTATCGACATCTCGCCACGAAGCACATTGATCAGCTGCGGCAGCTCGTCCAGGCTCGTCCTCCGCAGGTACCGACCGACGCGCGTCACGCGCGGGTCAGCCTTGAGCTTGAAGATCGGGTCGCTGAGCTCGTCGAGCGAGACCAGCTGGGACAACATTGCCTCGGCATCGCGCACCATCGTCCTGAACTTGAAGATGCGGAACGCTCGGCCGTTCTCGCCCGCCCGCAGCTGGCGGAAAAGCACAGGACGCCCGTTGTCCACGAAAATCGCGAGCGCGATAAGCACGAAGAGCGGCGAGGCCAGCACGAGACCGACCGTCGCGACGACCACGTCGAAGATGCGCTTCAGCGCGAGTGTCGACGGCGACACGTACCACGTGTTGTAGTCGAGTAGCGGCAGGTCGGCGACGTGGCCGAGGTGCGTGGCCGTCCCGAAGATTCCGCGGGTGGGCGGGACAACGGTGAGCTTGATCCCCCGCAGCCGACACACCGGCAGGAGCGCTTCGAGCATGCCTTCGTTCAGCTCGGTGCACGCGACGACGACGCGGTCCACGTTCTCGATCTCGCCGAGCCGGTGGTGGAGACCGTTGCAGCTCGGGATCCTTCCGGCGACCGTCGCGTGGATGTCCGGGAAGAGCTCGAGCTTTCGCGTAACGGCATCTGCGAGCGGGCCTTCACCGACGATCAGGATCTGCTCGAGCGGCGTGATCCTGCGCCAGACGATCCGTGCAGCGCCGCGGAACACGAAGCCGAGCACGAGCACCGAGCCCCAGATCAGCAAGCGGTCGTCCGAGCTGAGGTCGAGGCTGGGGAACGGCGTGAGCAGGAAGGTCAGGACAGCCGTCCCGCCGAGCGCCCAGACGAAGATCCACGGCAGCTCCTCGACGGTGAGGTGGCGCAGTGTGCGGTGATCGCGGTCATAGAGACCGACGAGCTTTCCGATCACGATCCAGACAGGGGCCGACAGGACGAGGAGGAAGGCGCCGCTGGCGCCGCTGCCCCAGAGGCCGACGATGACCGCTGCGGCCGCGATCGTCAGCGTGTCGCCAGTTGCCAGCATCCGATGGAGAAGCGCATCGCTGCTGTAACGCGTGACGAGACGGCGTGCGCCGCCCTCGCCCTGTGAGAGTTCGCTGGTCGCGCTGGCAACGGTTTCGATTTCGCTCAACCCCCTCACCCTCTCGTTCGCTGCGGCTCGAACCGGGCCGTGGGTGCGAGACACCGTAGCTGCGGCTTCGGGCGGCCGCCACTCATGAGCCGGACCGGAAGATCGATGCGTAGGGGTTGAGCAGCCTGACTTCTGCGATGTCGCGATGGACAGCCGAGACATCGACCAGGGCGGCGTCGATCAGCGCCGCCTCCTCCCAGAGAAGGTAATCCCGAGGCGAGCGCCGGATCGCGGACCGGATGGCAGACGACGCTGCCTTGTATTGACCGAGCCTCCTCTCGACGTATGCGACCTGCAACCAGGTCGAGGCGTCCCACGGCTCGACCGCCCTCGCAGCAAGCGCCTCGGACTTCGCCCTGGCGCCGTTGTCAGGGATGGCCGCGTTGCTGTTCCGCAGATGGATGCTCGCTGCGAGCACGACGACCTGCGGGACGATGGCGGCGACGGCGACGAGCGCGAGCAGCGGTCGTAGCGCGCCGAGGCGCCCCAATTCGCCCGCGCGGGTCGACGGACGTGCGCCGAGCGCCACTCCCAGCAGGCCGACCCCCACGATGCCGATCCCCGTCAGCTGCCAGACCCAGTCGTAGGCGGCGGCCGCGAAGAAGGCGACCGCGGCCGCCGCCGCTGCCGCCACGTCGCCGCTGCGCAGAACGAGCGCAGAACGACCGGCCCCAACCACCCCGACCACGACCGCCCCGGCGATCAGGAGGAGCCCGATGATCCCCAGCTCGGCGAGAGACTCGAGGTAGAGGGAGTGCGCGTACTGGCTGAAAAATCCGAAGAGCGTGTTGTGCTGAAGCCACCAGGCCTGCCAGGATCCGGCCCCACCGCCGTTCAGCGGGTGGGCCTGGAACTCGGAGCTGGCTGCACCCCAGAACTGCCAGCGTCCGCTGCCGGAGCTAGAGAGCAGGTGATCGTTGACGAAGCTCGAGTTCGGGCTGCCCGACGCGAAGCTCTTGCTCGTGAAGGCGTCGTACTTCGCGATCGGGTGTGAAAGCGCGATCGCGAGCGCTGCTGCAAGGACGATGAGGCCGGTGACGCCCCAGCCTGCGTACCGGTGAGGCGCAGGGAGCCGGCGCCCCGCCTCGGCGAGACCGAGCCAGACGAGCGCCGAGACCACGCAGGCGATCCCGATCAGAAGCGCCGCTCGATGGCCCTGCTGAACAGCAACCGGATCGGTCATCGCGCCTGCAAGAAGCTGCGGCCGATGGACGAGCGAAGCGACCGAGACGGCTCCGGCGGCGCCTGCGACCGCCGTCGCAGCGAGAGCGGGCCAGCGATTGGGCGCGAGGAGGAGGTAGACGGCGAGGGCGACGACGGCGGCGGCGAACGCGCCACGCGACGAGGTGAGGTACATCACCGCGCCGAGGATGGGCAGCGGGAAAGCCGCAAGAGCGCTCGCCAGCCGCGACCGCCGCGACGCCATGATCGACAGCAGCAGAGGGTACGCGAGCGCCATCTCGATGCCCAGCCCGTTCCAGTAGCCCAGCGGAAAACTTAGCCGGCTGTTGATCACAGGAAGGATCGTCGAGATCTCGAACCCGAAGGTGCTCGGAAAGAGCCTGCTGACCAATGCGACGCAACCGATGGCCGAGATCGCAAGAGCAACACCACCGACGATCACCGAGGCGGGCACGAGCCGCGCCATGACGATCGCAAGCGCGAGCACAGCCACGTAGAAGGAGACAAGGTTGAACTGCGCAAACGCCCGACCGCCGTCGGACGCCCAGCTCATGGAGATGAGGGTCCAGAGCGCGAAAATCGAGAGGAGCCCGAGCGCAACGAGCGCAAGGCGGTCGACTCGCTCGCGCGCGGCTGCGAGCCCGATCGCGGCTCCAACGCCGAGCAGCCACCAAGCCGAGATGCCGGCATAGGACTTCGTCGTCGTGTCCCAGCCACCATTCGCGTACGAAAGGGCGAAGACACAGCCCGCCACCGCGAGCCCCAGAACTGCATTGCGCGCGAGCACAATCCGGTCCTGTTTGACATTTGTAATCGCCTGGGCGGCCAGCTGCACCGGGCGTTACAGTAGCGGCATGCCTGCCGGATCGAGGCACGTCTTCCGAGCCGCAGCGCTCTTGCTTTTCATCGCGCTCGCGGTACCTGCGGCGGCGCTCGCGGACGGCGGCGCCAAGTGCAGTGCGTCGGCCTGCAAGGTCTACCACGAGCAAGGCCTGCCGGGCGGTGGACACCAAAAGCCGCCGACCGGTCCGACCAAGAACGGCGGCGGACAGCAGCAGCCGCACGCCCCGAAGAGTTATTCGCGGGTGCTCCAGCACCTCGGCAAGGACAAAGGCCCGATGAAAAACCTTCTGGGCGGGGATGCCGCGATCGGCAACTTGCCGAGCGGCTCCGGTGGAGGTTCGCCGAGCCTGTTCGGCGCCGCCTTCGATCTCGGCGTCGGGCCCACGATTCTCCTCGCGATCCTCCTCGGGATCGGGCTGGGTGTCGCGGCGCGCGGCAGCCTCCAGGGCTGGCTCCGCAGGCGTTCTAGCTCCTAGCGGCCGTCACCCGTTCGATCACGGCTTCGAAGCGGTCGGCGATCGCGTCGACGCCGAACGACGCTTCTGCGTAGGCCCGAGCTCGTCCTCCGAGCTCGGCTCTCAGGCCCGGGTCGCCCAGCAGAGTCTCGGCAGCAGCGAGGAACGCCTGCGTGTCTCCTGGCCGGACGACGACTCCGCCTCCGCTCCGCTCCACCACGCGCGCTGCGAGGTTGTCAGCGGGAACGGAGACCAGCAGCGGTCGACCGACGCAAAGGTAAGTGAGGACTTTCGACGGGACCGAGAACGCGCCAGCCTCGGGCTCGAGAACCGCGACGAGGACGTCAGCGGAGGCAAGCACCTCGGGCAGGCGATCGTACGGCTGATAGGGGAGCAGGCGAAGCGCCGGCTCGTCTCGTGCTCGCTCGGCAAGCCAGTCGGCCCCCGGTCCCTCCGAGACGATCACGACGAGCGCATCACGGCCACTCGCCCAGTGGGCGAGATCGAGCAGCAAGCTCGGGTCGTGCTTGAATCCGAGCGTGCCGGAGTAGAGGAATACCGCCCGCCCAGCGAGACTGTGCTCGCGGGCCCATTCGTTGTTGCTCGGCAGCACCGGCAGCTCGTCGAGCGGGGCCCAGTTCTCGATCACGTAAACGGGGGGACCACCGACCTGCGGGAAGTCCTCCGAGATGACGACGACGGCGTCGCTCCGGCGAAGTAGCCGCCTCTCGAGGCCGGCGACGGCCATGGCGGCAGCGGCGCCGACGAAGTGTGAGCGCCGGCCGAGCACACGGCGGGCTGCGCTGCTCATCACGTCCTGCTGCCAGAAGACGAATCCTGCACCGGCTCGGCGACTCGCGCGCAACAGCTCGAGCTGCACGACGAGCGGCGCGATCGAGAGAACGGCGCCCGGCCGAAATTCGCGTAGGCGCCCGGCGAGCTCGCGTGCCGTCTTGCGTTCATGGCGGACCCGCCGCAACACATCGTACTTCGCGAACGGCTGCCCGAGATCGACGGCGCCGAACTCGAGAGAGGGCGGGTCGGCGTCCGTCCGCTCAAGGTGCCCTTTACCTGTCACGAACGACCTGCAGTGAAGATGCAGGACCTCGTGGCCACGTCCGGCGAGGGCCCGCGCGAGCTGTGCCGGGAAGGCGTGACCGAAGTAGTCGTGGATGACGACGCGCAGGCGGCCATCATGGCAGCCGTCCCGCGCGGCTACATCGCGCCGCATACTGGCCCGATGCCGCCGCGCGCCATGGTCATCGTCCCTACACATCTCGGAGGCCCGCGTCTGGCACGCCTGCTTGAGTCGCTTGAGGTGCAGACGATGCCGGCCCGGACGATCGTCGTCGACAATGCAGCTCCCGACGGCAGTGTCGCCCCGCTCGTCGCCCGTTACGAGTTCGCCGAGTGCCTACACCTGGAGAGGAACGAGGGCTTCGCGCGCGCGGTCAACCTCGCGGCGTCCGCCAGCAACGACGACGCTCTCGTGCTCGTGAACGACGACTGTATCTGCGAGCCGAGCTTCGTTGAGAAGATTGCCGCTGCACTCGACCCGGCGGCAGGTGTTGTGATGACAGCAGGCGTACTTGTCGACGCTTTCCACCCCGAGACGATCGACACTGCCGGGATCGAGCTCGATGAGACGCTACTTGGCTTCGACTACCTGAACGGCGCACCGATCTCCGCACTCGCGCTGAGCACGACCGAACCGATCGGGCCGTGTGCCGGCGCCGCAGCGTTCGACCGGACCGCCTTCGCCGAGGTCGGCGGCTTCGACGAGAACCTCTTCGCGTACTGGGAGGACGTCGACCTCGCCCTGAGGCTGCGGCGCGCAGGTGGGCGATGCCTCCTCGCGGGCGACGCGCGCGCCGCCCATGTGCATTCGGCCACGCTCGGCTCGGGGTCCGCTCGGAAGAATTACCTCATGGGCTTCGGGCGCGGGTACGTGCTACGCAAGTGGAGCGTGCTCGGATCGCCGACGCGCACGCTTCGCGTGTTTGCGAGCGACTCCGCGATCTGCGCGGGTCAACTCGCCCTCGACCGAACGCTCGCAGGGGTCCGGGGGCGACGAGACGGGTTCGCCGCAGCAGGCAACGTTCCGCGGGAGCGGTACCCCGACGACGTGCTCGCAGGGACACCGCTTTCGTCGGGCAGGCTCGTACGGCGGCTGAACCGGCGCATTCGACTGCGGAAGCGACAGCAACCATGACGAACGCCGTCGACGTCGTCGTGGTCGCCTACCACGCGCACGACCGGCTCCGCCGCTGTGTCGAGTCACTGCGTGACCACCCGCCGTCGTCTCGGTCGCTTCACGTCATCGTCGTGGACAACGGCGACGAGCCGACAACGGCGAGCCTCGTGCAAGGCGTCCTACCGGACGCAGAGATCCTCGAGCCCCACGAGAATCTGGGCTTCGCGCGCGCCACGAATCTCGGGCTCAGGCGAGGGAACGGCGAATACGTCCTCGTCCTCAATCCGGACACCGAGGTGTTCGTCGAGACGCTCGACCGGGTGCTCGCGGTGCTCGACGAGCGATCTGATGTCGCGATCGTGGGGCCGAAGCTCGTCCGCGCCGACGGGTCTCTCGACCATGCAGCGCGCCGCTCCTTCCCGACACCCCTCGGCGCCCTGGCCCACTTCGCCGGAATCGGACGGGTGCTACACGGCGGCCCACTGGCCCAGTACCGGGCGCCTGAGGTGGAGGCAGGCGCGGTGGACGCAGTAAATGGCGCGTTCATGCTCATCCGCCGCGCGGCGCTCGAGTCGGTCGGCCTGTTCGACGAGGGCTACTGGATGTACATGGAGGACCTCGACCTGTGCTATCGCCTGAAGCAGGCGGGCTGCCTCACCTGGTACGAACCGGCGGCCGAAGCGCTCCACGTGAAGCACGGAACGAGCGGGGCATTTCGTTCGCCTCGACTGGTGTGGGCATTCCACTACGGAATGTTCCGCTTCTACCGGAAGCACTACGCCGCGCGGCGAAGCGTCGCGCTGAGCGCACTCGTCTACACGGGGATCGCGCTCCGCGCGCTCGGAACGCTGCTCATATCGGTCCTCACCCGTCCTGCGGTCGCCCTCGCCGCCCGCGACTGACCGCGGCTACGCTGGCGAGCGCCTCACGATCGTCTCCGCGAAAGCCCTGACCCGTGTCCGAGACCAGTTCGATCACTCCGCAAAGCAGCGAATACCTGGTGCTGCGGGTGCCGCTCGTGGAGCGCGGCGCCTACTACGCCCGGGTGCTGCGCGTCCTCTCGGTCTCCGACTTCAAGCTGAAGTACGCGGGGTCGGTACTCGGCTACGTCTGGTCGCTGATGAAGCCACTGGCCTACTTCGCCGTGCTCTGGGTCGTTTTCGGCGGACTCTTCAAGTCGAACATCCCGAAGTTCCCGCTCTACCTGTTGCTCGGTGTCGTGATGTGGACATTCGTCGCGGACGCGGTCACGACGACCCTGCCGTCGATCGTCGCGCGGGGCGCGGTCCTCCGGCGCATTGCCTTTCCGCCGATCGTGATCCCGCTCGCGGCCACGATCACCGCGCTGATGACCTTCGGCCTCAACCTGATCATCATCGTCGTCTTCATCGCGGGGTATCGCGTGGTGCCGAACATCCGCTGGCTGCTGCTTGGGCCGCTGCTCCTCGAGCTCTACCTGTTCGTGCTCGGACTCTCGCTGCTCATGGCCACGCTCAACGTGCGCTTTCGGGACATCTCACAGATCTGGGAGGTGGCGTCCCAGCTCCTGTTCTTCACCGCGCCGGTGATGTACCCGGCGAGCATCCTTCCCGTCTGGGCACGGCACATCATTGTCTTCAATCCATTCGTCCAGATCCTCATGGACACTCGGCGCGTCGTCCTCGGGCGGGATTCCCAGGCGATCCGGCTCATCGGTCTGCATGGGAATCACGTCATCCCGCTCACGGTGATCGCATGCATCCTGCTCCTGACCTGGTTCGTGTACCGGCGCCAGTCCCCCCATTTTGCCGAGGTCGCCTGATGCGTCCGGCGATCGAGGCCAGCGGTTTATACAAGTCGTTCCTGATTCCGCACGAGCAGGCCTCGCGACTGAAGGAGCGCGTAGTCCATCCCTTCCGACGCACCACGTACGAGCGCAACGAGCCGCTGGTCGACGTGACCTTCGACGTCCAGCCCGGCGAGTTCTTCGGGATCATCGGCGCGAACGGCTCCGGGAAGAGCACCCTGCTGAAGATCCTTGCGGGCATCTACCGCGCCGACGCCGGCGACGTGCGGGTCAACGGCAGGCTCTCGCCGTTCATCGAGCTCGGCGTCGGGTTCAGCGGCGAATTGACCGCGCGCGAGAACATCGAGATCAACGCGATGCTGCTTGGGCTAACCCGTCGCCAGCTCCAGGACCGCTTCGACCACATACTCGAGTTCGCCGGCCTACAACGGTTCGTCGATCAGAAGCTGAAGAACTACTCGAGCGGCATGCTGGTCCGGCTCGCGTACTCGATCGCGATCCAGGTCCCGTTCGACATCCTTCTGCTGGACGAGGTGCTGGCCGTCGGCGACGCGGAGTTCCAGGCGAA
>DATFHC010000190.1:0-6826 GCA_035248765.1 Gaiellaceae bacterium
GTCGCGATCGGCCACTCCGCGCTCATGGCGCTCAACTGCAACAAGGAGATCCCCGGCGTCACCGACTACGAGGGCACGATCGGCGTCCCGGCGGGCCAGTGCTACCACTGCCACACCGGCCGCTGCCCGGTCGGGATCACGACCCAGGATCCCGAGCTGCGCAAGCGGCTCGTCGTCGACGAGGCGGCGGAGCGCGTCTACAACTTCCTCCACACGCTGACGCTCGAGGTGCAGATGCTGGCGCGGGCGTGCGGCAAGACGAACGTCCATTCGCTCGAGCCGGAAGACCTCTGCGCACTCACGACCGAGGCGGCGGCGATGGCGCGGGTGCCGCTCGCCGGCACCGACTACATCCCCGGCGTGAGCGAGGAGCGCTCGCTCGCGGAGATCAAGCGCCTGCTCGAGAGGCACATCGCCTATCCGGTCGACTATCTGCCCGAGCAGCCCACGGAGCTGGTCGAATGAGCTCGCGGTCGATCGACGCCGAGGCACTCGCAGGCCACCGCTTCCCGTACCAGGAGGACATGTCGCTGATCGCGGACGTCGACCTCCTCGCAGCGACACCGGGAGAGGACATCAACTGGCTCGAGGACATCGAGCTCCTCGAGGAAGACGGCATGCCGGCGGTGTTCGACCGCTACTCGAACTCGTTCCTCAAGATCTACTTTCCGATTCCCGAGGGCCGCGGCGACGAGATCGCCCGTAAGCTGCTCGTCAAGCATCTGCAGAGCGGCAACTCCTACGGGATCCAGCTCAAGGAGAAGCACGCGAAGTTCCCGCAGCCCGAGCTCGGCTCGTGGGTGCCGGGTTCGAAGACCGTCGGGGCGAACTGGCAGCCGTCAACGCTCGAAGGCTGGGAGCCTCCGGCGCACTGATCGTGGACGTCCTCGTCCTCCAGCACATCGCATGCGAGCCGCCCGGCGTCTACGAAGACGTGCTGCGCGAACGCGGCGCGACGCTGACCCGGGTCGAGGTCGACGCCGGCGACGACCTGCCGGACTGGCGCGAGTTCGGCGCGATCGTCGCGATGGGCGGCCCGATGAGCGCCAACGACGACTCCGCGCTGCCGTGGCTGTCCGCCGAGAAGGCGTTCATCGCCCACGCGGTTCGCGCGGGCATGCCGTTCTGGGGCGTCTGCCTCGGGGTACAGCTCCTGGCCGCGAGCCTCGGCGCGCCCGTCTACGCCGGCGCCGAGCCGGAGGTCGGCGTGCTGCCGGTCGAGCTGACGGAGGAGGGAAGAGGCGATCCCGTCTTCTCCGGGCTGCCGCCGGCGGTGCCCGCGCTCCAGTGGCACGGCGACACATTCGACCTCCCCGCGGGCGCGATTCGTCTCGCAGGCTCGCCTGCGTATCCCAACCAGGCGTTCCGCTTCGAGAACGCCTACGGCGTCCAATTCCACCTCGAAGTGTCGAGCGAGATGGCGCGCGAGTGGATGCACGTGCCGGAGTACGCGAGCGCACTCGAGCGGACGATCGGCAGCGACACGCTGCTGCGGGCGGTCGACGCGCGAGTCGACGAGATGCTGGAGCACGGCCGTACGCTCTTCGAGCGCTGGCTCGACTCCATCGTGAGAACCTCTCCCTTCAACGCCGTACGATTGGAGGCCTGATGTCCGAGAAGATGTGGGGCGAAGAGCCGTTCTGGGGGCTCGGCTACGAGTGGGATCCGGACTGGGTCTACACCGACCGCCAGAAGGAGCTGCGCGCGACGCTGATCGAGCTGTGCGAGAAGGAGATGCGCGCGAACGCGAAGCGGTCGGACGACGAGCTCCTTTTCCCGCGTCGCAACCTCGAGCTGCTCGGCGAGCACGGGTTCCTCGCGCTGACCGTGCCCGAGGAGTACGGCGGCCTCGGCGAGAACCACGTCGCGTACTCGATGGTCTGCGAGACGATCGCGCGCTACGGCTGCGCGTCGACGGCCATGTGTTACGTGATGCACATCGGGGCGGTGAACGCGATCATGCTGCGCCCGACGCCGGAGCTGATCGACAAGTACATCCAGCCGCTGAACAGCGGCAAGATCGGGACACTCTCGTACTCCGACCCCGAGACCGGCTCGCACTTCTGGTATCCGATCTCGTCCGGCGCCGAACGCGTGAACGGCGGCTTCAAGGTCCGGAAGAAGGCGTCGTGGACGACCTCCGGCGGCTTCGCCGACTTCTACGTCGTGCAGACGACGAGCCCGGACTTCACCGGCTACGACGACCTCTCGGTGTTCGTGATCGACGGCGAGCACGCGCAGTCGCAGCCGTCTCTCTGGGACGCGCTCGGACTGCGCGGGAATCAGTCCGGGCCGATCGAGATCGACAACGTCGAGATCCCCGGCGAGCAGCTCGTCGGACCGGTCGGCGACGGTGCGGTCTCGAACGATGAGTCGGTCGACCCGTGGTTCCTGCTCGGGTCCTCCTCGGTGTGGAACGGGATCGCGCTCGGCACGATCGACATCGCGAAGCGCCACACGACACGCAAGCGTCACGTCGACGTCGGCATGCGCGTCGCCGATTACCCGACTATCCAGGACTACGTCGGCGAGGCGGTGATGGACACGAACGCGTGCCGGATCTTCGCCCTCTCCGTCGCCCAGGCGTTCGACAAAGCGACCGACAACAACACGCGCGTGCTCGAGCCCGGCGTGCTCGCCCGCGGCGAGTTCCTCCACTGGGCCTGGCAGATCAAGTTCGAGGCGGCGAAAAACGTCGCCCACGTCGTCGACAAGATGCTGCACGCGTGCGGCGGGTCGGGCTACAAGCGCGACATGGAGCTCGAGCGTTACCTCCGCGACGCGAAGGCGGGCTGGGTCATGGGTCCGACGAACGAGGTGCTGCGCCAGTTCGTCGGCAAGGCCGTTCTCCTCGGCTTCGAGTCCCTCGACTACTGGAACCAGACCTACAACCGCCGCGCCGTCGAGAACGAGCTGAAGAAGCTCGACTCGAAGGGCAAGCGAGAGCTCGGTGAGCAGCTCATCGCCGAGGCCGACGAGCAGGCGGCAAAGGAGCCGGCGAAAGCGGCCACGTGAGCGCGACGCGTCCGCGGGTGCTCGTTCCGGGGCTCCTGCCGCGCGAGCCGGGGCGGGAGACGTACCGCGTCCGGCCGGGGGCGCAGGTGATCCTCGCGCTCGAGCCGGGCGATCGCGTCGTCGTGCGTGACGTGCACGGGGGGCAGTCGGTGCTCGCTTCGTCGCAGGAGCTCGGGCTCGCGACAGACCTCTTCGGGCCGGAGTCGGCGCCCGGCGCCGAGGAGCGGTTCGAGGCAGATCGGCGCGCGGCGCTGACGGTTAGCGCACCTCCGGAGGGGACACCGGTGGTGGAAGGCGGCGTTCCGGCGTCTGACGTGCTCGTCGAAGTGCAGCGAGCGACGCCGCGCGGCGACGGCGACCCGGTGCTGCCGGAACCGCTCGCGGAGCCCCGGCTCGACTTCGAGGTGCCACGGGCGTCCGCGCTCGCGTACGAGGTGAAGGCCGGCGAGTACGTCCAGGTGATCGACGTCCAGGGCCGCCAGTGCTCCGACCTGCTCGCGTTCCACTGGGGCAAGCTCCAGGACGGCAGCGAGCGGGGGCTCGACTCGACGACGACGCACTCCCTGATGGGGAATGCGTATCCGCAGCCGGGCCTATACGGGAAGTTCTACGACCAGGACCAGGAGCCGCTCGTCGAGGTGGTGCGCGACACGGTCGGCCGCCACGACACGTTCGGGCTCGCCTGCTACGCGAAGTACTACGAGGACCTCGGCTACTTCGGCCACGTCAACTGCACCGACAACTTCAACGCGCAGCTGCTGCCGTACACGATCGCGCCGCGCAAGGGCTGGCCCGCGCTCAACCTCTTCTACAACACCTCGTTCGACTCGGACAACCTGTTGATCAGCGACGAGCCGTGGTCGCGGCCAGGCGACTATGTGTTGTTCCGGGCCATGACCGACCTCGTGTGCCTCTCGAGCGCGTGCCCCGACGACATCGATCCCGCGAACGCGTGGAACCCAACCGAGATCCACGTGCGCGTCTATCCCGCGAAGGAGCGGTTCACCGCCGCGATCGCTCACCGGGTTACGCCCGACGCCGAGCCGAAGCTGACGAAGGACACCGGGTTCCGGTCCCGCACCGGCGACCTGACCGGCCGGTTCACCGACTACAACGGTTACTGGCTACCGATCGCGTACGACAACCACGGCGCGGTCGACGAGTACTGGGCGTGCCGTGAGCGGGCGGCGATCATGGATCTCTCCCCGCTGCGGAAGTGGGAGGTGCTCGGGCCGGACGCCGAGGAGCTTCTCCAGTCGACGATGACACGCGACATCCGGCGCCTGTCGGACGGCCAGGTCGTCTACACGGCGGTCTGCAACGACACCGGCGGAATGATCGACGACGGCACCGTATTCCGCCTCGCGGCGACGAACTTCCGCTTCGTGGGCGGGTCGGAGTGGGACGGCGTATGGCTGCGTGAGCAGGCCCAGCGGCGAGGGCTCCACGTCTGGATCAAGGAGTCGACGGACGAGTTGCACAACGTCGCGGTGCAGGGCCCCGCAAGCCGCGACCTCCTTACGCCGATCGTCTGGACGGCGCCCACGCAGACACCGTTCGCCGAGCTGGGGTGGTTCCGGTTCTCGGTCGCTCGGATCGGTGGGCCGCAGGGGCTGCCGCTGATCGTGTCGCGAACCGGATACACGGGTGAGCTCGGGTACGAGCTGTTCTGCCATCCGAAGGACGCGCCCGCGCTGTGGGATGCGGTGATGGGCGCCGGCGAAGTCACTCCGCTCGGGCTCGAGGCGCTCAACATGCTGCGCATCGAGTCGGGGCTCGTCTTCGCGGGCGCGGAGTTCGACGACCAGGTCGACCCGTTCGAGGCCGGGATCGGCTTCACCGTGCCGAAGGCGAAGGAGGACGACTACGTTGGCAAGGAGGCCCTTGCGGAGCGCCGCGAGCATCCGCAACGGCGGTTGGTGGGACTCGAGCTCGAGGGAAACGAGCCTGCCTCACACGGTGAGTGCGTCCACGTGGACCGGCACCAGGTGGGCGTGATCACGAGCGGCACGCGCTCTCCGGTGCTGAAGAAGAACATCGCGCTGTGCCGGATGAACGTCCGCTACGCGGAGTTGGGAACGGAGGTCGAAGTCGGCAAGCTCGACGGCTTCCAGAAACGGATCCCCGCGACGGTGGTCCGCTTCCCCTTCTACGACCCGGAGAAGACGCGGCCCCGCAGCTAACGGACAGGTTCGCTCGCGACACGCCGGGTGCCAGGCACCGGACGTGGCCTAAAGGGACACTATGTCCTGATCGGACGTCTTGCGGCTCGCGAGGATGGCGGGCACGCTGGCGCAGTGCCCAGGCCACTGCGTGATACGGCGCCTGGTCTCCATCACGTCACCGTCGGCGCCACCGGATACGAGCTCTACTTCGTCGGCCCTACCGACCGGATGCTCTGGCTACGCCGGCTGGTGTTCGTACTCGATCGATACCGGTGGAGGTGCGTGCTGATGTGTCAGATGACGACGCACGTGCATCTCATCCTGGACGTCCCAGACGAGTCGCTTCCGCGCGGCATGCACGCCCTGAATTCGGCCTACAGCAGGGACTTCAATGCCGACCACGGGCGTCGCGGCTGTCTTCTTCGCTCGCGCTACTGGTCGAAACCGATCCAAACCGACGCCCAGCTCCTGTTGACGTATCGCTACGGCGCCCGGAACCCGGTGCGTGCCGGAGAGTGCGAGCGTTGCGAGGACTGGCGCTACAGCAGCGTCGCAACTTCGTGCGGACTCACGAACGACTTCCCATTCGTCGATGCGACACGCGTCCTGACCCATTTCGGTCGGCCGTCGGAGGCAGGCCGAGCGTTGCTCACATACCTCGCCTTAGGCGGGTAGTCCCTTGCGGACGTGACCGGTGCCTGGCACCAGACGGGGTCGCTGTGGGCACGTCTCAGCTCGACTCGCGGAAGCGCGAGGCGAGTACGGCGATCAGCGCTGTTGCGGCTTTCGGGTCGGACTCCAGCAATTGCATCAGGTCGTCGCGGCCGATCTCGAGGACTCGTGCGCGGCCCTCCGCAATGACGGTTGCGTTCCGCGGTCCTCCGTCCAGCACGGCGATCTCACCCACGAGCTCGCCCGGCTCGACGGGAACTTTCCGGCCACCGCGTTCGATCGTCGCCGTGCCCTCTACGACGAGGGCCATAGCGTCACCCGGCTCTCCGGCGCGCATGATTGCCTCGCCGTCCTCGTACACGCGCTCGACTCCCGCGTCGAGGATCGGCTGGAGCAGCTCCGGCGGCAGCGAGGAGAACACGCGCGGATTGCCGGCGACGCGGCCGTAGCCGCCGCCGTGGAAGAGGAGGGGCGTCCCTTCGCCGTAGCGCACGTACTCGACGCGGCCGAGGAAGAGCGAATGGTCGCCGCCCCAGTACGAGCGGACGACGCGCGCAACGAGGTGCGCGAGCGCGCCTTCGACGAGCGGTGTGTCGTGCACGAGCTCGAAGTCCGGGTCAGGCCCGTCTCCGCCGCGGCCGGCGAAGCGGTCCGAGAGCACGCTCTGCCGTTCCTCGAGCACGCTGACGCCGAACAACACGCCCTCGCCGAGCAGGCCGTTCATCCTGGCCCGCCGGTCGACCGAGATCACGATCAGCGGGGGCTGCAGCGACACCGACATGAACGCATTCGCCGTCATGCCGTGGATCTGCTCGCCCACCAGCGTCGTGATCACGGTGACTCCCGTGGCGAACATGCCGAGCGTCCGCCGGAACTCGACCGCGGCGTCCGAGTCCGCGCCCGCCGCAGCTTCGAGCAGCTCGGGCAGCGGCACCTCCTCCCACAGTGACTCGCCGATCCCCTCGGGCGCGCTG
>DATFHC010000191.1:0-35839 GCA_035248765.1 Gaiellaceae bacterium
CCGCACGTGGAGCACGCCTTCGGCGCGGTCGGCCTTGAGGTCCGCGCGGCCGACGATGCGGTCGCCGGCGAGGAGCGGCAAGACGTAGTAGCCGTAGGCACGCTCGTGCTCTCGCTTGTAGACCTCGATCACGTGACGGAAGCCGAAGAGGCGTTCGAGCAGCGGCCGGTCCCAGAGCAGATTGTCGAACGGGCAGAGGAGGACGGGCGGCGCGGGGTTGCCGTCGAGCTCAGCCTCGGCGTCGACGTAGAACGGCGGGCCGGCGTCGTCGGCAGTCACCTCGCGGAGGAGGCCTTCGTCGACGAGCGCGAGGACGTGGTGGTGGAGACGCGCGCGCCCGCCCTTGAGGCGCCAGTGCTCGCGGATCGCCGGCTCGGTCAGAGCGCCGCGGGCGCGAACGGCAAGGAGCGCGAACGTGCGCAGCGTCTCGTCCTCGCTTGGCGTCGGCGCATCGAGAACTGCGTGGGGGATCACCCGTTCCGCGAGGTCGTAACGCCGCTGGAAGGACTGGCGCCCGGCGACGACGAGCAGGCCGTTGTCCCAGAGCGCTTCGAGCACCATCTTGGCCGGCTTCCAGTTCCACATGTCGGAGCTCGTGCCGCGGCCCTCGAAGTCACGGGAGCCGAGCGGGCCCTCCTTGCGGATCCGCTCCAGCACGGGCTTGACCAGATCACCGTGTTCGCGCATCGCGCGCTCGTGGAAGGCCCAGTGCGCACCGCCCTCCATTGCGCGGCGGCAGTGCGGCCAGAGCTCGACGGGGAGAAGACACGCCTCGTGCGCCCAGTACTCGAACACCCGGCCGGAGCCGAGGAGCTCTTGCAGCTCCTTCTCGTCGTAGGCACCAATGCGGCTCGTCAACGTGAGCCGGTGCGCGCGGTCGACCGCCGAGATCGAATCGAGCTGAACCGCGCCGAGACGCCGGATCGCCGTTTCGACCTCGTCAGACGACGCGCGGCGGAAGCGCGGTGCGTAGGCCTGCGTCGACACGGCGAGCCGCCTGATCGCGGCCAGGCTGACGGTCGTGGTCGCCATTGGCCCTTACCTAGCAGGTAGCTGCTACGCCGCGCTGCCCGACTAGATAGCCTCCTGCCCGTGCCGCGTCCCAGGCGCAGTAACCCTTGGAGCTCGACCAGCGAGGTTCTCGTCTGGGTCCTCTTCGCGCTGCTCCTCTTTCCGGCCGGCCTCGCGGGCTGGGCGGTCGGTCACTACACGTCGCTCGGGAAGCCGTCGGCGACGGTCGTGCACACGGTCACGATCGGCTCGACTTCCACCCCGGCGACCACTTCGGCGCCGACCACTACGTCAACCACTCCGACCACGACGTCCTCGGGTGGTGGAGGCGGCAATGCGGCTGCCGGCAAGGCGGTGTTCGCCGCGAACGGCTGCTCCTCGTGCCACACCTTCAAGCCGGCGGGCGCGAACGGCACGATCGGCCCGGATCTCGACTCGGCGCCCGCTCAGGACGCGAAGGCCGACAACAACATGGACCTGGCAGCGTTCGTCAAGGAGTCGATCATCAACCCGGACGCCTACATCGCGAAGGGCTTCAGCAAGGGTCTGATGCCGACGACTTTCAAGTCGCAGCTCTCGTCTACGCAGCTGAACGACCTCGTCGCCTTCATCCTCTCGGGCACGAAGAGCTAGCGCCTCACCCGAAATGCGCGAGCCGATTTACGGTTCGTTTATGGCGGCGGTGTTGCTCTTTCGTAAATTGGACTTGCGCTCGGGTTCAGATTCATCTATGGTGCGGCGCGGTCTAACCACCACGACACCATGCTGAAAGTCGTCAATACCCACAGGTTGTTCCCGATCTCGTCCCGGCCCGCGGGCGCCGTCCCTTGCTGGAAGGCCCTCGCGACCGGCAACGAGTCGGATAGCTCCACGGCCCTCGCTCGGAGGTGTGCGCGCTAGTCACTTAGCCGCATAGCAGCTCGAGTGAGGGCGACCCGAGAGGGTCGCCCTTTGCGTTCAGGGCGAATCGACAACGACGGAACAAGGTGATGCTCAGCTTGAAGAAGATCTAGGAAGAGACGAGGCCCCGCCTGAGAGAGAAAGGTCCTCGCGCGCTTCGGCGCGGTAATTGACGCTGTGGAGTTAACGGCGCTGCTTTTGCCTGCACATTTACGGAGCGAGCGCGAGCACCCGGCTCCAGAACGCCTCCACGATGACGCGCGCGGTAGCATTGACGCCGCTGCGATCCAGGGTCGAAGCGTAGGCGAGTGGCATAGACAACATCGTTGCGTCACTGACGCGGCGAGATATAGAGATTTCATCCATTCCGGGATCGTCTAACGGCGAGGGCACCGCGCTCTGAACGCGGAGGTCGAGGTTCGAGTCCTTGTCCCGGAGCTCGGGCGAGTTGTCTCGCCCACTCACACGTGGCCGTAGCTCAGCGATCGGTAGAGCGGTCGCCTGAAACGCGACGCGTCGCAGGTTCGAGTCCTGCCGGCCACACTTCTTGGCTCCGTAGCTCAGCGGAGAGCGGCCGACTCTTAATCGGCACGGTGCGGGTTCGACTCCTGCCGGGGCCACTCTGGAAGGACTGCCATGAGCGCGGTATCCCGTCTCGAAAACGGGTGCGGCTTCGGCCGTTGGGGGTTCGACTCCCTCTCCTTCCGCTTCAGTCCGGTGTGGTCGAGCGGGAAGACGCGCGACTGTTAATCGCGAAGCGCAGGTTCGAGTCCTGCCGCCGGAGCTCCGACGCCACCGTGGTCGAGCGGCTGTGACGCCGGGTTCTCAGCCCGGAAGCGCGGGTTCGAGTCCCGCCGGGGTTCTTTCACGTCTGGCTGTGGGGGAGTCGGCCACCCCACCGCTTTCGGGAACCGGAGACCGCTGGTTCGACTCCAGCCGGCCAGACCTTTCGACGCGCGGTGGAGGAGCGGCTTTCCTCGCGAGCCTCATGAGCTCGAGACGTGGGTTCGAATCCCACCCGCGCAATTTTGGGAACGCGGGGGCGTAGCTCAGAGGAAGAGCGCTCGCTTGTCAGGCGATAGGCCGCCGGTTCGAGCCCGGTCGTCCCCGCTCGTGGTGGCCGTGGTGTAACGGCAGCATTCGAGGTCGTGATCCTCGCGGTACCGGTTCGAACCCGGTCGGCCGCCCTTCTACGCGGACGCTGAGCCCCGGCGACCTCAGCGGGCTGTGACCGCGCCGCCTCCGGCTGTGGTGGTTCGACTCCACCCGTCCGCACTCACCTCGGGGATGAAGCCCATGGGGATGGGCGCCTCGCTTGCACCGAGGAGGAGCGGGTTCGACTCCCGCCGTCTCCACTTCCGGGCCTCCGTAGTGTCAACGGCCAGCACACGCCCGTCGTAAGGCCGAGGTGCAGGTTCGACTCCTGCCGGGGGCTCCTCACACGCCCGTAGCTCAGCGGACAAAGAGCGCTGCCGTGCGAAGGCAGAGGCCGCTGGTTCGACTCCAGCCGGGCGTGCTCGATCCACAAGCCCGTGGTGTAACGGCAGCACGGCGAGCTCCAACCTCGCAGGCCCGGGTTCGAATCCTGGCGGGTTTGCTCCATCAACAGCGAAACGACGAAAGGAGGAGTCATGACGAACGAGACGATGACGCTCGGTGAGGCGCTGACGGTACGCGCGGACCTGCAGGCTCGTCTGGGCGAGCTCCGCGGTCGCCTGCTGGCGGTCGGGAAGGTGCAGGAGGGCGAGACGCCGGCCGAGCAGCCGGACGTCCTGCTGGCCGAGTTCGAGCAGACGGCGGAGCGTCTGCGCGCGCTGATCGCACGCATCAACCGCACGAACCTGACGATCGAGATGGCGGCCGGTGAGACGCTCACGGCCGCGCTCGCACGCCGCGACGTTCTGGCGTTTCGCTACAAGGTGCACCGCGAGCTCGCCGCCGCCGCCTCGGAGCAGTCGGAGCGCTACTCGCTGCGTGAGATCAAGATGACGGCGACGGTCGACATCGCCCAGCTCCGCCGCACGGTCGACGAGCTTGCACGCGAGCGCCGCGAGCTCGATGTCGCGCTGCAGGCGGCGAACTGGGCAAACACGCTCGCCGAGTGAGGGTGGTGGGCGCGGAGAGCTGCCGTTGGGCGTGCACCAGGGCGGCAGCAGCCCGAAGAGCTGCATCCATGCGATCAGAAATCGCCTTGGGTGAGCCAGGGCCGGGCTCAACGTGGTTCGACTCCGCAACCGCACAGGGCAGCGGCCGGCATCCGTCACGGCTCATGACGTAAGGGACACGGCACACCACCAGGTGCAGACTGCGGCGGCTCTCCGCGCCCACCGCCTCCATTGATCGAGGCATTCCCATTCAGAGAGGAGAAAGCTGATGCAACGGCATCTATATGTCGTGCCGCGGCCCAAAGGGTCGCGGCCGGCGAAGGTCGTCCAGCTCGAGGTGCGGCGTCAGCTGCGCCGCGAGGCGGAACGGCCGCAGCCCGAGCCTCCGGCACGTCCGGCGGCCTAAGAAAAGACCCGAACGACGAGCCGCACGCTCTGCAGCACACTGGCTGGAAGCGTCGGCGGCCAAGCCGCCGACGCCCGGCTGGTAAACGCCCGCGCTGCCTTCGGCATCGCCGATGGCCTGCGGCTCCCACGTGGGCGTGGCGAAACAGGTAGACGCGCCGGTCTCAGAAACCGGTGGGCTTCGGCCTTCGAACCCGCGCGCAGAGGTTCGATTCCTCTCGGAGGCTCTGCGGCACCGTGGCCGAGCGGCGAGGCACGCGTTTGCAAAGCGCGTTCACGGCGGTTCGAATCCGGCCGGTGTCTCTCAGCGAAGGCGGACCCGCGGGTCCAGCCAGGTGTAAGCGAGGTCGATGAAGAAGTTGGCCGTGATCACCACGAGCGAGACAAAGACGACGATGCCGACGACGACCGGAACGTCGTCACGATGCGTCGCATCGACCAGCTCCTTGCCGAGGCCGTGCAACGTGAACACGTTCTCGATGAACACCGAGCCGCCGAGCGCGAGCCCGACGTCCATGCCAAGCATCGTTACGACCGGCAGGAGGCTGTTGCGGAAGATGTGATGGATCACCACGCGCCGGCGTGGGGCCCCCTTGGCCCACGCAGTGCGGACGTAGTCCTCGCTGAGCGTCTCCATGACGGTGGACCGGATCATCCGGACGTAGATCGCGGCGAAGAGGAACGTGAAGGTCACCCACGGCAGCAACAGGTGGTACGCCCAACGGGCCGGGCCGCCGCATGTCCCGGAATGGTTCGGGAAGAAGTTGCAGTAGTCGGCGATCGGCGTCCAGCCAAGCTTGTAGCCGAATGTGTAGGCGAGCATGAGACCGAACCAGACGGTCGGGGCCGAGATGCCGACGAGCACGAACACCGTCCCGGCACGATCGAGCAGCGAGCGCGGCTTCAGCGCCGAGACGATCCCGACGGGGATGGAGATCAAGAGCCAGAAGAAGAGGCCGCCGAAGACGACAGACCCCGTGACCGGCGCGTCCTGGCCGAGGATCCAGCGCACCGAGGCGCCGTCATAGAACGAGTAGCCGAGCGAGCCGTGTCGAACGATGTTCCAGAGGAAGATCCAGTACTGCTGGTAGATGGACACGTTCAGATGAAGCTCGGAGGCGATGCGATTCTCGGCCTGCGCATCGCTGATCCCCATCGCGGTCTGGTGCAGGGGACTTCCCGGGATGAGATAGAAGATCACGAACGTGCAGGCCGTGACCACGACGAAGAGCCAGACGGTCCAGAAGAGCCGCCGGATCAGAAAGTGGATCAGCTACGGCCCCCTCGACCCGACATGACCTAACACTACGGGGGAGGCGGCCCCGTTCGCAAAGTTATTTTGGGTCCGCGTTAGGCGCGCGTGCCGCTGAGAACGTCGACGACACGCTCCTCGGCGCCGTCGCCGAAGTTCGCACCGAGCTTTTCCTCGAGGAGCCTGCGGAGCTCCCCGGTTTCCGAGAGCTCCTGCGTGATGTCGGCGCCGCCGACGAGCTCGCCCTTGACGAACAGTTGCGGGATCGTCGGCCAGCCCGAGAGCTCCGACAACTCCTGCCTGATCGACGGGTCGGGGAGGATGTCGACAGCCGTCACGGGTGCGCCCGCGGCTCGCAGCGCCTCGAGCGCCCGGCCGGAGTTGCCGCACATCACGAACTGCGGCGTGCCCTTCATGAACAGCGCGACCGGCTCGTTCTCGATCACGTCCTTGATCCTGTTCTGCAGTTCGCTCATGCGGTTCCTCTCGTCTTGATCCGAAGCTCGTGGATGGTGCCGTCGCGCAGCGGCTCGGCCAGCGCGTCGTTGACGAGCCGGTGCTGCTCGAGCAACGGCAGCCCGTCGAAGCGTGTGCTGGAGACGGTCACCTGGAAGTGGTCGCCGCCGCCGGTGCGGTCCTCGACACGCAGGTCCGGCGCGTCGGGAAACGCGTCGCGGAGCAGGGATTCGAGACGCTCGACGGCCATAAGATGGAGAGTAGCGACGGGTTAGACGCTGACCGCGCGCTCGGCCGCATCGACCCGCTCCAGCCACGGCGTCGCGCGGAGCCGCTCGAAGATCTCACGGGCTTCCGCAAGCAGCGGCGCGGGATCGTCCACGCCGAGCTCGGCCCACTCGACCAATGCGACCGCGCTCCAGTAGGGCATCTGCAGCGCACGAAAGCCGTCGGCGCCGCGGGCGAGCAGCGGCGCGGCGCCGTCCCGATCGCCGCGCAGCGCGAAGAGTCGGCCGCGGAAGCGGGCCTCCTGCGCCAAGATGCGGGGTGTCCGCTCCGACGTCGGAAGGCGGTCGACCTCGGCGAGTAGCTCCTCCACCTGCGCCTCGTCTCCGAGAGCCAGTGCCGACTCGCATGCCTCGACCCACGCCTGCTTGTAAAGCGGGTGAACTCTTGAGATCTCGCCGATCGTGAGAGCCTCGCGCGCGGCCGCCAGCGCCTCGGTCAGCCGGCCCTCGGCGCGCAGCAGTTGCGCCTCGAGCATCCGGAAGAAGGACCGCGTCTGCCACTCTTGCGAGTCACGGATTTCCGAGCCGGCTTCGAGTGCAGCACGGGCGCTCGGCAAGTCGCCCCTCGCCACCGCAAGGTGCAAAATCCCGGACGTCCGCTCGCCGATCGTGCGGATGTCGTCGACGGTCATCTCTGACACGAGCCGCTCGACCTCGTCCCACTCGCCCAGGTCCCAACGGGCGAACACGAGGTGCCCCAGGCAGCGTTGCTCGGCCACGCGATCTCCCCGCCTGCGTGCCAGCTCGAGTCCCTCGAGGTCAGCTGCAACCGCATCGGCGAAGCGATCGCGTGATGCGAACTGGTAGGAAAGGTTGTAGAGAGCACGCTCCAGCGGATCGCCGAGCTCGTACCTACGACCGAGTTCGATCGCGTGCTCGAGCAGCGCGAGTGCCTCCTCGTGTCGGCCGTCGCTCTCGAGCAGGAGGTGCTTCGTATTGAGCCCGTGCACGAGAACGTTCGGGAGCACTAGCGCCTCCGCAATCTCCAAGGCTCGCTCGACCCGTTCGTGTGCCGCGGCTGGTTCCACAAGGAATGTGCGGTGGCGCGCGAGCGCCTCGGCCAGCTCCGCAAGCTCCTCGCCTGGTTCGTCGTCGGCGAGTGCCGTGAATGCCTCCTCCATCCGCTCCGCGCCGCCGGCGAGATCTCCGGTGAACCCCATCGTGATACCCATGGCGCCCGTCGCGTGTGCGGCGCGCCGCGCTTCGCCTTCGCCGCGGTAGAGCTCGATCGCGCGCTCGTAGTGCGCGAGCGCATCGGGGTACCGGCCACCTTCCTGTCCTGCGCGTCCCGCACGCTCGAGCAGATCTGCCTGCCAGAGCGGCTCCTCGGCGAGTGCGGCCGCCTTTTCGAAATACCGCAGAGCTTCTTCGGTCGCCGCGAGCGAGGCAGCCCGGTCACCGGCCAGCGCGAGGCGCTCGGCCGCCGTCCTTCGGATCGACGCCGCGTCAGGTGAGTTGGGCGCCGCCTCGTAGGCATCGAGATAGTGAGCAGCGACGACCTCGACGGCCTCCTGCTCGGCTGCCCCGGTGGCCTGGTCGAGGTATTCGGCTGCGGCGAGATGCCGTGTCTTCCGGTCCGCCCTGGCGAGCGTCTCGTACGCGACCTGCTTCAGGAGGTCCTGAAGGAAGGCGTACTGGCCGCGCTCCGGCGAACGGGGGTCGGCCTGCACCGAGAAGACCTCCTTGCGGACAAGCGAGCTGAGTACGGGATCGAGCTCTGTCTCGGCGAGTCCCGACACCGCCGCGAGCCCGGCCTTCGTGAAGCTCTTGCCGAGGACTGCCGCGTCCTGGAGGACCCGCCGCTCGTCCGGCGCGAGGCCGTCGAGACGGGCAGCGACGAGTGCGTGCAGCGTCTCCGGCACCTCGAGCGCCTCGATCGGCCCGGTCGGGCGGTAGACGCCGCCCTCGCGTGCGAGCAGGCCGCGGTCGAGCAGCATCCGCACCGTCTCGACCGCATAAAGCGGCACACCCTCGGCGCGCTCGAGGATCCGCGCGCGCAGGTCGTCGGGAAGCCCGGGAACGAAGCCATCGAGGAGCTCTTCCATCGCCGCAGGAGCCAACGGTTCGAGCGAGAGTGTCGTTGCATTGCGGGTGGCGGCGCCGAAGCCCGGCCGTCTGTCGGCGAGCTCCGGTCTGGCGAGCGCCAGCACGAAGAGCGGATGGTCGCGCGACCACTCGAGGATGTGCTCGACGAAGTCGAGGAGGGCCGAGTCGGCCCATTGCAGATCCTCGAACACGAGCACGACGGGGCTCTGCTCGGCGAGCCGTTCGAAGAAAAGACGCCAGGCGGAGAAGAGATCCTGCCGGTCGCCCGAGGCGTGTTCGGCGAGCCCGAGCAGGTGCGCGAGACGCGGCTCGAGCCAGCTGCGCTCGGCCGCATCCCCAATGCGCTGCTCGAGCATGGTGCGGAGCTTTTCCAGCGCCTCCTCGGGCGCGTCTTCCTCCGCGATCAAGGCACGCATGCGCACCATCTCGGCGAGCGCCCAATAGGCGACGCCGTCTCCGTAGGAAAGGCAGCGGCCCCTGTGCCACAGCACCTCGTCGACAGGCCCGTCGAGGTACTTCTCGAACTCCCAGGCGATGCGCGACTTGCCGATGCCCGCGATCCCGACGACCGAGACGAGGTGTGCCTTCCGTTCCTCCGCCGAGCCGTGGAAGTGCTCCTTCACGAGGCGCAGCTCGCGTGCGCGGCCGACGAACGGCGGCTCGAGCTCGGCCGCCACCCGCGCGCCGCCCCGAACCGCGGTGACACGGAGCGCCCGGAAGAGTGAGAGCGGCTCCGCCTTCCCCTTCAGCTCGTGCTCGCCCGCGGGCTCGTACGCGATCGCCGCCGCCGTCGCGCGCCGGGTCGCATCGCCGACGAGCACGGTGCCCGCTTCGGCTGCCGCCTGGACGCGGGCAGCGGTGTTGACGAGGTCGCCGGCGACCATTCCCTCGCCCTCTGCGGCGAGGTTTACGGCCGCTTCGCCGGTGAGCACGCCCGCGCGCAGTGCGAGGTCCTGCGCACCGACCTCCTCACCGAGTGCCGCGACGGCCGTGACGAGGTCGAGCGCCGTCCTCACCGCGCGCTCGGCGTCGTCCTCCTGCGCCGTCGGCGTGCCCCAGACGGCCATGACCGCGTCCCCGATGAACTTCTCGACCGTGCCGCCGTAGATCCCGATCAGGCGGCGGCAGGTGTCGAAGTAGCGGGAGAGGAGCTCGCGCACCTCCTCCGGGTCGCGCGACTCCGCGAGAGGCGTGAAGCCGACGAGGTCGGCGAAGAGGACGGAGACCAGACGGCGTTCGGCGGCTGACACCGGCGGTGTGACCGCGGATGGCGCTGCATCGGCTGCGAGCGCGTTCCCACATTCGCCGCAGAACCGCATCCCGGGCTCGTTCGCGGCGCCGCAGGAGGCGCAGACGAGCGCGAGCGGAGCTCCGCAACCGCCGCAAAACTTGCGGCCGGCGGCGTTCTCCAACCCGCACTGGGCGCAGGCGATCATGATCTGACGCTAACGCCGCTAGACGAGGAAGTCGAGGCCGCTATGAGCGGCTCCGCCACTCCTCGCGGGTGTTGACGCGCGGGAACGGCTCGTCCGGAACGGGCACTCCGAGGGCATCGCAGAGCGGTTCCCAGCCGTCCGCAGCGCGCCAATCGAGGAGCCGCTCCGCCGGCGCCTCGCGCCGTACCTGCTCGTTGTGCAGCTCGTAGAACGCCTGCGCCCGCCCGGCATCGTCCCAGTCGGGTCCGATCTCGCGCGCTGCGAGCTCGAGAACCATCTGCTGCCACTCCTCATTCTCGGGCTGCTCGACCGGCTTTCGCAGGATCGGGAAGATCGTCTCGTCGGCGCTCTCCCACCCCTCCGCCGCGCTGTCGCGGGTCGAGAGGACGATGAGGGCGTCCGGATTAGCGTCTGCAAGTTCTCTCCAGAACGCCGACGCGGGCCAGTCGACCGCAGCGATGCAGTCCGGAGGAAACGAGCGCCAGTCGACCTCGTCGCCTCGCGTCGCCTCGCGCCACGTGGGGACGTCCTCGAGGTGCTGGAACACCTCGGCCATGTGGTAGCAGCGTTCGCCGAGCAGCCGCTCGAGTGCGTCCTTCAACGAGCGCGTCGCTGTGCGGGGGAGGCCGGCGCCGACGACGCGGAGCATCAGGAACGCCGGTGCGCGAGGAAGTCGAGGAGGTCGGAACGGGTGAGCACGCCGACCGGCTTGCCGTCCCGCGCGACGACCACGGCGTTCATGCCGCCGGTCAGGGTTGAGAACACCTCGTCGAGGGTCGCCGACGCCTCGACTGCCGCGAGCGGTGGTTGCATCGCCGACGCAACATCCTCGTGCAGCGCGTCCGGGTTGCCGAAGACGCGCTCGAGCAGCGCGCGATCCTGCAGCGAGCCGATCACGTCCGCCAGCGACTCGCACTGGCCGTCGCGCACGACCGGCAGCTGAGAGATCCCGTAGCGCTGCATCGTGTCGATGCCCTCTCCGACCTTGGCGTGGGCCGCGATCGTGACGAGCTCCGGCACCTCGCCGCCGTGCTTCGAGCGCAGCAGCTCGTCCACCGTGGGCAAGGGAGCCTGGCGCTCCACGAAGCCGTGCTCGAGCATCCAGTTGTCGTCGTAGAACTTCGACATGTAGGAGCGGCCGGAGTCGGGGATGATCGCGAGCACCGTCGCGTCCGCCGGCAGGCGCTCGGCGGCCTTGATCGCGGCCCACAGCGTCGACCCCGCGGAGCCGCCGGCGAGGATGCCCTCCTCTCGCGCGAGTCGCCTCGCCGTGAGGAACGAGTCGCGGTCGGAGACCTGAATCCACTCGTCGACCACCTTGAGGTCGATCGTGTCCGGCCACGTGTCCTTGCCGATTCCCTCGACGAGGTACGGGTGGAGCTCCGAGTCGTTCTCGGCCGTGTAGATCGAGCCCTCCGGGTCGACGCCGATGATCTTCACCTCGGGCTTCTTCTCGTGGAACCAGCGGCCGACGCCGGAGATCGTGCCGCCGGTGCCGACGGAGATGACGATCGCGTCGATCTCGCCGCCGGTCTGCTCCCAGATCTCCGGCGCGGTTACGTCGTAGTGCGCCTGCGGGTTCGCCATGTTCGAGTACTGGTCAGGCTTGAAGCCGCCGGGGATCTCCTCCGCGAGCCGTGACGAGACGGAGTAGTACGACTCCGGCGAGTCGTGGTCGACCGCGGTCGGCGTGATCACGACCTCGGCGCCGTAGCCGCGGAGCATCGCGATCTTCTCCTGGCTCATCTTGTCGGGCATGACGAAGACGCACCGGTACCCCTTGCCGGCCGCCGCGATGGCGAGCCCGACGCCGGTGTTGCCGGAGGTCGGCTCGACGATCGTCCCGCCCGGCTTGAGCTTCCCGTCCTGCTCCGCCTTCTCGATCATCGCAAGGCCGATCCGGTCCTTGACCGAGCCGCCGGGATTCAGGTACTCGAGCTTGGCGAGGATCCGCGCGTGGCCGCGCGGCGAGAGCCTGTCGAGCCGGACGATCGGCGTGCCGCCGACGAGTTCGAGGACGGTGGGATACTCCCGTGGCATCCGGCCAAGCCTACGCGAGGGGGGAGCGATGAAGATCACGATCATCGGCCGCGGGAACGTCGGCGGAGCACTGCAGAGCGTGCTGTCGGCGAACGGCCACGAGGTCGACGCGCTGGGCAGCGACGGGGGCGACGCAGCCGGCGCCGATGCGGTGATCCTGGCCGTGCCGGGTGGCGTGGTCGAGGAGGCGCTGCGGAATGTGAGCGGCCTCGAGGGAAAGATCCTGATCGACGCGACGAATCCGCTCCAGGGCCGGCCGGATGGTGTGGAATCGTTGGCCGTGCTGGCGAAGTCGGTCGCAGGCGGGCCGACGGCCAAGGCGTTCAACACGAACTTCGCCTCGCTCTTCGAGCAAGCGGCCGACGCGAAAGAGCCCCCGACGATGCCGATCTGCGGCGACGACGAGGCAGTCGCGGTCGCCGAGCAACTCGCGCGCGAATGCGGGTACGACCCCATCCTGCTCGGCGGTCTCGAGCACGCGCGAGGGCTCGAGGACTACGTCGGTGGCGTGATGATCCCGCTGGTGATGACGCGGGGGCCCTTCTTCTATCGCTTCGACTGGCCCGGCGAGCGTTAGCCCACGACGGGGGCGCCTTCGGCCTCCAGGGGGATCTCGCTCGAGCGGACGAGCAGGAACGCAGCGAGCACTCCGGCGACGCCGAGGCCTCCGAGCACCCAGAAGGAGAGCGCAAAGCCGCTCGTGAGCGCCTGCGGCAGTGAATGCCCCGAGGCAAGCAGTGTCCGTTCGTGCGTGAATGCGACCGTTGATGCGATCGCGACACCGAGGGCCCCGCCGATCTGCTGGGACGTGTTGAGCAAACCGGAGGCGAGTCCCGACTCGTGGTGCTCGACGCCGGCCAGCGCGGCGATGGACACCGGAATGAAGGAGAAGGCGAGGCCGAACCCCATCATCAGGTACCCCGGGAGCAGATCGCTCGCGTACGAGCCGTTCACCGGAACCTGGGCATACCAGAACATCGCACCCGCGACGAGCGCGAGCCCGACCGTCAGCACGGGGCGCACCCCGATCCGCGTCACGAGCGCCTGCGCGAGGCCCGCCACCACGACCACTGTTCCCGCTGTGGCGAGGAACGTGACTCCGGTCTTGAGCGGCGAGTAGCCGAGCACCTGCTGGACGTAGAGCGTGAGGACGAAGAAGTTCGCAAAGATCACGGCCCCCAGAAGGAAGCCGGCGACGTTTGCGCCTGCGAGCGTCTTGGTCCGGAAGATCCGGAACGGGACGAGGGGCTGGCGGTTCCGCAGCTCGATCGCCACGAACGCAAGCAGCAGCACGGCTGCGCCGACGAGCTCGCCGATCGTGCGGCCGGTTCCCCAGCCGTCATCCGGCGCCTTCGAAATCGCGTAGACGAGGAGCGCGAGTCCGCCCGTGACGGTGACTGCGCCGCCGACGTCGAATCCGCGCACCCCCTGCGCGCGGCTCTCGCGCACGAGCGGCCGTGTGAGCGCGAGGACGGCCGCACCGACCGGAACGTTGACGAAGAAGATCCACTCCCAGCCGAGGTACTTCGTGAGGATCCCGCCGAAGAGGACACCCGCCGCGGCGCCACTACCGCCCATCGCTCCCCAGATCCCGAGCGCCTTGTTCCGCTCGGCGCCTTCCTCGAATGTGGTCGTGATGATCGCGAGCGTGGCGGGGGAGACGATCGCCGCGCCGAGGCCCTGCACCGCGCGAGCTGCGATGAGAACCCCGATCGAGCTCGCGAGCCCGCAGACGAGCGAAGCGGCAGAGAAGAGGGCCACACCGACGATGAAGATGCGGCGTCGGCCGAGCAGGTCGGCCGCCCGGCCGCCGAGGAGGAGAAAGCCCCCGAACGTGATCGTGTAGGCGATGAGCACCCACTGGACCGTGACGTCGGTGACGTGGAGCGAGTTCTTGATCGACGGCAATGCGACGTTGACGATCGACACGTCCAGCACGGTCATGAAAAAGGCGACGCAGACGAGCGCGAGTGCCTGCCAGCGATGCGGATCGGGTCCGGCAGTGGTCATCGATTCCCCCTCCATCTCGGTACGACCATCCTAGAAAGACGAACGGCGAAACCCCAAATCGACATCCCGCCTAGTGCCGGAAGTGCCGCCGGCCAGTGAAGACCATGGCGGCGCCGGCATCTGCAACCGCGGCGATCACCTCGTCGTCGCGGCGTGACCCGCCCGGCTGGACGATCGAGGTCGTGCCGGCGTCGAGCGCGAGCTGCGGCCCGTCGGCGAAGGGGAAGAACGCGTCGGAGGCGAGCGTGGAGGCCGCCGTGTCGTGTCCGAACTCCTTCGCCTTCTCGACCGCGATCCGCACCGCGTCGACGCGGCTCATCTGGCCGGCGCCGATCCCGATCGTCGCGAGCCCCTTCGTGAGCACGATCGCGTTCGAGGTTACGTGCTTGCAGACGCGCCAGGCGAAGACGAGCTCGTCCCAGTGGCCCTCGTCGACCGTGCCGCTGACGACCTCCCAGCTGTCGCGCTCCTCGAGGTCGGGGTCTGGATCCTGCACGAGCATGCCCCCGCGGACGCGCTTGTAGTGGCGGGCCTCCGGGTCGGCGCGGCGGCGCTCGGTGTCGATGAGGATCCGCGTCCCCTGCTTCTGCCGGAGCGCCTCGAGCGCCGGCTCGTCATAGCCGGGGGAGAACAGCACCTCGACGAACTGCTCCGCCAGCTTCGCGCCGAGGAACTCCTCGACCTGACGGTTGAAGACGACCACGCCGCCGTAAGCGGACGTGGGGTCGCAGGCGAGGGCCTTGTCATATGCCTCCTCGGCATTCGCGCCGACGGCGACCCCGCATGGGTTCGCGTGCTTGACGATGACGCAGGCGGGCAGCGCGAACTCGCGGATGAGTGAGCGGCCCGCATCGAGGTCGCTGAGATTGTTGAAGGTGAGCGGCTTCCCGTGCAGCTGCTCCACCCGCGAGAGCAGGTGGGAGCGGACGGCGTGCTCGACGTAGTAGGCGCCGCGCTGGTGCGGGTTCTCGCCGTAGGCGAGCTCGAGCTCCTTCTCGAGCGGCAGTACGAGCGTCTCCGGGAACGCGGCCGGCGCGTTGAACCACCTCGAGATCGCAGCCTCGTAGGCCGCCGTCGCGGCGAACGCCTCGGCCGCGAGCCGGTGCCGCGTCTCGGCCGACAGCTCGCCGTCGCGTTTCAGCTCCTCGAGGATCGGGCCGTACTGAGCCGGGCTCGACAGCGGAGCCACGTAAGCGTGGTTCTTTGCCGCGGCGCGCAGGAGCGCGGGCCCGCCGATGTCGATCATCTCGATCGCCTCGTGATCGCGGATGTCCGGCCGGGAGACCGTCTGCGCGAACGGATAGAGGTTGACACAGACGAGATCGAACGTCCCGATCCCCTGCTCCTCGAGCGTCGCCATGTCCTCGGGAATGTCGCGGCGGACGAGGATCCCGGCGTGGATGCGGGGGTGAAGCGTCTTCACGCGCCCGCCGAGCATCTCCGGAAAGTCGGTGACCGCCTCGACGCGCTCGACCTCCAGGCCGAGCGCCTCGATCGCCTCCGCAGTGTTCCCGCTCGCCACGAGCTGCCAGCCGAGCTCGGCGAGCCCGCGGGCAAAGGTGTCCAGGCCCGTCTTGTCGTAGGTCGAGATCAGCGCGCGCACAGCTCACTCACCACCTTCGGCAGTAGCCGATGCTCGACCTGCTGCACCCGTGTGCGGAGCGTCTCTACGGTGTCGTCGGGCAGGACGGGAACGTGCTCGGCAGCGATCACCGGTCCGGTGTCGACGCCCTCGTCGACGTAGTGGACGGTCGCCGCCGTCTCGCCGACGCCCGCTGCGAGGACGTCTTCGATCGGATGGGCGCCCGGGAAGTCGGGCAGCGGCGCCGAGTGGGTGTTCACGATCCGGCCTCCGTAGTAGTCGAAGAATGGCTTGCGGAAGAGATGCATATAGCCCGCGCAGACGACGAGGTCGACGTCCCGGTCGCGCAGCCATTCGGCGAGCGCGACGTCCCGCTCCTCGCGGGTCGCGTAGTCGTCGGCGTCGAAAACCGCGGTCGCCACGCCTGCCTCCTCGGCTCGCCGCAGCGCGCGCACGCCTGGCTTGTTCGACGCGACCGCGACGACCGGCAGGCCCGCGTCGAGCAGCGCCTGGAGGTTCGTCCCCTCGCCGCTCACGAGCACGCCGATCACACGATCCGCCCGATCACGAGCTCGTCGGGCTCGGGCTCCCGCACGACGACGCACCAGCCGATGCCGAGGTTGAAGACCCGGCGCATCTCCTCCTCGTCGACATGGCGCGCAAGCCAGCCGAAGACGGGTGGACGCTCCCACGCGTTCCAGTCGATCTCGAGGCTCCGGCTCTCGGGGACGACACGCGCGACGTTGCCGGCGATGCCGCCGCCGGTCACGTGCGCGAATCCGAGCGCCCTCCCTCTCAGTCTGCGCGCCACGTCGAGGTAGAGCCGCGTCGGTGCGAGCAGATCGTCGCCGTCGTAATCCTCGATCTCGAGCACACGCCGGACGAGCGTGAATCCGTTCGCATGCAAACCGGCGGAGGGAAAACCGATCACGGCGTCGCCAGCCTCGATCGCCGAGCCGTCGAGCGGCTCGGCGACGATGCCGACGCAGGTCCCTGCGAAGTCGAGCTCCCCCTCGCGGTAGATGCCCGGGAGCTCGGCGGTCTCGCCGCCGACGAGCGCAACTCCTGCGGCCCGGCAGACCTCGGCGGCGCCCTCGACCAGCTCGGCCACCTCGTCCAGCTCGACGTGGGACGCCGCGACGTAGTCGAGCAGGATCAGCGGCTCGGCTCCGCACGTGAGCACGTCGTTGATGCAGTGCGCGGCGAGATCGGCGCCGCAGGCCCGCAATGCCCCACGCTCCTTGCCGAGGATCAGCTTCGTCCCGACGCCGTCGGTCGAGGCCGCGACGAAGCGGCCGTCCCCCAGCGCGTGGAGCGCCGCAAACTGCCCGAATCCCGTGGCGCCCGTCGACTCGACGGCGGCGCGCAGGCGATCGACGACCGCATCGGCCTTGGCGAGCGACACGCCCGAGGCGTCGTAAGTGGATGCGTCGCTCTCGCCCAACGACATCACTCTAAGTCGGCCGCTGGATGGCCGTTCGGGGCACGACCGGTGCCTGGCACCGGTCGCGTCCGCCTGAGACGGCGTCCTTCTCGACAGTTCCGACCCAACGGAGCGCGCTCAGAGCGACAGTCGCCTGTGGTGTCGGAACATGTCCGGTGCCAGGTACCAGACGTGTCCTAAATGAACAGTTCGCCGAAGAGCTCCGGCCTGCCCTGCGGGCCGCCGCGAACGAAGCGGACGACCGTCTCTCCTACCTCGACGTCGGCTCCGTCGCGCTCCGCGTCGAGGATGTTCGCGAGCGCCTTTGCCTTGCCCGCCGGATCGTCGGCCTTCAGGTGCAGCTCCGACAGCTGCAGCTCGTTGCTCTGCGCGAGCAGCTCCTCGATCCACTCGCGAGGTGGATGGAGCTCGAGCCGGTAGCCGGCGTTCGTCGAGACGAACGTGCGGCGACCGCCGTGCTCCTGCACTCGCAGGTCGTCGCGCTCGGCGCGCTCGAGCGCCGTCTCGAACTCGTCCTCGTCGAGCACGAACCCGAGATGGTCGACGCGCGGCGTCGGCCACTGACCCGGTTGGACCACGACGTTGACTGCGCCTTTCTCCAGCTCCGTGAGCCGGAGCTTGAACCCCATCGCGTCGAGCTCGCTCCAGGACATCCCGGGCTCGTACGACGTCAGGTCCTCGCCGATCCGTCCGTGCCGGGCGACGAGATCGAACGCGAGCTTCCCGATGTAACGCGCCTCGACCTCGCGGACGCGGCTCGTGACGAGGTGGTAGTGGAAGAGCTGCATCGCTGCTCATCGTGCCAACGAGCGGTGCTCAGCCGCGGAGCCAGGCAACGTCCGGCTCCCAACCGTCGATCGTCGCGCCGTGACCCTGTGCGCGGGCGAGCGCCTCCGTCTCTCGGAAGAGCGCCTGCTGATCCTCGAGTGCGCCGGTGTGCGCGATCCGCTCTAGGCGGACGAGGTCGAGCTCCACCGTTAGCGGATGCTCCTGGAGCTCCCATTCGAGCCACTTGTTGTACGGCCGCAGACGCCCGTGCACTGCGAAGACGAACTCGAGGTACCACGTGATCGACTCCTGCGCGTCGAGAAGCGCTGCCAGCTCTAGACCGGCCCGTGCGTTCTTCGCCGAGCGGTAGTACGAGTTGATGTACGCGTCGAGTGGCTGAGCCGCGCTCGTCGGGTCTACGCTTGTCAGCTTGAGAAGTGCCTCGGTGACCTCGCCCGTCTTGTCGAGCTGTGGCGCGAGCCACGCGAGGTGATATCGCTGCCCCTCCGGGTCGCGTAGCTCCTCGAGCGTCAGCTCCACCGTCTCGATCTGCTGGCCGCGCCGGAAGGGCCGGTCGCCGCGGTGCTCACGCACGACGACGTAGACGTCCCAGTCGCTGTCGTCGTCGAAGTAGGCGCCTCGTGCGCGAGAGCCGAAGAGGACGACCCCGATGACGTTTTCATCTTGGGCGGCTTCCCGGAGGAGCGCGTCAAGCACGTGCCGGCTCGAACCGGAGCTTCGCGGCCTCGTCCGGCACCTCGGTCGGGTACTCGCCGGTGAGGCAGGCGCGGCACAGCGCCGACGCCGGTCGCCGCGTCGCCTGGACGAGGCCGTCGTGGGAAAGATAGGCGAGCGAGGTTGCGCCGATGTGCTCCCGCACCTCCTCGACCGTGCGGGTCGAGGCGATCATCTCGGACGCGTCGGCGAGATCGATCCCGTAGAAGCACTGGCCGACCACCGGCGGCGACGAAACGCGCAGGTGAACCTCGGCGGCGCCCGCGTCGAACAGCATCCGCACGATCTCGCGGGTCGTGTTGCCGCGCACGATCGAGTCGTCGACAGCGACGACCCGCTTGCCCGCGACCTCGGCGACGGGGTGGTACTTGAGCTTGATCCCCTGGCGGCGCAGCTCCTGGTCGGGCTGGATGAACGTGCGCTGGACGTAGCGGTTCTTGATCAGCCCTTCGCTGAACGGGAGCCCCAGCGCGCGGGCGAAGCCGATCGCGGCTGGCGTGCCGGAGTCGGGGATCGGGAGGACGAGATCCGCGTCGACCGGTGCCTCCTGCGCGAGGCGCTCGCCCATCCGCACGCGCGCGTTGTGCACCTCGATCCCCTCGAGCCGGCTGTCAGGGCGGGCGAGATAGAAGAACTCCCAGATGCAGAGCGCGCCGCCGTCGGCGCGTTCGAGCACCTGCGTAGCATGGAGGCCGCCAGCGTCGGCGACGACGAGCTCGCCCGGCGCGACCTCGCGGACGAGCTCGGCTCCCACGAGGTCGAGCGCACAGGTCTCCGAAGCGAAGACCCAGTCCTCATGCAGCCGGCCGATGACGAGCGGCCGGAAGCCGTGCGCGTCGCGGAAGGCGAGCAACCGTCCTTCGGACAGCGCGACGACGGAATAGGCGCCTTCGAGCTGGTGCATCGCGTTCGCCACCGCTTCTTCCAGCGGAGCCGCGTCGTTCGCGACCAGCGCCGCGATCAGCTCGCTGTCGGACGTCGTGCCGAGTGAGACACCGGATTCGCGGAGGCCGTCCCTTACCTCGCGAACGTTGATCAGGTTGCCGTTGTGACCCAGCGCGATGGTGCGCGCCCCGCCGTGCTGGACGAGCGGCTGCGCGTTCGCCCACTGCGACGAGCCGGTCGTCGAGTAGCGGTTGTGGCCGATCGCGACCTGCCCGCGCAGGCCGCCAAGCTTCTGCTCGTCGAAGACCTGGGAGACGAGGCCGAGATCGCGCAGCGCCGTCAGCCGTCCGTGCTCGGAGACGGCGATGCCGGCCGACTCCTGGCCTCGATGCTGCAGCGCGAAGAGGCCGAAGTACGTGAGCCGCGCGACGTCGCGGTCGGGCGCGTAGACCCCGAAGACGCCGCACATCAGGCAACGACTCCGATCTGGACGAAGCCGCGATTGCCGAGGCGCCTGAGCTTGCTCGGCTTGCAGGCGAGGATTGCGGCGCCGCGGCGAGAGTCGTAGTCCTCCGGGTGATCGACGTCCGCCTCGAGGCCGCCGCTCCAGGCGGTGGCCTCGGCGAGGGAGGCCGAGATGCCGCCGCTACCGACGTCGTGGCAGAGGCTCAGGTGCGGCGCGGCCTTCCAGAGAAAGCGGATCAGCGCCGCCTCGGCCGCGAGCGAGCCGTCGGGTGCGGTCGCGAGGAGCACGACATCGCCGCTTTGCCAGCGGCCCGGCACCTTGCGCACGTCGGGCACGCGGCCGATGCAGCCGACGACCGGCGTCGGTGGGATCGAGACTCCGTCCGCGTCGTTGTAGAGCGAGACGTTGCCGGAGACGACCGGAATGCCGAGCGCTTCTGCGGCCTGCGCGATTCCCTCGATCGCCTGGGCGAGCTCGTGCGCGATCGCCGGCTTCTCCGGGTTCCCGAAATTGAGGCAGTCGGTGAGTCCGATCGGCTCGCCGCCGGCGCACGCGACGTTGCGCGCGGCGCCGAGCGTCGCCTGCACGCCGGCGCGGAATCCGTCGCTCTCGCCGAGCGCCGGCCCCTGGAGCGCCACCGCGAGACCGCGCAGCGACGGACGCAGCCGCAGGACGGCGGCGTCCAACCCCGGGCGGCGCACCGTGCGTGAGCCGACGAGATGGTCGTACTGCTCGATCACCTCAGAGGTGTCGAACTCCTGGCGCTCGACCGCCCGCGCGGGACGCGTCTCCGCCTCTCGCTCCACCTCGTAGCGCGGGCATTCGTCGGTCAGCAGCCGGGCAGGGATGTCGCCGACGACCTCACCGTCGTAGAGCGCCCGCAGCGCGCCGGAGTCGGTCACCTCGCCGATCGCCGTGCACGGCAGCTCCCAGCGGGCGCAGACTCCGCGCACGGCGTCGAGCATCTCGGGCCGCACGACCGCAACCATCCGTTCCTGGGACTCGGAGATCATGATCTCCCACGGCTCCATGCCCTCCTCGCGCAACGGCACACGGTCGAGATGGACGTCGAGGCCGGTGCCGTCGGAGGCCATCTCCGAGAGTGATGATGCGAGGCCTGCGGCTCCGCAGTCCTGCAGCGACTCGACGAGGCCCGACTCGACGAGCTCGAGCGAGACCTCGATCAGCTTCTTGCCGGTGAACGGGTCGCCGACCTGGACGGACGGGCGCTTGTCGGCGTCGTCCTCGCTCAGCTCCGCGCTTGCGAGCACCGACGCGCCGCCGATGCCGTCGCGACCGGTCGTCGCTCCGTAGAGGACGACGAGCCGTCCCGGGCCGGTCGCCTTCGCCGACCGCAGCCGATCGACTGCGAGCAAGCCGACGCACATCGCGTTGACGAGGCAGTTGGACGCGTACGCAGGATCGAACACGGTCTGCCCGCCGACCGTCGGCACGCCGACGCAGTTGCCGTAGTGGCCGATTCCTGCGACGGCCTGCTGGAACTGGAACCCGGGCTCGCCGAACCAGAGCCCGTCGAGCAGCGCGATCGGCCGCGCCCCCATTGCGATCACGTCACGCAGGATTCCGCCGATCCCGGTCGCCGCGCCCTGGAACGGCTCGACCGCCGAGGGATGGTTGTGTGATTCGACCTTGAATGCGACGGCCGTCCCGTCGCCGAGGTCGAGGACGCCTGCGTTCTCACCCGGCCCCTGTAGCACCCGCTCCCCGGCCGACGGCAGCCGCTTCAGGAGCGGCGCCGAGTGCTTGTACCCGCAGTGCTCCGACCAGAGCAGGGAGAAGACCGCGAGCTCGAAGTGGTTCGGGTCGCGGCCGAGCAGATCCCGGATACGGCTCGCTTCCCAGTCGGTCAGACCGAGTGCGCGGTGGAGAGGCTGGGCGGCGACCTCCGTCAGGTGATTCAGTCTAACCGGCGCCGCGGCGGAATCTCACGCCACCCGGCTACGTTGCGTTGCAGCTAGTGGTGCGCCGCAACCTCGTGATGCTGATCGGCCTCGCGCTCCTCTGGGGAGCGTCGTTCATGTTCATCAAGATCGCCGACCGGCACCTTGCCCCGTCGACGCTGATCCTCGGCCGGCTGGGCTTCGGCGCGCTGACTCTCGCGATCATCGTTCCGTTCACGGTTGGGTGGCGGAAGACGCTTGCGCTGACGAAGGAGAACTGGGTCTGGCTGCTCGTCGTCGCGCTCCTCAACACGGCATTGCCGTTCTGGCTCCTCGCCTGGGGCGAGACGAGGATCTCGTCGGGCGTGGCCTCGATCGTCCAGGGAGCAGTGCCGATCTTCAACGTCCTTTTCGCGTTCGCGTTCTTCCGCGAGGTCCGCGTGACAGGACTGCGCCTCGTCGGATTCGCACTCGGCTTCGTCGGCGTCGCTCTGATCGTCGGCGGGCAGTCGTCCGGAAAGGTGGTCGGGGCCCTCGCGGTGGTGGGAATGGCGGTCTGCTACGCGCTGGGCGCGCTGCTGATGGGCCGCCACCTGCGTCGGGTCTCGCCGATCGTGATCGGGCTCACATCGACCTCGATCTCGGCGGCAGTTGCTCTGCCGGCCGGAGCCGTGCAGGCGCCGCACTCGTGGCCCGGCTGGGAGCCGGTCGTGTCGGTCGTCGTCCTCGGAGTCCCGCTGCTCGGCTTCGCCTACCTGCTCTTCTTCGCCCTGATCACCGGCCCGGGCGCGGCGTACGCCTCGCTGGTGACCTATCTCATTCCGCCGATCGCGCTCGCGTACGGCGCGATCTTCCTCGGCGAGCATTTCGGAGCCCTGGCCTTCGGCGGTCTCGTTCTGATCCTCGGCGGCGTCGCGCTCGGCACCGGCGCCGTTGCACTAGCCTCGTTGCGTGGCCATCGAGCTGAGGCGAGCGAAGCCGCCTGACGCGGACTTCCTCGTCGAGCTGCTCGCGGACGACGAGGTGCGGCAGTTTCTCGGGCCACGTAGTGCCACCACCCGGGCCGAGGTTCTCGAAGAGATCGATCGCTCGCTTGCCGAGCCCAAGAGCTTCGGCCGCTTCGTGATCGAGGCGGACGGGGAGCCGGCAGGGATGCTTGGCTTCCACGTCGCGAACGCGCGAAGCCGGATCGCCCGCCTCGAGCGGCTTGCGGTTCATCCAGCTTTCCGCGGGCGCCGGCTGGCCGACGAGGCGGCGCGGCTGTTCCAGCGGCTCCTGCTCGAGGAGCTCGGCTTCCACCGGCTCGAGCTCGAGATCTACGCCGTCAACGAGCGCGCGTACGCCCACGCCGAGCGGGTCGGCTTCGTCCGTGAAGGCCGGAAGCGCCAGGCCTACCTCAAGGACGGCGACTGGGTGGACAGCGTGCTCTACGCGCTGATTCCGGAGGACCTCGACTAGCGGCGGCAAGTGGCAGAGAATCCGCACATGCCGCTCCTCGTACGCATCACCTGCCGCGACGGCGAGCACGAGCTTCCGGTGACCTCGGATCAGCCGGAGCACGAGGAGCTGACACGCTTCCTCAACCGGCAGGGGCCGTACGCGCTGACCTGGATCCGGCTCGCGTCGGGCGAGTACGTTCGGTACGACCACCTCGTTTCGGTCCGGCTCGCCGAATGAGCGGAAGATCGCGGCGGCGCCGATCGTCAGGTGAGTGACAGCTCTAGTGGAAGAAGGGAGCAAGATGGACGATCTACGGACACGGGCGCAGCTCGTCGAATTCGATCGTGCGGGCGCGATCGGCACCGTCGTCTCGCGGGCCGAGATCGCCGAGGCAGCGGCGGGGAACGAGTTCCCTGCGACGCTCCTCCTCGATCTCGAGCGCGACGATGCGGCGCAGGCGACGGTCGCCGTCGACTGGGATCAGAAGACGCTCGAGCAGCTGCTCGCCTCGATCGAGGAGCAGGAGATCGGGCTCTGGTTCGACGAGAGCGAGCTTTCCCTGGCCTTTGACGAGGTCGAGGGGCACGGGCTTCGCCAGAGGGCGGCAGTGCTCGCGGTCGCGGTTACGGCGGCCGGCGTGAGCTCGGCACCTGCGTTTGCACGGATGCAGGCCGGACCCGGTGGAGGCGGGAGCGTCGCTCCGACCGCCGTGGTTGCTCCGAATCCTGCCGGTGACAAGGCGGCGGTCATGCAGGGTGCCGAGAGAGCGCTCCAGCAGGACGCACAGGTTTCTCAGAACCTCGGTTCCGCGAACGCCGCCGCCACGTCGACCAGCGAGGGCAGCACGCTCTCCACGGGCGAGCTCGCCGGTGCCATCGGGGGCGGAGCCCTGCTGATCGCCGCCGCCGGGTTCGGCGTCTCGCGCAGGCGCACACCGCCCGCGCAGCCGGCCTGAGGCCTACAACGGCTCAATGCAGTGAAGCGCCCCTTCAAGGGGCGCTTCCGCGTCGGGCGCTAGTCGAGCCCGCCGCCGACGTCGAGCACGACGGTCTTGAGATCGGTCATGTCGAGCATCGTGTAGCGCCCGCCGATCCGGCCCCAGCCCGTCTGCGTTCCGGCTGCGCCGCCGAACGGCTCGTGCGCCTCCCAGTAGTCCGTCGAGTCGTTGACGACGACGTTCCCGACGCGCAGGTTGTCGAGGAAGCGGAACGCGCGCGAGAGGCTCGACGTGTAGACCGCGGCCTGGAGGCCGAGATGCGAGTCGTTCGCGGCGGCGATCGCCTCGTCGTCCGAGCCCACCCGGATGAGGGGGACGATCGGGCCGAACGTCTCCTCGCGGTTGATCAGCGTGTCGAGCCCGACGCCGGCGACGACCGTCGGCTCGTAGTAGAGCTCGGTCGGGTGCCCGCCCGAGCGCGAGCCGCCGAGCACGACCTCGGCGCCCTTCGCGACGGCGTCCTCGAGATGGGCGTCCATCTTCGCTGCGGTCGGCTCGTTGTTCATCGGGCCGACCTTCGTCTCCGCCTCGAACGGGTCGCCGAGCAGCCACTCGCCCGCGACCTTCACGACCTCGTCGAGGAAGTCGTCGTGGACGCGCTCGTGCACGAGCACGCGTTCGGTTGCGCAGCAGACCTGGCCCGCGCAGAAGAAGCCGCCGAAGACGGCCCCCTGCGCGGCGCGCGCGAGGTCGGCGTCCTCGCAGACGACGACCGGACCGTTGCCGCTCGCCTCGATCAGGGAGCGCTTGAGTCCCGCGGCGCGGACGATCTTCTCGGCGGTGGGATGCGAGCCGACGAAGCCGATCCCGTGCACGCCCGGATGCGTGACAAGCCGCTCGCCGACGTCACCGCCCCCGTAGACCACGTTGACCACTCCGTCGGGTAGTCCGGCCTCGGCCATGATCTGCATGAAGTTCGCCATCGCGAGCGGCGTCCACTCCGAGGGCTTGATCACGATCGTGTTACCGGCCGCGATTCCCGGCGCGATCAGCTCGACCGGGATCAGCGTGGGGAAGTTCCACGGCGTGATCGCCGCGTAGACGCCGTTCGGCTTGCGGAAAGTGAGGATCCGCTTGCCGGGATCGCGCGACGGGATGACCGCCGTCTCCATCCGCTTCACGTCCTCCGCGGCGATGCGGAAGTTCTCGGCCGTCTCGTCGATGTCGGGCAGCGCCTCGCCCTCGTAGGGCTTGCCCTGCTCGAGAGTGAGCTCGCGCGCGAAGTCCTCGCGGCGCGCGTCGATCAGGTCGGCGATCGCGTGGCAGACCTCGGCGCGCTCCCAGGCAGAGCGTGCCGCCCAGGCGGGCTGCGCCGCGTTCGCCGCCGCGACCGCGGCGTCGACGTCGGCTGAGCTCGCATCGGGCGCTTCGGCGAGCGTCTCGCCGGTGACGGGAGAGGCGATGGTGCGAGCGCTGTCGCCGGTCGCGGCGACCCACGTCCCACCGACGAAGTTCTCGAGCGTGCGGACGGCAAGAGCCATGCCGCGCGATTCTACGACTACGCCGCGTGCGCGATGGGGAGGTCGAACGCGAAGGTGCTGCCCTGCTCCTGCGGCGGCGACTCGACCCAGATCCGCCCGTGCATCGAGGAGACGAGCTGGCGGCAGATGTAGAGGCCGAGTCCGCTTCCGCTGACGCCGTGACGATGGTCGGGGTCGAGGCGATAGAACTTCTCGAAGACGTGCTCTCGCTCGGTCGTCGGGATCCCGGGGCCTCGGTCTCGAACCGAGAAGCGGATGCGGCCGTTCTCCCGCTGCACCGCGACGTCGACCCGGCTGCCGGCGGGCGAGTACTTGACGGCGTTGTCGATGAGGTTGGCGAGGATCTGGTGCGTCCGCCCCTCGTCGCCGAGCACGCGTGGAAGGTCGTCCGACGTCGAGATGCGGAGAATCGACTTGTGAGCGGCCCGTTGCCGAGCCTCGTCCACCGCGGCTCGGGCGACGGTCGCTGCATTGAACGGCTCGTGCTCGACCCGCAGCGTGCCGGCGTCGAGTTGCCCTGCGAGGAGGATGTCCTCGACGAGGCTCGCCAGCCGCTTCGACTGAGCGGAGATCATCCGCATCAGCTTGTTCCGGGTTTCGGGGGGAAGCTGGTGGCTGCGCTGCGTGAGCGTGAGCGCCGCCCCGTGCAGCGCCGCGAGAGGCGTGCGGAGTTCGTGGGAGACGGTCGCCACGAACTCGGCCCGAATCGCCTCGAGTCGGTGCTCGCTCGTGGCGTCCCGGAAGGCATAGATCGTGCCGTCGCTGAACTCGATGCCCGCGATCGATAGCCACAGCTCGCGGCCGGCGATCTCGACGGGAATCGTCTGCGGCTGAGACCGCTCGTCGGCCTCGAAGACCGGGACCCGGGCGACGGCCGAGGGCCAGTCGGGAAGAGCCGTTTCGACGGGCAGGCCGGACACCTGCTGCGCCGCCAGGCCGGTGATGGTCTCCGCCGCCGCGTTCCAGAGGCGGATCACGCCGTTCGAGTCGACAAGGAAGACGCCCTCTCCGAGATGGGAGAGGACCCGTGCCGCGCGGTCACGTTGCTGCCTCGAGAGGCGGCTACGTCCGAGCAGCGGTGCCAGGGCATACGCGGCGAGCGCGACGGCCGCCAGCGCACCGAGGCTTGCGAGGAGCCAGCGGCGCTGCGTGGCGTCGGCGCCGGCGAGGATCTCGTCGGCGGGAGCGAGCGCGACGAGTCTCGTCGCCGGTGCCTCCCGGGTCAGGACTGTCGAGACCGCGACGAACCGCGTGCCGTCGACGGTGACCTCCGTGGGCCGGTCGAGGGGAAGCTGAGTCGGCAGGGTGTTCCGGCTTCCCGAAGGCAAGAGGAGCGAGCGTCCGTGCGCGAAGGCGAGCTCACGGCGAGGTGAGAGCGGCGATGCACGGTCCAGGCGGGCGAGCAAGCTCTGGTCGAACGGCACGCGCACGATCACCGTGCCGACCGCGTGCCGACCGACGACGATGCGGATCCTCCGGCTCGGCGCCCCCGCGCTCGGCGACCGCGGGACGGACCGGCCCAGAACGAGGCTTGTATTCGGACCGGACAGTTTCCGGAGTTGCCTCCGGTCGAGGTGCTCGAAGGCGTGCTGGACGGGGTGTGAGGACGCGAGCGCGTGAGCACGCTCGCCGGCGGAAGCGAGGGCGCGACGGTACTCGATGGACGGCTTGCGGAGGCTCGCCTGCAGCGCCGCCTCGGCGTGCGCGCGGGTACGCGAAGCCTCCGCGCGGGCGAACGCCCAGGCGCCCGCGGCGAGGGGAAGGACGAGGAACACGAGCGCCGCCCCGACCTTCAGGCGGGCGCTCAGCTGGGCGACGATTGCCCCTTCTTTCCCTGACCGGGCGGCGTCTTGTCCTGCCCTGGCGGCGTGGCGGTCTGCTCGGGTGGGGTCTGGGTCTGCTCGGGCGGCGCCGGGGTTTGCCCCGGAGGGGTCTTGCTCTGCCCTGGCGGCGACTTCTTGGCTTGGCCGGGCGGCGTCTTCTTCGAGGTGTCCGGCGCGGCCGCCGGCGGAGTCGTAGTGGTTGCCGGATGGTCATTCCCCTGATCGGCCCAGGGCGGCTTTCCCTTCTTCGTCCGCGTGTTCTGCTTCGAGGCGACCGCTTTCCAGGTCTGCCCCTTCTGCGACTTCCACCGTCCGTTGTTCGTGTGGGACCGCGGCGTCGTCGCGCTCGGAGTCGTGACCGGGGTGGTGACGGGGGGTGTGGCCGGAGTCGTGACCGGCTCTGTCACCGGCGTCGGAGTGGTCTGCGTCGGGGAGGGCGGCGGCGTACCGTGTGGGGTGGCGGAGGGAGCCGGATGCGCGGCCGGGGGAGGGGCGATGACCGCGACGTGTGGGGTCGGTTCCGGCCGCGGAGTCTCCACTCGGGTGTTTGCGCGGGATCGCGCGGCGTGCGGAGCGGGGAGCACGAGCGCCGTGCCGACGTGTTCGCGATCCGCCGGTGCCGCCCCCGCGCCCGGTAGCAGCCCGGCGGGTGGCGGATGGAGGACCACGAGGGAGAGGGCGACAGAGCCCATGACGGCGGCGCCGGCCGGCACCAACCACCCGATTCCTGCGACTGTCGACTTCATTCGTCGTCTGTCCCCGACAGACAGCCCTCCCTCGACGCTCACCTCTCTATCGGCGCCATGCGCCGAGGGCTTGAATCGGAGCCTGGCGGCCCTTATTCGGACGTCATCGCCGCCAGCCGCTCGTCGGCCACGGCCTCCGCGGCGGTGCGGCCGGCAGTGTGCCCGCCCACTGCCTCGAGGAAGTGGATCCGGTCGAGGGCGTAAGCCTCCACCTCGTCGCGTGCCGTGATGGTTGCGGTCCGCGGGACGTCGCGGAGCAGGGCGATCTCGCCGAAGGAGTCGCCGGCGCCGAGCTCGCCCATGTCGTGCCCGCCCTGAGTCACGGCGACGCGGCCGCGCGCCAGGATGTAGAAGCGGTCGCCGACGTCGCCCTCCGCGATGATCTCCGTGCCGGGCGCGACCGTCATCGCGACGAGGCTTCTGGCCAGCTGCTCCTTCGCGACGAGCGGGAGCGGAGCGAACATCGGCACCCGGTCGAGGATCGCGAGCTCGTGCGTCGGAGCGCCTGCGGTGGCGTCGATCCGGCGAAGCGCCCGGAAAGAGAGGAGGACGAGTGCCGGCAGGAAGACCCCCGTCGCAACGAGCGCCCCGCGCGCGCCGAGCCCGGCGATCAGCGCCGGCGTGGCGATCGCGCCGATGCCGAAGCCCGCGGTCGCCAGCCCGAACATGACGCCCAGGACCCGGCCAAGGACGTCGTCGCTGACGAGCCGTTGCAGCAGGGTCTCGCCCGCGACGTCCTCGAGCGCGTTCCCGATGCCCACCGCGGCGAGGAGGAGCAGGGCCAGGGCCTCGCTCGATCCGGCGGCGACCAGCGCGATTGGCACGCCCCAGAGCACGAGCCCGAGGCCGAACCACAAGGCCAGGCGCCGGCCGGTGAAACCGACCGTCGCGAAGCCGCCGACGAGCGTCCCCGCACCGACGGCACCCGAAAGAAAGCCGACCCAGCCGCCTCCGGCATGCAAGAGCCTGAATGCGATCACGACCACGAGCACGTTGAGGGCGCCGCGGACGAGGGTCTGTGCGGCGAAGAGCCCGACGATCAGCCGCGGCTGTGGCTCGCGCGCGAGGAGCCGAAAGCCGGCGGCCAGGTTCCGGTCGGCTCGCTCATGGGCGGATTGGAGCCGCCCCTCGACATGGATCGCGGCGAGGGCGAGCGCGGCAGCGAGGTACGCGACCGCGCCGAAGACGAAGACCACGCCGACGCTCGCCGTTGCCACCAGCAGACCGGCGAGGAGCGGCCCGATCAGCGTGCCGAGTCCCTCAAGCGTGATGGAGAGGCCGTTCGCGGCGATCAGCTGCTGCGGGCTCGTGGCGAGCGAGGGCAGCAGCGCCGACACTGTGGGCCGGCAGAGCGTCGACACGATCGCGTGCGCGGCGGCGAAGGCGAAGATCCCAGCTTCGCTCCGGCTCTCGTAGAACAGGAGCGCCGAGGCCGCCAGCGCGGCCCCGGAGAGCAGCGAGACCACGACCAGCGCGCGCTCGCGCTCGTAGCGGTCGGCGAACGCCGCGGTGAACGGCGTCGCGAGGGCTGCGGGAGCCATCCGGACGAGCCCGAGGATCCCGACGTCGCGGGCGCCGCCGCGCTCGTACGCGAAGACCGCGAGCGCGACCGTGAAGGCCCATTCGCTCGTGATCGCGCCCGCGTACGCGAGCTCGAGGTGAAGGATGTTCCGGTTGCGAAAAACCGCCCGCGATTGCGCGAAGAGCCTGCTGAGCGCGGTCACCGGGCGAGTTTCACACAGGCTGCACTCGCGGCCGAGTTCCGTTCGGCATCTGGAAGAATCGTGCGGACTCGACCGCGACCGAAGAGGGGCAGCGATGGCGCACCACTATTCAGGACCGGATTTCTCGTTTCCGCATGGAGATCCCCGCGTCGACCACGCCGACCTGTTCGCGTTTCCGGCGCCGGGCGGTACTGCGAGGTCGGTCCTGGTGATCGACGTGCACCCCTCGTTCGGCATCAATCCGACGGGACCCACGACCACGGAACCATTCGCGCCGGAGGCGATCTACGAGCTGAAGGTCGACACGAACGCCGACGGCGTCGCCGACGTTGCCTTCCGCACGCGCTTCGCAGAGGCGAACGGCGGGCAGTCGGCCACGGTCCGCCGCATCGAGGGAGCCGATGCGGCCGGCAGCGGAGACGGCGGCGAGGTCGTGGTACAGGACGCGCCGGTCTCGTCCGGCTCTGACGTCCGGGTCACGGAGAGCGGCGAGTACCGGTTCTTTGCCGGCTGGCGCAGCGACCCGTTCTTCTTCGATGCCGAGGGCGCGCTGAACGAGTTTCAGTTCACCGGCAACGACTTCTTCGCCGACAAGGACGTGTGCAGCATGGTGCTCGAGCTGCCGAACGAGGCGCTGGGAGCTTCGGGAGCAGTCGCGCTCTGGCATCGGACGCTCGTGCCCGGCGCGGACGGCGACGGCGGCTGGGTGCAGGCAGATCGCGGTGCGAAGCCGTCGCAATCGGTCTTCTTCTCCCCAGGCGACGAGAAAGCCGCTTACCTGGGCGGAGAACCGGCGACCGACGGCCGCTTCGTCGGAAGCTTCGCGCACGTCCTGGAGCATGCTGGCGGGTACCCGCCGGACGAGGCAAAGCGCGTGGCCGAGACGCTGTTGCCCGATGTCCTCCCCTACGACCCGGCGCAGCCGGCCGCCTATCCCCGCAACGGCCGGACGCTGACCGACGACGTGGCTGATCATTTCCTTACGCTCTTCACGAACGGGAAGGTCACAGGCGACGGTGTCGGTCCGCACGCCGATCTGCTCAGCGAGTTCCCGTACGTCGGCGCGCCCCACGCGTCGTACGATCTCTAGTCGCATGGCTCGCTTCTTGCACACCATGGTGCGGATCACCGATCCGGAAAAGAGCAGAGCGTTCTACGAGGCGCTCGGCTTCAGCTTCGACCGCGACATGGACATCGTCCGCGACGGCGAGGTCGAGGCGACGAACTACTTCTTCTCGCTCGGCGACAGCGAGTCGGTGCTCGAGCTGACCTTCAACCACGACGGCCGCAACTACGACGTGGGCACCGGCTACGGCCACATCGCCATCGGCGTCGACGACCTGGACGGAACTCTGGCTCGTCTCGCGGAGCAGGGCATCGAGCCGGAGCGCGCGCCCTACCAGGTGCGGGAGGGCGGCTCCTGGCTCTGCTTCGTCCGTGATCCGGACGACTACCGCATCGAGATCATCGGTCGCGCCTGACGATCGCAGAATGAGCTCGGTCCCTGGCTCAGCTCCTGCGTTTCCGCTCGCGGTGAACGTGGCTGTGATCGACGGGGATCGAGTCTTGCTGACTCGTCGCGAGGATTTCGAGGTCTGGTGTCTTCCCGGCGGCACGGTCGACGAGGGCGAATCGCTTGCAGAGGCTGCGATTCGTGAAGTGCACGAGGAGACTGGACTTGATGTCAGGCTCGCATACGTCGTGGGTCTCTACTCGCGCTCGCGGCTCGGCGGCTATCACACGGCTGCGCTCTTCACCGGCGCCGTCGTTGGGGGTTCGCTCCAACCCGACCCTCGCGAAGTGGTCGAGGTTCGGTGGTGTTCTGCAGCTGAGGTGCCCGACGACCTCCTGTGGGGTCAACGCGAGCGGATCGAGGACGCGCTGGCCGGCAGGATCGGGGTAGTCCGCGCGACCGGCCGGGAGCGGCCGGACATCTGGCCTCGGAGCAGGAGCGAGCACTACGAGCTTCGCGACCGGTCCGGTCTGAGCCGAGCGGAGTTCTATCGACGTCTTGTCGAGACGCTGGGGGAGGACCGCAGCCGTCTCGAGGTGGCAGGCGCGATCATCGGCCGCAGCTAGGGCGCGACGTCCTCCGCTTGTTCGGGCACGTCGTGGAGGTGCCGGATAGGCGATGGGAGCAGGAACGCCATCCCCAGCAACGCGCCGCCGGCTCCGATCCAGATCGTGTTGTGGACCCCGATGGTCGAGCCGAGCACGCCGGCGACGGTCGTGCCGAGTGGCCGCACGCCGTAGTTGACGACCATGAATGCGCCTGAGACCCGTGACCGAAGCGGCGGCGGGATGAGGCCGGCGGAGATCGAGGCGGCGAGGATGTCGAGCAGCATCAACCCCATTCCCGAGATGAACTCGGCCGTGAAGAGGAAGGCGATCACGAGCCAGTGCGGGCCGCGCGCGGCCGGCACGAGCAGTAGCGGCGCAGGGAAGAGGAAGCACCCGATCAGGAATGCCGGTCCCACGCCGATCGCGCGCGCGATCCTGCCGGTGAGCGCCGACGCGACGAGCGTCCCGGCGGCCGCGACGCCGAGCACGACGCCGATCGTCGCCGGTGCGACGTGGAGGTAGCGGCTCGCGTAGAGCAGGAAGAGCGCGAAGAAGATAAAGTTGAAGAAGTTGATCGTGGCGACGCCGAGCAGGTCGGCGCGCATCACCGGGTTGTGGCGGATCCAGCGAAGGCCCGCCCCGATCCCGCTGCTGTCCGGCGGCGCCCCCGGCGGATCCGGCACGTCGATCCGTCTCAGGAACAGCGCCGACCAGAGGAACGACACGCCGTCGAGGGCGAGTGCGTACGGACCGCGCAGTAGCTGGACGAGGACACCGCCGAGGCTCGTCCCCGCGAGGAAGGAGAAGCCGCGAGTCCCGTGGAAGATCGTGTTCGCCTCGACGTAGTCCTCCCGCTCGACGATCGTCTGGAAGAAGCCGCCGTAGCTCACCCAGAAGAAGACGCTCGCGCAGCCGATGAGGAACGAGACGACATAGAGCTGTGGCCAGGTCAGGTCGCCGAAGGCGAACACGACCGGGATCGTCAGCGTCAAGAGGCCGCGTGCGACGTCCGCGATGAGCATCACGCTCCGTCGCCGGCCGCTGCGGTCGACCCAGACGCCCGCGTGGAGCGAGAGCAGCAGGTTCGGTAGGAGGTAGACGGTCGTGAGCGCGCCCATCTGGCCGGCGCTCGCGTGCAGGGCGAGCACCGCCGTCAGCGGGAGCGCGATGGTCGAGACCTGGTCGCCGAGCAGCGAAACCGCCTGGCCGAAGAAGTAGCGGCGGAAGTTCGGGTTGCGGCGCAGGAGGCCAGGGACGTGAAGTCTCACCGGCCGGAATCTACGTTGGTGCCTGGGTAGGCTCCGCAGTGTGATCCGCGAAGGTGGATGCACATGCGGAGCGGTTCGCTTCCGGCTGGCGAGCGATCCGCTGTTCGTGAACTGCTGCCACTGCCTCAACTGCCAGCGGCAGACCGGCAGCGCCTTCGTCATCAACGCCCTGATCGAGCTCGACCGAGTCGAGATCGTGACGGGGGAGCCGCAGCTCGTCGACGTGCCGCGCGACGACGGATCGGCGCAGGCGATCTTTCGCTGTCCGCACTGCCAGACCGCTCTCTACAGCCACTACGGCCATCCTGTCGTGGCCTTCGTCAGGGCGGGAACGCTCGACGAGCCGGCGAGCGTCAGACCCGACGCGCACATTTTCACCCGCTCGAAGCTGCCCTGGGTTGCGCTGCCAGATGACGTGCCCTCGTTCGAGGTCTACTACGACATGGATGCGTTGTGGCCGGCGGAGAGTCTCGAGCGCATTCGCGTGCTTCGGCGCTAGGGCCCCGCTACGCTCGCGCCGTTTCCGAGGGCGACGTTGCGGAGCTTCTGCGCGAAGCCGCGCCACACCTGCTGCGCGCGGGTCCCGAGACGGAGACGTACCTGGCGCGGCTCGAAGAGCGGAACGACGAGCTGCACGCTCGTCGAGAGGCTCCTCGTCGAGGACCCCGCAGCGGGGGCTGACGCCTGCGCAGCGCTGTGGAGCTTCTGGTGGCTGAAAGGCCACATCCGCGAAGGACGGGAGTTGCTCGAGCGAGCGGCCGCGCTCGATGAGGTGGACCGGGCGCCCGTGCTCAAAGGGCTCGGCACGATTGCCTTCCGCCAAGGCGACCTCGAGGCCGCCGCCCGCGCGTTCGAAGAGCGGTACTCGCTGGTCGATTCGGCCGGTTCGCAGGTCGATCTCGCCGACGCCTGCGCGGACCTCGCACGTGTGGGCTCCGCCGGGGCGATTTCGCCGGGGTCCGGCGTTGGGCGGAGCGAGGTTAACGCGGCGGCGGAGCAGGTCGACGACCCCGCGACGATCCGGCTCCCGCTCCACATGCGTGCGGCCGCCGCGCGGATGAAGGGCAATCACGACGAAGCGCGGGACCTTTACCTCGCAGCATCGAGCTGAACGAACAGCTCGGCAACGAGATCAACATCGCCGGCGAGAACCACAACCTCGTTCATGTCGAGCTGCGGAGCGGCAACCGTGAGGAGGCCGGACGCCGCTTCGCCGTAGCGACCGAGTGGATCTTCGCTCACGACAACGCGTACCTGCGGCCGTACGCCTTTCTGGACGCCGGAATCCTCGCCCTCCACGACGGGGACGGCGACCGCGCGTGCAGGCTCGTCGCCTGTGCGGACAGAATCTTTCGGGACACGGATTCGGTCTGGGTCGAGGGACGGGAGCTGAGCGAGGCCGCCGCGCAAGAGCTTTCGCGACCCTGACGGTACGATCGGGCCGTGGGGGTCGTCCTCGCACTCGTCCTCTCTGCCGCCTTCGGCGCCGGCGACCAGTACCTCGGGAGTCTGCTGGGCTCCGGGCATGTGTGGGCCGCCGGCTGGGCGAGCGACATCAGTCTCCTCTCGGCGCCGTGGCTCGTTCTCGCGTTCGTGGCCGGAGCAACGCAGCGCGACCCGCGTCGTGCGGCGCTCCTCGGCCTCGCGTGCACGTACGCCGCCCTGCTCGGCTATGCGGTGATGACGCTCAGCCCGGTCGAGAACGCCGATCTGACGGTGGCGAGCCTGCGCGGCTTCGTCGTCAGCGAGCGCCTCGTGCTCGTCGGCGGCATCTTCACCGGGCCGCTGTTCGGCTGGTTCGGCCAGCAGTGGCGAGCGCGCCGCGCGATCGCAGGAGCGCTGATCACGGCTGCGTGCCTCACCCTCGAACCGCTCGCACGCAAGGTCACGATCGATCCGATCACGTACCGAGACGTCTGGATCGGAGAGGTCGCAGTCGGCCTCGCTCTCGCCGTGGCAGTGCTTGCGATCCGCTTCACGACCCGCTCCTCGCGCGCCAGCCACGCGTAGGTTTCCGCGTTTTGCGGAAAGACGGGAGTGTGTGGCCGAAGGGTTCGACGGAGCGTGTCCGGCGGCTGCAGGCAGTCACGGACGCGGCTCTCGCGCATCTACGCCTCGATGAGCTTCTAGGGGCTCTGCTCGAGCGGACCCGGGAGATCCTCGAGGTCGACACGTGCGCGATCCTCCTGCTCGACGAGGAGACGAACGAGCTCGTGGCGCGCGCTGCGCTCGGCATCGAGGAGGAGGTCGAGCAGGGCGTGCGGGTCCCGGTCGGCGGAGGTTTCGCCGGGCGCATCGCGGCCGAGAAGCGTCCGGTGATCCTCGAAGACGTTGACCACGCGCACGTCCTCAACCCGATCCTGCGCGAGAAGGGGATCAAGACCCTGCTCGGCGTCCCGCTGATCGTGCGCGACCAGGTGATCGGCGTCCTCCACGTCGGGACGCTCCGCCACCGGAAGTTCACGGCCGACGAAGCCGAGCTACTCGCGCTCGTGGCCGCACGCGCCGCGCTCGGGATCGAGAACGCTCGCGTGCGCGACGAGCTTCGTCGGCTCGACGAGCTGAAGTCG
>DATFHC010000192.1:0-4874 GCA_035248765.1 Gaiellaceae bacterium
AGGCAGCGCACGCAGGCTCGACGCCGATGGATCAGCGACGCGACGCGCTCGCCGGCGCGGCGAAACTCGAGCTCGAGATCCGCGCGATCGCGAAGCGGGTCGGGGGCGGCGCCGTGTGCACGATGGGCGGGGTCGTGACGAAGCCCGGGATCGTCACGTCGGTCGTGGAAACCGCCGAGTGCCTCCTCGACCAGCGGCACCTCGACGCGACGCAGCTCGCCGAGATGCTGGGCAACGCGGAGGCGGCGTCACGGCGATTTGCGCAGGAGGAGAGCCTCGAGGTCGAGTGGGAGAAGATCTGGTCGATCGAGCCGATCCCGTTCGACGAGCGGCTGCTCGAGCTCGCCGACGAGTCCGTACGCGAGGTCGCCGGCACATCGCACCGGCTGCCGTCCGGGCCGCTCCACGACGCCGCCGAGGTGGCGCGCGGGGGAATCCCGACGGTGATGATGTTCGTTCAGTCCCTGCGGGGGCTTTCACATACGAAGCTCGAGGACACGAAGGAAGAGCACCTCGAGCTCTCGGTGCAGGCCCTCGACAGGTTGACGGCGAAGGCATTGGAGGCATTTGCATGAGCAGCATCGACGCGACGCAGCTCTACGGCCAGGACCACGTACGGCGCTACCGCGAGACCGACGGCGAGGTCGGGCACATCTGGAAGGAGGGCTCGACGATCCTGCTGTTGACGACCACCGGCCGCCGCACCGGGAACGAGACGACGACTCCGCTGATCTACAACCTCGACGGGGACACGCCCGTCATCGTCGCGTCACAGGGCGGCGCCCCGGACCATCCCGGCTGGTTCAAGAATCTTTCGAAGACGCCCGAGGTCGGCGTCCAGATCAAGGCCGACAGGTTCCGCGCTCGTGCGCGCGTGGCGGAGGGCGAGGAGCGCGAGCGGCTCTGGGAGCTCATGACCGAGGTCTGGCCGCACTACGACGACTACGCGACCAAGACCGACCGTGAGATCCCAGTGGTGGTGCTCGAGCGAGAGTGACGCCTGCGCAGCTGCGCCGCCTCTGCCTGAAGTTCGCCCACGCCGAGCAGACGTTCCCGTTCGGCCCGGAGACCTCCGTCTTCAAGGTGCGCGGGAAGATGTTCGCGCTCGCCCAGCTGGAGCGGAAGCCGCTCAAGGTGAGCCTGAAGTGCGAGCCGGAGCTCGGCATCGAGCTGCGGGGGACATACGCCGAGATCGAGCCCGGCTACCACCTGAACAAGCGCCACTGGCTGACGGTCACCTGCGGTGGCTCGGTTCCGGACGAGCTCGTGCGCGAGCTGGTCGCCGAGAGCTACGACCTGGTCGCCGCCGCCGCGCGGCGATAGGCTCAGGCACGTGGACTTCGGTGTCAACGTCCTGCCCGACCCTCCGTTCTCTCGCTGGCTCGAGCTGATCCAGCTCGCCGAGAGCCACGGCTTCGGCTATGCGTGGACGTACGACTCCCACGTGCTCTGGCAGGAGTCGATTCCGATGTTCGCGGTCGCGGGGCGCGAGACGTCGAAGATCAAGCTAGGTCACTTCGTCACAAATCCGGCGACGCGTGATCCGACGGTGCTCGCGAGCGCGTACGCGACACTGCACGATCTCTCGGACGGCCGGATGGTGATGGGCGTCGGGCGCGGCGACTCGGCCGTTCGCTACATCGGGCGGAAGCCGATGAAGGTCGCGGACTTCGAAGCGGCGCTCGCGATGATCCACGAGTTCATGAACGGCCGCGAGGTCAATTGGAACGACAAGGATCTCCAGCTGAAGTGGGTGCGGCCGGAGTTGCCGCCGATCCCGGTGTGGGTTGCGGGCTACGGACCGAAGGCGCTCGCGGTCGCGGGCCGCGTCGGCGACGGCGTGATCATCCAGCTCGCCGACCCGGAGATCATCCAATGGATCATGGACACCGCGCGTCGCGCCGCCGAGGAGGTGGGTCGCGACCCCGCGGAGCTCAAGTGCATCGTCGGCGCGCCGGCGCACATCACCGACGATCTCGCCGATGCGCGCGAGCAGGTGCGGTGGTTCCCGGCGATGGTCTCGAACCATGTCATGGATCTGATCGAGCGCTACGGCGCCGACGGCAGCGCCGTTCCGAAGGCGCTGACCGATTACGTCCAGGCGCGGAAGTTCTACGACTACAACGAGCACTCGCGCGTCGGCGCGAAGCACGGCGAGTTCGTGACCGACGAGATCTGCGACCGCTTCTGCGTGCTCGGAACGACGGAACAGTCGAAGGCGAAGCTGCGGGAGCTCGAGTCGGTCGGCGTCGACCAGTTCAACATCTACCTCATGACCCACGGGCAGGAGGAGACGTTGCAGGCGTTCGGCGACGACATCATCCCCGAGCTCGCGGGCATCGCTGCCTAACGCGCTTCAACAGCTCCTGGAGCTGCCACAGGCGTGGCCGCTTGCGTTCGCAGCGGACGGCAAGTCGCTGCTGCTCGCCTCGGACCGCCCCGGCATCCGGCAGCTCTTCCTCAGCCGACTAGACGGCGGCGCGCTCGAGCAGCTGACGGAGCTCTCGGAGCCGGTGGACGGCACGCTGCTGCCCGACGGCCGTGTCCTTCTCCTGGTCGACGAAGGTGGCAACGAGCGGACGCAGCTGTACGCCCTCGGCGAGGGCGGCGCGCCGAAGCCGCTCGTCGTGGACCCTCGGTACAACCACTGGGCCCCGGCTGCCTCGCGCGACGGCCTGCTGCTCGCGTACGTGACGAACCGCGGCAACGAGCGGGACTTCGAGGTCGTCGTCCGGCGGCTTGCGAGCGGGGAGGAGCGCACCTACGACTTGCGTGGCTACCTCGACGTGCACGGCTTCTCGCCGGACGGCCGCCGGCTCGTCGTCGAGCGGCTCGGCGACCTGGCCGGCGATTCCGACCTGTTCCTCGTCGACATCGAGACCGGTGAGGTCGTGCACGCGACGCCGCACGAGGGCGCGGCGGAGTTCACGAGCCCGTCCTGGCTGCCGGGCTCCTCCCGCTTCTACGCGGCGACGAACGCCTTCGGCGACACTAGCTCCCTCGCGCGCTACGACCTCGACACGGGGGAGTGGGAGGTCGTGCTCGAGTCGCCGTGGGACCTCGACTGCGCGGCCGACGAGGCGGGTCGCTCGCTCCTCGTCGTCGCGAACGAGGACGGGTGGTCGCGACTCGAGCTCCGGGATCCCGAGACGCTCGAGCTCCGAGGCGAGGTGCCGCTGCCGGGCCGGGGCATCGTGTTGGATTGGCCGGCCTCGCCGGTCTTCTCGTCCGACGGCTCGCAGCTCGCCTTTGCGTTCTCGAGCCCGCACGAGCCGCTCCAGGTGCATTGCTACGACCTCGACTCGGGCGAGCTCCGTCGGCTGACCGGAGACGGTCCGATCAAAGGAGCGGCGCCCCAGCTGCACCGCTTCACGAGCTTCGACGGCGAGGAGATCCCGGTCTTCCTATTCGAGCCCGAGGGAAAGGGGCCGTTTCCGGTCGTCCTCATCGTTCACGGAGGCCCCGAGTCGCAGTGGCGGCCGTTCTTCTCGCCGTCCGTCGGCGCGTTCACCCAGTTCCTGGTCTCGCGCGGCTACGCAGTCGCGGCGCCGAACGTCCGCGGCTCCACTGGTTACGGGAAGCGGTTCGAGCATCTCGACGACGTCGAGCTGCGGCTCGACTCCGTCCGGGACCTCGCCGAGCTACACGCCTGGCTGTCGGCGCGACCGGAGATCGACGGTGCCCGTGCTGTCGTCTTCGGCGGCTCGTACGGTGGCTACATGGTGCTCGCGTCACTCGCGTTCCATCCGGAGCTATGGGCGGCGGGCATCTCCTTCGTCGGGATCTCGAACCTCGTCACGTTCCTCGAGAACACGTCGGAGTACCGGCGGGCGGCGCGAGAGCGTGAGTACGGCTCTCTGGCCACTGAGCGCGACGTCCTCGAGCGGGTCTCGCCCGCGAGCCGGATCGACGACATCCGCGCCCCGCTCTTCCTCGAGCACGGCCGGAACGACCCGCGCGTCCCGGTGGGAGAGTCGGAGTACATCCACCGTGTGCTGACGGAGAAGGGCATCCGCAGCGAGCTTGTGATCTACGAGGACGAGGGACACAGCATCGAGAAGCTGCGGAACAAGATCGACGTATTCGAGCGCGCGGTGGCCTTTCTCGGCGCGGTGTTAGGGACGACGCCCTAGACCCGGATACCATGCGGCCCGGCGGCGCCTTGGCCGAGTGGTTAGGCATGGGTCTGCAAAACCCAGTACACCAGTTCGATTCTGGTAGGCGCCTTTCTCTCGTTTGTCTTTCCCGCGGGTGCGGTACGAACAGCCGCCCGGCAGGCAAACCGAGGAAGGGGTCAAGCATGGAGAACGTGGTGGTCAGCTACCGCGAGGGAGAGCTGGCGTGATTCGCGCCGACCATCGACACGGGGCACGTGACTGCTCCAGCTGCGGCCGATTCGTCGACCTCGACCCCAACGGCCACTATCGCCGTCACATGGTCATCGAGCACAACGGTCTCCGCCGCCTCTGCGTGGCGAGCGGCCGAAGCCCAGTGGAGTCGTGCAGCTCCTCACCGCCGACCCGACTCCGGAGGAGCGCTACTCACACGCGCTCAGGCTGCCGAGAAGCGCGGGATAACACCGCTCTCAGGCCCTCCGGCGCTTCGGCTCGCCGGGGCGGTGGCTCGAGGGTCAGCCGACCCTCGCCGTAGCCTCCGCCCCGGCGGGCCTTGGTGAGCCCCCTTCCCGAGGCCCGCCGCCACTATCGGCGCGCCGGCGCGAGGACTTGAGCGGCGGGAGTGCGGGAAGGTTCCCGCACTCCCTCCGGAGGTGAGCGCGTTGCTAGCCGGTGACCGGCGGGGTGAAGACGCCGGTGACGCCGACCCGCTTGGTGTTGCAGCGCTTGCTCGCAAGCGGGGTGAAGGTGTCGATTCCG
>DATFHC010000193.1:0-15153 GCA_035248765.1 Gaiellaceae bacterium
GTAGAGCGCGCTGTCGGCGAGCCGGATCAGCTCGTCCCGCCCCGTCCCGTGGGTCGGATAGGTCGCAACGCCCGCGCTGACGGTGACCTCTCCGACGCCTTCGACCTGGAGAGCCGCGACGCGCTCGACGATCGAACGCGCCACCGCCGTTGCCTGCCGCTCGTCGTGTCCCGGCAGGAGTACGGCGAACTCGTCCCCGCCGAGCCGAAACGACTCGCCGCCCTGACGAAGTCTGGATGCCACCTGGCCGAGCACGAGGTCGCCGACCGGATGCCCGAACCTGTCGTTCACGCTCTTCAGGTCGTCGAAGTCCACGAGGCAGAGCGCGAGCGACGTGCCGACCTCCTCTGCCGCCACGAGCTCACGCTGGAGCCGCTCGTGGAAGCTTCGGTGGTTGCCGAGGCCGGTGAGCGGGTCGGTCAGCGCGAGCCGCATCGCCCGGATCGCCTTGTGCGTCGAGCGCTGGTAGAGGGCGATGGCGAGCAGCGGGCCGAGGAGCGCGATCGAGAGCGCGGGCTCGCGTTGCCAGAGGACGATCAGCGTCAGGGCCGCCGACGCCATGAACGCGAACGGCGCCGTCGTCTGCGTGATGTTCTCCCAGGCGACGGTGACGAACGAGCGTCCGGAATCGGCCGAGAGAACGGCACTGATCAACACGAGGTTGACGATCCAGTAGTAGATGAAGCCGCAGAGCAAGACCTTCGCGACGAGGATGCCGACCGAGTTGCCGTGGACGTGCTCCACCGTCAACCCGGCGGCGAGCGCCGAGAGCGCGAACATCGAGCCGTTGTAGGCGACGCGCAACGGCGGACGGCGCTGAAGCAGGTGCGTGAACGTCGGCCCTCCCATGACGACCAGCACGCCGGCGGGCCAGCCGAGCAGGATGATCGACGAGATGGAGAAGACGAAGCCGAGCGTCACGCCGCCGGCGCCCATTCCTTCCACGGGCACAGGAAAGCGCTCGGCCAGCGCCATGCTCGCCATCAGGCCGAAGAGCTTTGCGAGATCGGAGGCGGAAGGCGATCCGTCCACGTAGCGGAAGAGGGCCAGGCCGATGGCGCCGGCGCCCGCTCCGATCACGGGCACCGCGATCGCCAGCACCCTGGCTTGAACCGCAGCGGGAGGCGTCACCGCTTCGCCCTACCCAGCCTGTGCCGTTCCGGCCGAGGTAGGGCGTCGGCTGGGCACAGCCGCCGGCTGGTCACCCGCCACCGAGTCCTCCCCTACGAGGTTTCGAGCCGGTTTCTACCAGCCGTAGTTGTGATTCGCGATGAGGCTTCCGAGCGACGCCGCAACCGTGCCGGCCAGGGCCAGAAGAATCACCAGGCGAAACTTCCACTCGAGCATTATGTGCCTCCGGGGAACTCGTCGTAGGGACGCCAGACGGAGGAATTGTGGGTCGGGCCTCCCCAAGCGGGTATCACCCGATGGAGGTAGCGCGCTCACTCGAACGGGGTAAAAACGCGCTACTCGAGCCCGGCTTCGTGCAGGGGCCGGCGACCCCAGGCGAACTTCTTTCGATACCAGTCGCTGAGCTGGGCCAGCGCAACGCCCTGGCCCGAGGACTGGATGAACCAGCCGTTGCCGACGTAGATCCCCGTGTGGAACACCTGCGGCCCGGTGGACTCGGATCCCTTCGTGCCGAAGAAGATCACGTCCGCGGGCTGCAGCTTGTTGAAGGGGATCCGCTTCGCGGCCGGGACTTCGACGCTCATCGCGTACGTCGTCCGCCCCACGATGGTCGAGGCAAGGTTGCCCTCGCTCGGGTAGCTCTGGAGCTTGAAGACGCGCCAGACGAAGCCCGAGCAGTCGTAGCCGCCGCGCGCGGTCACGCCGAAGTCGGTCTCGGTCGTGTCGCTCGTCCCACCCCAGATGTACGGCATTCCGATCTTCGAGAACGCGACGGTGAGGATCTGGCGCTGCCAGTCGTTCAGCGTCGGCAGCGTGAACGCATCAGCGAGGCTCTGCACCTGGGCGATTTGCCAGCTGTCGGACAGCAGGCCGAAGCCGAGGATCTGCGCCGCCGAGTAGGCGGCTTCCGCGCGGGTCGCCGGGTCCTGAGGCCGCAGCTCGATGAAGTCCTGCGCAGCCGGATGATTGGTGCGGAGGCCGAGCAAGCGCGCGACGACTTCCGTGCCGAAGCGGCCGGGCACGGGGATCCCTGCGTCGTGCGCGCCCTGCGTGAATTCCTTCGCGGCCTTCTTCAGGCCGAGCACGCCGACGAGGTCGCGGTCGAGCTGCGTCATCGTCATCGGCGTCGTGGGGCTCCCGGTCGGCGTGGTGGTCGTCCCGCCGGTGGGCGCCGTCGTGGTGCCGCCGACGGTGCCGGTCGTCGTGCCGGTCGTCGTCGTCGTCGCTCCTGTGGTCGACGTGCCGGTGTCGGAGGCGGAAGATGGTGCGATGGAGGGACCGCCGAGTTGCTCCTGCAGGCCGGACGTGAGATTCGCCAGCGTTTCCTGGGTCAAGTCCGCGTTGGGGTGAAAGTTGCGCACGCTCGTCGCCATCAGGCCGTGAGCAACGACCGTGGAGATCTGCGGAGCCGCCCAGTTGGGTAGGCGGCGGGCTGATCCCGGAGCGGCTGCGGCACAAACGCCTGCAATCGCGCAGGCGGCAGCGAGCATGGCAAGACGCTGACCCATGTCTCGCTCATCGGCCGGACCGCTCGAGGGCATTAGCCTCTCCCCTGTGGGGGAGTCCGCCGACATCACGCCGGAGCCCGACGAGGACGAGCGCGAGGCGATCCTCGCAGCGCTGGCCGCGGACGATGCCCCCACCCGCCCGGCCGCCTCCGGCTGGGCCGGGACGCTTCTACCGGTACGTGACGGCGAGGATGCCGCACCGTATCCGGAGTGAGGTGGCGGCCGTTCCCAAACCATGTGGGAGGAATGCATCCGCTGTAACGAGGCTCCCGCCGTCGACGATCAAGGCTACTGCGGTCACTGTCACTGGGCCGTTCGAGCGGAGGTCGAGGAAGGCTTCTACGCCCTCCGCGAGTATCTGCGCGCCTGGGCTCGCTTCGACGAGTGGTGCGAGCATCGCGGGATTCCGGTCTGACCGACCGGCAGCGCTATTCGGGCTGAGCGCGACTGAGTAGGCGCGGCGCGCTGCGGGCGTAGTCGAGCCCGGACACCCAGGTGAGAATCACGGCCACGAGGAGCGTCCACCAGGCGGCGCGATGCGTCCACGCGCCGGCGGCAGCGAAGCCGCCGACTGCCGCGGCGACCGCCTGAGCCCACGTCTTGAGCTTCCCGAGGTCGCGGGCAGCGAGAACGACACCTCGCTCGACCGCCGCTTGCCGGAGGCCCGTGATCAGAACCTCCCGCACGAGGATCGCGGCGACCATCCAGGCCGGGACGATCCCCTGGCCCACGAGCATCACGAGCGCTGCGAGCACGAGGACCTTGTCGGCGATCGGGTCGAGAAGAGAGCCGACCGAGGAGGCACGGCCCTGCTTTCGCGCGAGCCTTCCGTCGAACCAGTCGGTCGTCATCGCCACGCAGAAGACAGCGGTCGCCCAGTAGTCGTGGTCGGAGAAGCCCCAGGCGTAGAGGACGACGACGATCGGAACCGACGCCGCGCGGGCGACGGTGAGCTGATCGGCAGCGGTCAGGTTCACAACGTGGAGAGAATACGGCCCCTCATGTTCGAGAAGGTTCTCGTTGCCAACCGTGGAGAGATCGTGATCCGCGTCTTCCGCACCCTCCGCGAGCTCGGAATCGGCGCTGTCGGGGTCTATTCCGAGGGCGACCGCAACGCGCTGCACGTCGCGTACGCCGACGAGGCGTTTCTCCTCGGGCCGACTCCGGCGGCCGAGAGCTACCTCGCGGTCGATCGCATCCTCGACGTCGCGCAGCGCTCGGGAGCGCAGGCCGTCCATCCGGGCTACGGCTTTCTGGCGGAGAACGCCGCGTTCGCGCGCGCCGTCGAGGAGGCCGGACTCGTCTGGATCGGGCCACCGCCGGCGGCGATCGAGCTGATGGGGTCGAAGACGGCCGCCCGTACTGCAATGCAGGGGGCGGGCGTCCCGATCATCCCGGGCACGACCGATCCGGTGGCTTCGGTCGAGGAGCTCCTCGCGCTGGGCGATGAGATCGGGTACCCACTCCTCATCAAGGCCGCGGCCGGCGGTGGCGGCAAGGGGATGGAGATCGTCGAGGCGCCCGGGGACGCCGAGCAGGCGTTCGAGCGCGCGCGGCGCCAGGGGCAGTCGTACTTCGCGAATCCCGACGTCTACGTCGAGAAGCTGATCGTCGATCCGCGTCACGTCGAGGTTCAGGTGCTCGCCGACGCACACGGCAACGTCGTCCATCTCGGCGAGCGCGACTGCACGATCCAGCGCCGCCATCAGAAGCTGATCGAGGAAACGCCGTCGCCCGCGGTCGACGAGGAGATGCGGCAGCGGATCGGGGCGATCGGGGTCGAGGCCGCCCGAGCCTGCGGCTACCGCTCCGCCGGCACGATCGAAGGCCTGCTCACGAGCGAGGGCGACTACTTCTTCATGGAGATGAACACGCGGATCCAGGTGGAGCACACCGTCACCGAGATGGTCACGGGCCTCGACCTCGTCCGGGAGCAGATCCTCGTCGCTCTCGGCGAGCCGCTCTCGGTAAGGCAGGACGAGGTCGAGCTGCGCGGTCACGCGATCGAGTGCCGAATCAACGCGGAGGACGCGGCGCGTGGCTTCCTGCCCGCGCCGGCGCCCGTGACCGGCTACCGCGAGCCGGCCGGGCCGGGCGTGCGCGTCGACTCCGGGGTCGCAGCCGGCTACGAGGTGTCCGGCTCCTACGACCCGATGGTCGCGAAGCTCATCGTGCACGGCGCCGACCGCGAGCACGCGCGGCGGCGAATGCTGCGGGCGCTCGAGGAGTTCTGGATCGAGGGGCCGACGACGCTCATCGGCTTCCACAGGGCGCTCCTTTCGCATCCCTGCTTCGTTGCAGGCGAGACCTGTCACGGCGTGGTGGAATCGGAAGAGCTCGCAGCCCGCGTCGCCGAGCTCGACGGCGCGCCCGTTGTCGCGGAGCCGCAAGCCGCTCGGGGCGCGACCGGCGCTCAGACGGTTGGTCGCGTCCGCACCGTAGAGGTGAACGGACGGCGGTTCGAGGTCCGGTTGTCGGAGCCCGAGCCGGGGTGGAAGGCGCTCGCGCGCCGGCGTCGCGAGCGTGTCCGCCAGGGCGGAGCCGGCGCGGGCAGCGACGCCGTCGTCTCGCCGATGCAGGGCACCGTCCTCGCCGTTCCCGTGGCGGACGGCGACAAGGTAGAGCCGGGTCAGGTGATCTGCGTCGTCGAGGCCATGAAGATGGAGAACGAGGTGCACGCCCACCGCGCCGGCACCGTGCAGAGCCTCTCCGTCGAGCCTGGCCAGCCGGTCACGACAGGCCAAGTCATCTGCGAGCTCGTGGCGGAGTAGACGCTCTGCAAAATCCGCGCCAGGACGACGCGCGTAGACATCGTCGAACCCAGTAGGAGGAGACGGATGTTGAAGAAGAGAGTCGTCCTGGCGGTTGTCACCGCACTCGCGCTCGGCGTCGCAGGTGTCGTCGCCGCGACTGCGGTCGCGAACCCGCAGAGCTTCCGCTCGCTCGCCGCGAGCAACTCGACCGGGACGGTCACGCTCCACAAGACAGCGGTCGGCAAGGTGCTCGCCACCGGCTCGGGCATGTCCCTCTATCTCTTCAAGGCGGACAAGAGTGGGAAGAGCGCGTGCTACGGCCAGTGCGCCACGTATTGGCCGCCGCTCCTGAAGAAGGGGAAGCTCACCGCGGGAAAGGGCCTCAAGGCAAAGCTGCTCGGCACCACGAAGCGGAAGAACGGGACGCTCCAGGTCACATACGCCAAGCACCCGCTGTACCGGTTCAAGCTCGACAAGAAGGTCGGGCAGGTCGCGGGTCAGGGGCAGGACTTCTTCGGCGGCAAGTGGTACGTCCTCTCGTCGGCAGGCACCGCTGTCACCAGGGCTGCGACGACCACGACAACGACCAACACCACCACCACGGCGCCGACGACGACCAACTGCGTCTACCTGTGCTGAGGGTCGGCCGCTGAGCTGAACTGCGCGGTCCACCGGCGTCGCCTCGTTAGTGTCCGGCGCCGGTGGACCTTTACGAGTACCAGGGCAAGGATCTCTTCGCGAGGGTCGGGATCCCCGTCTCCGACGGCCGACTCGCGACCACTCCGGAGGACGCGCGGGAAGCTGCCGAGGAGCTCGGCGGCCCGGTCGTCGTCAAGGCTCAGGTGCTCACCGGCGGGCGCGGCAAGGCCGGCGGCGTCAAGCTTGCCGAGGACCCGGCCGACGCCGAGGCGAAGGCTCGCGACATCCTCGGCCTCGACATCCGGGGGCACGTCGTCCGCACGCTCTGGATCGAGAAGGCGTCGGACATCGCCCGCGAGTACTACCTCTCGATCACCTTCGACCGCGGCGCGAAGAAGCCGCTCTTCATGTTCACGACGCAGGGCGGGGTCGAGATCGAGCAGGTCGCCGAGGAGAATCCCGACACGCTCGTGCGGCTCCATGTCGACCCGCTGGAGGGCTTCCAGCCGTGGGTCGCAAGGCGGCTCGTCTACGCCGGAGGCGTGGAGGATCCCTCCGAGCAGAAGCAGATCGCCGCCATCGTCGAGAAGCTCTACCGCGCCTTCGTCGAGTTCGACGCGATGCTCTGCGAGATCAACCCGCTCATCGTGACGCCCGACGGCGAGGTCAAGGCGCTCGACTCGAAGTTCACCATCGACGACAGCGGGCTCTTCCGCCATCCCGACGTCGCCGAGTGGCGCGACCCGACGGCCGCCGACCCGATCGAGACGTTCGCGCGGGAGAAGGGCGTCACGTACGTCAAGCTCGACGGGGACGTCGGCGTGCTCGCGAACGGAGCCGGTCTCGGGATGTCGACGGTGGATGTCGTCGCGCACGCCGGCGGCCGTCCGGCGAACTTCTGCGACCTCGGCGGCGGAGGCAGCGCGGAGGGTGTCGTCGACGCGCTCGAGGTGATCACGCGGGACGAGCAGGTGCGCTCGATCTTCTTCAACATCTTCGGCGGGATCACGCGCTGCGACGAGGTCGCACGCGGGATCCTCGCGGCGCTCGAGCGGCTCGACATGTCCCGCTATCCGATCGTAGTGCGCCTCGACGGCACGAACGCGGAGGAGGGGCGGCAGATCCTCGCCGACGCGGGCCGCGAGAACATCCATCCCGAGGCGACGATGCTCGAGGGAGCGCGCCGCGCGGTGGAGCTGGCGGCATGAGCGATCTCTGGAGCGACCGGGCGCAGGCGTACCGCGAGAGCGCCACGCATGCGACCGGGGACGACCTCGACCTGGTCGTCGAATGGTGCGAGCCGGGCCCGGACGTGACGGTGCTCGACGTCGCGACGGGCGGCGGACACGTCGCGCGGCGGCTTCGCGACGCCGGTGCCCAGGTGGTCACCGTGGACGCGGCACCCGGCATGGAGCCCGACGTGATCGCGCCGGCCGACCATCTCCCGTTCGCCGACGCGAGCTTCGACGCCGTCGCCTGCCGGATCGCCGCTCACCACTTTCCGGACGTGCTGGCAGCCGTGCGCGAGATGGCGCGCGTCGCGCGAAACAGGGTCGTGATCTGTGACAACACGTTCACGAGTGAGTCGGCGGAGGAAGCCGACCGGTTGCGCGATCCGAGCCACGTGCGCAACTACGGAGCCGCCGAGTGGCACAGCTTCTTCGAGCTCGCCGGTCTCGAGGTGGCCGAGGAGAAGTCGCTCCTGCGCGACACGGACTTCGAGGACTGGCTCGACCGGACAGAGACACCTGCAGCCGACCGCGCACGCGTCCGCAAGCTGCTCGAGGGCCGTGTCCACGACGGCCGTCTCCAGCTTCCCACTGTCGTGGTCAAAGGCGTCAAGCCAGCCTGATGGCGATCATCCTCGACAACGACTCGCACCTCGTCGTCGCCGGCCTGACCGGCTCCGAGGGTCGCTTCCACGGCCTGCGGAACCGCGCCTACGGCACGAATCTCGTCGCGGGCGTCACGCCCGGCAAAGGAGGCCAGGACGTCGAAGGCGTCCCCGTCTTCGACACCGTCGCGGAGGCGGTCGACGAGGCAGGCGCCAACACTTCGCTCATCTTCGTTCCGGCTCGCTTCGCGGTGGACGCGATCTACGAGGCGGTCGACGCAGGGATCGCGACGGTGATCTGCATCACGGAGCACATCCCGGCACACGACATGCTGCGCGCGTACACGTACTTCCGCGGCAAGGGCACGACGATGATCGGCCCGAACTGCCCGGGTGTGCTCTCGCCCGGCAAGGCGAACGCGGGGATCATTCCGGCCGAGATCTTCAGCGAGGGGAGCGTCGGGCTCGTCTCGCGCTCGGGCACGCTCACGTACCAGATTGGCCACGAGCTGACGCAGCTCGGTCTCGGCAACTCGACGATCGTCGGCATCGGCGGGGACCCCGTCGTCGGCTCATCGTTCGTCGACGTGATCGAGAAGTTCGAGGCCGACGCTCAGACGGAGCTGATCGTCCTCGTCGGCGAGATAGGCGGAGACGAAGAGGAGAAGGCCGCCGCGTACGTCGCCGAGCACGTGACCAAGCCGGTGCTCGCGTACATCGCCGGCTTCTCGGCGCCGCCGGGCAAGACGATGGGCCACGCCGGCGCGATCATCTCCGGCTCCTCCGGCACGGCGCAGGGAAAGAAGGAGGCGCTCGAGGCGCGCGGGATCGAGGTCGGCACCACGCCGACCGAAGTCGCGCAGATGGTGGCGCAGCGAATGAAGTAATAGCCTCGTGGCGTGAGCGCGTGCGCGGCGTGTGGCCACGAGATTCCCGAGGGCGCGAAGTTCTGCTCCGAGTGCGGCGCGCCCGTGGCTCCCGCAGCGGCGCCGCGCGAGCAGAGGAAGACCGTGACGATTCTCTTCTGTGACGTCGCCGGCTCGACCGAACTCGGAGAGTCCACCGATCCCGAGGCCTTGCGCGCGGTCCTGGCGCGCTACTTCGAGCGGATGAAGGAGATCGTCGAGCGTCACGAGGGCAGCGTCGAGAAGTTCATAGGCGACGCGGTGATGGCCGTCTTCGGTGTTCCGGTCGTACACGAGGACGATGCGCTCCGTGCCTGTCGCGCCGCGGTCGAAATGCGCAACGCGCTCCCGGAGCTCGGCATCCGCGGTCGGATCGGCATCAACACCGGGGAGGTGGTGACGGGCACCGAGGAGCGGCTCGCGACAGGCGACGCGGTGAACGTCGCGGCTCGCCTCGAGCAAGCGGCCGAGCCGGACGAGGTGCTCGTCGGCGCAGAGACGGTCCGGCTGGTGCGCGGCGCCGTCGAGCTCGGCGAGGAGCGCTTACTCGAGGTGAAAGGTAAGTTGGAGCCGGTCGCCGCCTACCCGCTGGTTGCGGCCGCCGGTGAGATCTCACGCCGGTTCGACATACCAATCGTCGGCCGCGAACGCGAACGGCGCGCGCTCGACGACGCGTGGGAGCGGGTCCGCTCGGAGCGCGCCTGTCACCTCTTCACGATCCTCGGTGCCGCAGGCGTCGGTAAATCGCGTCTCACGGCCGAATTCCTAGGCTCTCTCGACGACGTGCCCGTCGTTCGTGGCCGCTGTCTCTCGTACGGCGAGGGCATCACCTACTGGCCGGTGGTCGAAACAGTTCTCCAGCTCGGACGGCGCCCATCCGATCCGCGGGCCGCGGCCGCGATCGCATCGCTGCTCGGCGAGTCGGAAGAGCCGGCAGCAGCGGACGAGATCGCCTGGGCATTTCGCAAGCTACTCGAGGAGTCGGCTCCGGTGGTCTGCGTGTTCGACGACCTGCACTGGGCCGAGCCGACGTTCCTCGATCTTGTCGACCACGTCGCGGACTGGAGCCGCGACGCGCCGATCCTGCTCGTGTGCATCGCGCGGCCGGAGCTGCTCGACCGGCGCTCGACATGGGCCGGAGGGAAGCTGAACGCGACCACCGTGCTGCTCGAGCCGCTTACGGCCGCAGAGACGGACGAGCTGATCGAGCTACTCCTCGGTGACGCCGGGCTCGACGAAACGCTGCGCGGGCGAATCCGCGACGCTGCCGAGGGCAATCCGCTCTTCGTCGAGCAGATGCTCGCAATGGTGGGGGACTCGGGGCACAGCGACGTTGTCGTCCCGCCGACCATTCAGGCACTGCTTGCGGCGCGACTCGACCAGCTTGACCCGTCCGAGCGCGGAGTGCTGGAGCGGGGCGCGGTCGAGGGAAAGGTCTTCCATCGCGGAGGCGTCGAGGCGCTCGCGCCCGAGGAGCGCGACGTGCCGATGAAGCTGATGGCGCTCGTCCGCAAGGAGCTCGTGCGGCCGGATCGCGCCCAGCTTGCCGGCGATGATGCCTTCCGCTTTCGCCACCTTCTCATCCGGGACGCGGCGTACGACGGGCTGCCGAAGGCGGCCCGCGCGGAGCTCCACGAGCGGTTCGCCGTCTGGCTCGAGACCCACGGCGGTGAGCTGATCGAGCTTGACGAGATCCTCGGTTACCACCTCGAGCAGGCGCACCGCTACCGCACAGAGCTCGGGATCGGAGGCGACGAAACCGAGCGACTGGCTTTGCGGGCAGCCGAGCGCCTCGGGGGCGCCGCGGAGCGGGCAGCTCTGCGGCAGGACGCCACCGCCGCGGTTGCGCTCTACGAGCGGTCGGTCGCCCTTATTCCGGATGGGCAGGAGACGTTCGAGCGCCGCCTGAGGCTGATCCGCGTGCGCATGGATTCTGGCGACCTCGACGGTGCGCGACGGGACGCGGACATGCTGCTCGAGCGCACGTGGCGGGACGCCGACGGACCGCGCGAGATGCGCGCGCGCCTCGCGCGCGCGAACGTCGTGTTCAACCTCGAGGGCACGACCGGCGCGGAGCTGCAACCCCTCGCCGAGGAGTCGCTCGAGCTGTTCTCGACCCTCGGCGACGACGCGGGCCTCTGCGACGCGTGGTGGGCGGTGATGCTTGTCGAGCACGGCGCTCTCCGCTGGCGCGGAGCCATGATGGCCATGGAGCGGATGGCCGAGCACGCCGGGCGGATCGGCGATCGTCTCCGGATCAGCGAAGCCAGCGGCATCGTCCTCGCGGCGTACATGTACGGCCCGTTCCCGGTCGAGGAGGCAATTGCGTGGTGTGAGGCGCACCCTTCGGAGCACCCCTTCTATCCTGCAATCCTCGCCCAACTCGAAGGGATGCGCGGAAACTTCGGCAGGGCGCGCGAGCTGTTCCGCTTCGCCCGAGAACGATCACGAGAGCGCGGCCAGCTCCTGATGGCCGCGGTGGTCGCGATGGGGGAGACGGAGATCGAGCTGTACGCCGGGGACGCCCAGAGGGCGAGCGAGGTGGCGCTCGACGGGGTCGACGAGCTCGGGCGGCTGGGAGAGAAAGGCTGGCTCTCGACGGTGGCGGGCCACGGGGCTCAGGCGCTGTACCAGCTCGGCCGGGACAAGGAGGCCTGGCGGCTGACCGAGGCGGCGGCAGAGGCCGGCGCGACCGACGACGTGATCACCCAGATGCTCATCCTCCAGGTGCGCGCCAAGATCCTCGCCCGCCGCGGCGAGCACGCCGAGGCTGAGCGGCTTGCGCGCGAGGCGGTCGCCTGGGCCGAGCCGACAGACGCAATCGACCACACGGCCGCTGCACACCGCGACCTCGCGATCGTTCTCGCGGCAGCAGGCAGGCAGGACGAGGCGCTTGAGACGCTCGCCAAGGCTCGAGAGCTCTACGAGCTGAAGGGCCACACAGTGGGCGTCGCCGCGATGGAGGAGATGCGCGCCGAGCTCGTCGCTAGTCTCGAGGCGTGATCTCGTTCGCCCGCGGCGCCCCCGCGTCAGAGTGTCTCAACGTCGAGGAGCTCGCCGATTGCGCCCGCGCCGCGCTCGAGCAGGACGGCACCTCGATCCTGAGCTATGGCCCCGGCGGCGGCTACGCGCCGCTGCGCGAGCGTCTGGCCGAATGGCACGGGGTCGATCCCGGGCGCCTCGTGATCACGAGCGGCTCGCTGCAGGGCTTTGCGTTTATCGCGGAGCAGCTGGTACGACCCGGGACGCGGGTCCTCGTCGAGGCGCCGACGTATGACCGCCCGCTCAAGATCCTGACGCGACTCGGCGCCGAGATCGTCGGCGTCCCGATGGACGAAGAGGGGCTCATCCCCGACGAGCTTCCCGAGGGCGACTTCGCCTTCCTCTACACGATTCCGACCTTCCAGAACCCCAGCGGGCGGACGCTCTCGGTCGAGCGTCGCCGCCGACTTGCAGAACTCGCTCGCGAGCGGCAGCTGCTCGTGCTGGAGGACGATCCGTACGGGCTCGTCCGCTACGACGGCGAGGCGCTTCCGAGCGTGTTCGAGCTCGCGGGCGGCGAGCAGATCGCGTACTGCTCCTCGTTCTCGAAAACGGTCGCGCCCGGCCTGCGCGTCGGCTGGTTCGTCCTGCCTTCGCAGCTCGCTGCCGAGATCGAGGCGCTCGCCGTCTCGACCTACATCTCCCCCCCGTACCTCACCCAGGCGACGGTGCTGGAGTTCCTCCGGCGGCAGAGCTTCCTCCCGAATCTCGACCGCGTGAACGGGCTCCTGCGCGCCCGGCGCGACGCAATGCTCGAGGCCCTCGCACGCGAGCTGCCCGAGGACGCGACCTGGACGCGGCCGGCCGGCGGCTACTTCGTCTGGGTCGATCTGCCTTCGGGCCCTCCGGCCGCCGAGCTGCTCGTGGAGGCGGAAGCGGTCGGCGTCACCTTCGTCAAGGGGAGCGACTTCTTCGCCGGCGAGCGGGATGGCGAGCGCTCGCTGCGGCTCGCCTTCAGTTTCGTCTCGCCGGACGAAGTCGCCGAGGGAGTGGCGAAGCTAGGTGCTCTTGTGCGAGCGGCGGCGCCTGCGGCGTTCTAGCTGCGCGAGCAGGATCCCGCCGAGCAGCCCGACTCCGAGGGCGAGCAGGATCAGCCAGACGAGCGAGACCCGTGCCGTCACCAGCACGAAGTGAACGCTCACCTGCTTCCGGTTCTCGAGGATGAACGCGATCGCGTAGGCGATCAGCAGCCCGAGGGCGATCAGGCGCGCGTAGAGCCGCGGCTGCCAGCGGTCGGCAACCTCGTTCGTGTCGATCCGGGGACGGCGCGGGATGCGCACGTGCGAATCCTACGAGTCGCTAGGCAGCGGCGTGTGCGAGCGCGCGCGGAACGAGACGCGGCTGGGGCGGAGGAGTCAACCGCCGGCCGACCGACTCGACGCGGAAGGTGGGGCAGATCGCTTCGACTTGGAGGGCGCAGAGGCCGGCCTTCCGGAAATAGCAGTCTGCACAAGTTGGCGTGGAACGTTTGCTCATTCTCTGCTTTGCTCTAGGAAGATGCCCCCGGCCTGAAGGTGCGATGATAGGTGCTGAGGCTGCCGCGGTAAGCGTTGTCGTAGACGAAAACTGACGAATTTCCGCCAGTTTCTACTGGGCCTTCTGAAGCGTTGCCAGAGCCCGCAACGCCCCGGCGAAGCTGCGCACCGGGATGACGCGAAGTTGCTTCGGCGCGTACCGACGCGCGACCTTCGCGTTGTCGCCTGCGGGGACGAGGAGGACATCGACATCGGCCTTGCGCGCGTCGACGACCTTCTGTCTCACGCCGCCGATCGGGGTCACGTCTCCGTTGAGCTCGATCTCTCCTGTGGCGGCCACCCGGTATCCGTGAGTCACGTTGCGCCCGAGCTTCTGCATCACCTCGAGCGCAAAGGCGAGGCCGGCCGACGGGCCCCCGACGTTCCCGGCGTCGATCGAGACCCGAATCGGGAGCTTGAAGGCCGCCGCCTGCTCGGGCGCGAACCCGACCAGCGCCTGGTTGGGCGCCACGGCCACCGTCCTGATGCGCACCGTGCTGAGGCGGCCGCTCCGACGCACCCGGAGGGAGACGACGGCACCCGGCTTCACGTGCTCGAGCACGCCGTGCAAGCTGGTGATCGTCGGCGTCGGAGTTCCGTCGACCGCGACGATGACGTCCATCGGCTGGAGCTTGCAGGGCGCGTTCGTGCCGGCGATCAGCTGCGAGACGACGACCCCGGTCGGCCGCACGACGACGTGGTAGCCGAGCCGTCGCAGAGCCACCGCGGCGGCGACCTTCTGGGAGAACGCCATCTCCTGCAGCTGAGCCTGCAGCGCCTGCCGCGTGGTCGAGCACGGCGGGACCACGTTGTTCGCAGGCTCGAAGGTGGCGTCCGAGTGGATCCAGGGGAAGAGCCTCTCGAACTCGCTCGCCTTCTTCTCGATCACGTCGAGGAAGTAGATTTGCCCGGCGCCGCGCGGGGTGCGCGCGCCCTCGACCTTCACGAGCGGTGCAACGGGGTGGGCGATGTCCGGCAGCAGGACGTACTGCCCGGACGGAATCCTGACGAGGATCAGAACCGTCAGGAGCAGGAGGACGACGAGTGCGCCCACCGCCCGCCAGGGTGTGAGGTGCCGTTTCAAAAGAGGAATCGCTTGAGTCCGCCGTCGACAACGACGGTCTGGCCGGTGACGTAACGCGCGCGCTCGGAGGCGAGGAAGCACACGACGTCGCCGAACTCGCGGGGCGTTCCCCAGCGGCGGAGGGCGATCTCCTCCAGCTGCGCCTCGGTCGGACCGTCCGGGTAGAGCTCGTCGAGGCGAGCCGTCGCGATCCGGCCCGGGGCGACGCAGTTGACCGTGATGCCCTTCGGGCCGACCTCCCGGCTCAGCGTCTTCAGCCATCCCTGGACGCCGGGGCGGAACGTGTTCGAGATGGCGAGATGAGCGGACGGCTCCTGGGCGGCGAGCGACGTGAGAGCGACGATCCGTCCCGACGGGCTTCGCTCGAGGTGTGGCAAGCAGAGCCGGACGAGCGTCACAGCCGGCCGCAGCACGAGGCGGTAGCCGGCCTCCAGCGACTCGTCGTCGATGTCCTTCGCCTTGCCGGGTGGCGGCCCGCCACCGTTCCAGACGAGGATGTCGAGGCCGCCGAAGCGGTCGACCGCGGCCGACACGGCGCGCTCGAGGTCGACGTCCTCCGTTACGTCTCCGGCGACCGCGACACCGCCGAGCCGTTGCGCGTTCTCCTCGAGCTCTTCGGCGCGGCGAGCGAAGAGGACGACGTTCGCTCCCTCCTCCGCCAGCGCCTCGGCGCTCGCGAGTCCGAGGCCCGACGAGGCACCCGAGACGAGCGCGGTACGGCCGCTTAGCCCGAGGTCCATGCT
>DATFHC010000194.1:0-4473 GCA_035248765.1 Gaiellaceae bacterium
GACCAGCGCACGGTCGTGGCACGATGACGCCAGCATGGGAACGCCACCCTCGGACGAGGCACTCGCTCGGGAGGCGATTCTGGCCGCCGGAACCTCACTCGCTGCCGATCACATCGCCGTCGAGGCCGCGGCCGCGCTTCGCGCCGTGAGCGTCGCCAGCCTCCTTCTCCGAGGCGCGTCGGTCGCACGTCATCTCTACGACAACGGCGAGACGCGCGCCTACGTCGACGCTGACCTCCTCGTCCCGGCCGGCTCGAGAACCCAGGTTGAGCGGGTCCTACGCAAGATGGGCTTCTCGCACAGGGCCGTGCTCGGCCAGCGTTCAATCGACAGGCCTGCCTGGTCGAGCACGTGGTTCCGCGATCGCGACGGGGGGACCGTCGACCTCCACTGGTCGCTCGTCGGCGTTCGCGTCGGCGCGGATGAGCTGTGGAGCACTCTGCTAGACCACGCCGAGTCGATTCCGGTGCTCGGTGTGCAGCTGGACGGGCTCGATGCCGAAGCGACGGCGCTCGTCGTCGTGCTGCACGCCGCGCACCACGGTCAGGCCGTCCCGCATCCTCTCGCCGATCTCGAACGTGCTCTCGACCGCTTCGACGGTCGCGTCTGGCAGCGGGCGATCGCGCTCGCAGAGCGCCTGGAGGCTGGGGACGCCTTCGCCGCGGGCCTTCGTCTTCGCCCGAACGGTGTGCAGCTCGCGGCGAGACTCGGACTTCCTGAGAGTTCAAGAACTGAGACCGTCCTTCGGGCGGCCAGTGCACCGCCGATGGCCCTCGGGTTCGAGTGGCTCGCCCAGACACAAGGGGTCAAGCGCAAGCTGGTTTTCGTCGCCGGGAAACTCATCCCAGACGTCGAGTTCATGCGCGCTTGGTCGCCGGTTGCGGGCCGGGGCGGTTCGCTTGGGTTGGCCCTCGCCTATGTTTGGCGCCCGATCTGGCTACTTGTCCATAGCGGTCGCGGCTTCTGGGCATGGTGGCAGGCGCGGAGACCCGCCCGCCGGTAACGACCAACCTATGATCCGCCGCGTGGACGAGCTGCCCAGGCCCTCGGAGGACGTCGTCTATCGGGAGCTTGGCGACGAGAGCGTGCTCGTCCACCTTGTCACCAACCGGATATACGCGCTCAACCCGACCGCGGCGAGGTTCTGGTCGCTATTGGCTTCAGGCCGGGGGCGCGGTGAGATCGAGCGGGAACTGCTCGACGAGTTCGAGGTCACCGAGACTGAGGTTCATGCGGAAATCGATCGGCTCGTGGCGTCGCTTCGGGACGAAGGGCTCGTAGAGTGAGGGCCGCCCGCCGCGCTCGCACGAGGTAAGGATGCCCTGGGTCGTCCGATTCGAGCCGGGCAAGCAACCCTCGCCGGTACGCGTCCTTTCCGAGCCCGACGGCGAGGCTCCGATAGTTGAGCGCCGCGAACCCTGCATAGTCGTGCTCGGCGGCTACGTCGAGACTGAGAGCTTGCCGGGAGACAGCGGTGGGGGTATTGCTGAGCGGCTCGCCGATTCCTACCTCCGCACGGGGACCGGATTCCTCCAGGCTCTCCGCGGCTCATTCGCGCTCCTCCTCTGGGACGAGCGGGATGGCAGGTTGCTCGCTCTACGTGATCCGACGGGGTCGCATCCGCTCTTCTATCGCGAGGAGGAGGAAGCGGTCGCGTTTTCGCCCTCTCCCGATGCTGTCGCCGGCGTGCCGCGGAAGGTCGATCGACTCACGGCCGCAGCCCATGTGCTGAGTGTGCCGGCGCCCATCGAGCGAACGTTCTATATCGATGTCAAGAGACTTCCGCCAGGGCACGTGCTCGAGCGAGAGTCGAGATCGACTCTGGTTCGCCGCTATTGGACACCGCGCTCCCCGGGTCAGGTCGCCTCCGGCGACGATACGCTCGAAGCCTTCCAGGAGGTACTGCACCGTGCGATCCGGCGCTGCCTTCGATTTTCTCCACTGGCGGTGTACCTGAGTGGCGGTCTCGACTCCGGCGCAATCGCGACCGCCGCGGTCCAAGTGTGCGCCCAACAACAGGTTGAGCGGCCCTTGGCGCTGCTCACCTTCTTTCGTGGGACTTCTGCTGACGAGGAGCGCGTCCAGCGGACCGTCGTGCAGGCACTTGACCTGCCGTTCGTTGGCGGGACCCCTGAGGAACTCCTAGACGGCCAAGGGCTACTCCGGGAGGCGATCGCACTCGCCCGCAGAACGCGTGACGTACCGCCGCAGCTCATAGAGCCGCTCTACGACAGGCTTGCCGGGATGGCAAGAACCATCGGCTGTCGTGGCATCCTAAGCGGGATGGGCGGCGACGACTGGCTGCTCCCCAATCCGTTCCATGCCGCGGAAAGGCTCGTCGCGTTGGATGTTGCGGGGGTACTGCGTCTAGCGAAGGCTTGGCGCGTTTACTGGCCCGATTTCGGAGTTCGCGACTCCCTAGCTCACCTGGTCTGGCCGTACGGAGTGCGCCCGCTGTTGCGTAGGCCTGCCGTCCTTGCAATCGAGCGGCTCCTCCCTGGACATCTGCAGAAGCGCCGATACCAGATGGCCAGGCGTGCGCTTCCGGCGTGGATTCCCGACGGCGAGCTTCGCGATGAGCTGTCAGCAATTGTCTCGGAGCGCCCCCTTTCGGTCCCGATCCGTGATTTGCCGTTCGAAAGCAAGCTGCGACTTCTGGAGAACCCGACGCAGAGCCTGATGCAGGAAGACCTCTATACGGCTGGTGAACGCACTGGTATGCGCGTTCTTGCGCCTCTGCTCGATCCGGACGTGGTTTCGTTCCTCCTGAGCGTCGATCCCGGAAGGCTCGTCGCCGCTGGGCGCGGAAAGGCGTTCGCGGCCGAGCTCGCAGGTGCAGCTGTGACCGATTTCGGAAGCGACTGGCCATCCACGGTCTACGGAGATTCCGTCTGGACCACGACAGTCGCTGCGGAGGCGGCAGAGTGGCATGCGATCGGCGGCCTCGAGGTACTAAACAGCCTTGGGGTCGTTGACCAGGCGAAGCTTGCGAAAGGGCTCAACCCGCCCGGTGGCGAGACTCTGGATGCGCGTGAGGCCGTAAGCCTCGCCCGGGCAATGACACTCGACGTCTGGCTTCGGACACGTATACTTTCGCAAAGCGACTGATGAGGAGAGACCAACGTGAAGACCCCTGAGGCGCAGGAGATCGGTAGACGTCGCTCGTGGCAGCCGATGGAACTCCGTTACGTTGGTGACGTGGGCGAGCTGATGCAGGGAGGAACTTTCTCCCGACCAGAGATGGGGAACGGCGGCCGCGACAAAGGCCAGGGCTAGTCGGGCCCGTCCTTTAGCGTCATTCGACGAGCACGGCCATAGCCGCGGATCGTCAGCCGCCGGAGTTCGGGCTGGTGATCCAACCGGGGAGGTCGGCGATTTTGTCACCGCCGGGGGCGCAGGTTGCGGTTCGCGGACCGGCGGGAGACGCTCGCGCACTCGGGCTCGTCGAGAACGAAACCGCCTGCTTGTACTTTCCGGGCATCGCACGCTTCGTCTTCCGGTCACCACCGGAGGAGGTCCATGCAGACGTAGCGCCTGGTGCCCCTGAAGAGCTCGTGCTCGATCTTTTCCGCACGACCGTTCGACCGCTCGTTCTCCAGCTCGTCGGCTACGAGGCCCTTCACGCCAGCTCCGTTGCATGGGGGAGGCGCGTCGTTGCGTTCTGCGGCAGTTCCGGTGTCGGGAAGTCCACCCTAGCGTTCGGAATGAGCCGGCGCGGACACGCGCTATGGGGTGACGACGTGCTTATCTTCAACGCTGCGAGCCCCTCGGTGCCGCACTGCTTTCAGATTCCTTATTCGGTTCGTCTCCGCGCCTCGAGTCGGGCGTTCTTCAATGCTGATGGCGAGCTCTTTGGTGGCGAAGTCGCGGAGGCCGATGCACGGGAACTAGCGGCGATAGTCATTCTCGAGCGTGATGCGCATCAGCATTCGATCAAAAGGCTCGAGCCGGTCGCAGCGTTCCCTGCCTTGCTTCCGCACGCCTTTCGCTTCACGCTCGACGACACCACCCGGAAGGCGCGCACAATCGAGCACTACCTCAACGTCGCCGCTCGGGTGCCCGTGCTATTCGCTCGTCTCGCGGGGGGGTTCGACGAGTTTCCGCGATTCCTCGATGAACTGGGTACGACGTTAGGGAAGCTCATCGCGTGAGAAGCCCGGCTGCACAATGGCTGCGCCCTGGTCGCCAGAGACCGATACCGCTCTTCCTCGGGCTCCGGATGACAATCTGGTCGGTGGCGCTGCCCGGCATGAAGCGACTCGTTCCGCTGAAGCGGCTGGCTTCTCTCATGTGGATGGAGGGCGGACATCGTTCAGATCCTGCTGCGCGGAGCCGGATCGTCGCACTCAGTGCCCGTCTTACACGAATAAGGGTTCGCGGTTCTCGCGGCAACTGTCTCGAGCGGTCTCTGCTCGCATACCGATATCTAGCCGCCATCGGTGCCGATCCCCGGCTTGTCATCGGTGTAACCCG
>DATFHC010000195.1:0-12751 GCA_035248765.1 Gaiellaceae bacterium
CAGGAGAAGATCGCGAGGCTGGCCGAGTTCCCGGACTTCGCCGGCTTCCTCTTCCACGATGTCGAGCCCGCCCCGGCCGAGCTCGACGGAGGAAGAGCGATGCTCGAAGCAGCGGAGGAAGCGCTCACGTCCCTCGAGCCCTTCGAAGCGTCGGCGATCGAAACCGCCCTGCGAGAGGCCGCAGACCGGCTCGAGCTGAAGCCGCGACAGGCGTTCCAGCCGATCCGGGTCGCGGTCACGGGTTCCAAGATCTCACCCGGCCTGTTCGAGAGCATCGAGCTGCTCGGTCGTGAGACGACGCTCAGCCGTCTTCAGGCGGCCGCTTCCTCCGGGGGGTAGCAGCAACCGGTGGCAGAGGCTTCGGTGGGGCAAGCGGATCGAGCGCGCGCTGGAACAGGAGCCACGCCCGGCGCCGAAAACGCTGGGTCGGTAGAGGCATACCGGCGAGATCGGCCCCCCGGACACCGCGCCCGCCGGATCCGGGCTGCGGGAAGTCCTTTGCCACGTCAGGAGGTCAACGGGTGCCCGAGGACCTCGGTTACGGACCGACCCTGCGCGGATATATTCGGTCGATGGACGACACCGAGGGGCATGCGGCCGCACCTCGGATTCTCGTCGTTGACGACGAGCCTTCGATCCGGCTGCTCTGCCGGGTCAATCTCGAGCTCGAGGGACACGAGGTTCTCGAGGCCGACTCGCTTGCGAGTGCCCGAGCTGCCCTGGAAACGGGCGACGTCGACGTCGTCCTGCTCGACGTCCACCTGCACGGCGAGCGGAGCGAGGCGCTCATCTCCGAGTGTCACGACCGGCTCCCGCCGATCCCGGTCGTCATCGTCTCGGGCTCTGCGGATGCCAAGCAGCTGGCGCAGCTCAGCCACGCGGACGCGATCCTGCCGAAGCCGTTCGAGCTCGACGAGCTGATCACGACCGTGTACAACCTCTCCCGCGCGCGGGCCCACAGGTGAGCACGACCGCGGTTCGCGGGGCGGCGGAGTACGAGGAGGCGTACCGGGCGTATTACGCCGAGGCGTCCGATGAGGAACGGGCGGTTCGCGTCGGCGAGAAGGAGACGTCCGAGCAGGCGGCGATCGTCGACCGGTACGCGGATCTGTTCACGCGCGACCAGCTGGAAGCACTGCGCGGAGCCGAGACCGCCGCGACCGAGCCGGACGAGGCCGAGCGCCTCTACCGGCTGCGCAAGACCTGCGAAGGCGGAATCGTGGACGCCGAGCTCGCCGCGCGCGAGGACGAGCTCGCGAACGCGGTTCTTGCTGCACGGCTGACTTTCGACGGCGAGGAGATGCCGCTGCGGAACGCCGAGGCGCAGCTCGCGGTCCTGCCTGAGTACGCGAAGCGCGAGGAGCTCGGCGAGCTCGCTCGCGACCTCGACTCGAGCTTCAACGACAGCCGCCGCGGGCTGCTCGTCGCGCGGGACGACCTCGAGGCGGAGCTCTCCGGCGAGCGCGACACGGTCGCCAGGAACGAGGAGCAGAAGCAGATCTCGCTGCGCGAGCTGGAGACGGTGTTGCGGCAGGCGGTCGACGCCGCCGCCGCGGAGTACGACCGTCTACGCGAGCGCTGGTTCGACCGCTTGCTAGGGCCCGAGCGCGCCGAGGTGCCGCTGAGCGCGCACGTCCGCTGGCTGCGCCGACTGTCTCCGCTCGAGTCGACCTACCCGAGAGACCGCTCGGTCGAAATCTGCGTCGAGACGGTGCGCGACCTCGGATTCGACCTTGAGGCGATCCCGAACATCCGGCTCGACCTCGAAGACCGCCCGCAGAAGAGCCCGCGCGCCTGCGTCATCCCGGTCGACCCGCCCGAGATCGTCTATCTGATCACGCGCGCCCAGGGCGGACTCTCCGACTACCAGGCGTTCCTCCACGAGGCGGGGCACGCTCTCCACTACGCCGGCTGCGACCCTCGGCTGCCGTGGACGTTCCGCGCGATCTCCCGCGACCACGCCCTGACGGAGATCTACTCCTACATCGTCGAGGCCGTCTCCCGTGAACCGGGCTGGCACGCGCTCCACTTCGGGCTGTCCGACGCAGAGGCGGAGGAGAACGCCGAGGCGACCCGCTTCCTCGAGGCGCTCATCTTCCGCCGCTACGCCGCGAAGCTCCGCTTCGAGCTCGGCTTCTGGGACGCGTTCCCGACGGAGCAGGGCGGAGCGCCCCGCGACTACGAGGAGCTGCTCACCGCCGGGACTGGGCTCCGCTACGACGGGCGCGCCTACCTGTCCGACATGGACGCAGGGTTCTACTCCGCCGACTACCTGCGGGCCTGGATCCGTTCCGCCCAGCTCAGCTCGTATCTGCGGCGCGAGGTGGGAGAGGAGTGGTGGCGCGGCGGCGACACGGGAGCGATCCTGCGCGCGCTCTTCGCCCAGGGCACACGGCCGTCGACCGAGGATGTCGCGCGCCGCATCGGGTTCGAGCCGCTCGACACCGCGCCGCTCGTTGCCGAGCTGACCGCGGCCTAGCCGGCGCTGCCGCGAATCACGCCCGTGACGAGCGGCAGGAGCTGCTGCCGGTTGCGCGGTCGCTGCATATCGAGGCGGACGAGCTCGTCGAGCTCCATCGCGACGAGCAGCACGATCGACGCGATGTAGAAGTACGTCGCGAGGAAGATGAAGACTTCCAGGCTGCCGACGGGAGTGCGGAAGTTTGCGACCGACCGGACATACTCGGCGAAGATCAGGGTCTCGCCGATCCAGCCGACGACGACGAGGATCGAGCCGAGGCTCGCCCACCGGACGCGGCGATGCTTCGCCGGCGCGTAGCGGACGATCATCTCGAACGCGACCGCGACGAGGGCGACTGCCGCGGGCCAGCGGAGGATCAGGATCGGAAGGCTCCAGCCGCCGGAGACGTGCCCCGCCCAGACGATGGCGATCGCTCCGAGCATCGCTGCCAGGAAGAGGATCGCGAGGCCGAACGAGATCGGGAAGCGGATCCAGAACGGCCGCTCCTCCGGCGTCTCGTAGATCTTGTCGAGCGCCCCGATCGCGGCACGAATGATCCCCGAGACCTCCCAGACCGCCAGTGCAGACGCGAGGGCGAGTAGGCCGGCGCTGGAGGATGCAAATACGTGCTGCACCGTCTGGTCGATGCCTTTGAACACGTCCGGGAGAACCTTCGGCTGGATCTGGGGGCCGATCGTGTTCTTCCAGAGCTGTCGCTCGCCGCTGGCTCCGAGAATGCCGAGCGAGAACAGCGTGCACGCGACGGCTGCGATGAAGGAGCGCAGCGCGATCGCGCTCGCGTACGTCAGGAGGTTGTGGCGGTCGAAGAGGTCGACCCACAGCCGAACGATCTGCTTGAAGCTGCGCCAGCGTGACTGCACGGGATGTGCAGCGTTCCCGCCGCTGACAACTCGAAAACGGCGGAGCCGGGGGCGCTACTGGTTGAAGGCGCTGCCCAGACCATGCTGGGCGAAGTCCGCCGCGTCGAACACGTCGCTCGCAGGCGGGGGCGCGATCGTGATCTTGGCCCCGTAGTCGTAGAGATCCATCGCCATGGACATCTGCATCTGCTTGCCCTGCTGCGCGAGACCGAAGGATAGCTTGATGCGATGCACGAGTCCGTCCTTGCCGATCCAGACGTCCTCGGGGACGGTCGGCATCTCGGCGGCGACGCCTGCGAGCATCGGGCTCGTCAGTCCGCGTGCCTTGAGCGCCTGGGCCATGTCCACCACCACGTGGTACTGCGTCGCCGGTGTGCCGTCGACCGTCGCGGGGCCGACCTTCGTCACCGCGGCGCCTTCCGTCTTCAGCAGCGAGAGGAGGTCGGTCGGCTGGAGTTGGCTGCCCGACAGCAGCTTGTTGAAGTCGAGCCCTTGCGAGGAACCGAGCTTCGAGAGGTCGAGCCTGACCCACTGCTTGCCGCCGGGGATCCGCGAGGAGAGCGCGCCGAGGTCCAGGTAGGTGACGAAGTCGCCGTCCTCCTTGAGGAAGATCTCCGTCATCGAGCTAGCAGCTGGGATTCCGGCCTGCTGCAGCAGCGAGCCGAGGCTGAATGTCATCTCCCCGCTCGTGCCGTCGATGGCACCGGTGCCGTTCATTCGCAGCATATTCCCCTGCAGCTGAGGGACGCTGAACGCGAGCGAGAAGCGGACACGCGCCGCGCCCGCGTGCTGCGTCTTCGTCGCCGCTGCTGATACCGGATCGAACGCGAGCGCGCTCTTTCCGCCGCCGCCGCATCCTGCGGTGACAGCAGCGACCGCCGCGATTGCGAAGGCGGTTGCGATGCCGGCCCTGCGACCCCTCGCCATGATCTCAGTGTAGTCGCGTTCCCCGGCTCGGACGGGTGATTTTCCGGCTGAGGGGAGCGGGGGCGGCCGCATGGCCGTGACAGCCGCCCCCTGCGAGGAGCGGGACGGCCCGAATGAGGAAAGACGGCCGCCCCTTATCGGTACGTCCTCTACTACTCCTGCGCGCCGCATTCGGATCTCTCCGAACACTTCGCCCGGGTATACGTCTAAGTGTTCGAGGGGCGGGCCCCGGAGAAGGGGGCCGCGACCGGAGCCCGCCCCGTCCGAGCCTACGCTGGCGCGGCGGATTCGCAAAGAGCTAGCTGTGCGCCTCCAGCCGGTCGAGCCGCTCGTGAACCCGGCGGAGCTCGGCGAGGATCTCCTCCTGCTTGTCGGTCGACTCGCGATGCTTGTCGTCGGCGTCCTGGCTGACGAAGTGGCCGGCGATCGCTGCGGTGGCGAGGCCCAGGAAGCCGATCCCGACGACCATCAGGAACGCGGCCACCACGCGTCCGACCGCCGAGGTCGGGAAGGTGTCGCCGTAGCCGACCGTGGTGACGGTGACGATCGCGAACCAGAGCCCGCGCCAGGGATTGGGGAAGCGGCCCGGGTCGGTCTCGTGCACGGCGATGCCGGTCACCGTCACGAGCAGCAGCGTCAGCGCCGCGATGTAGGGCAGGTTACGGCGCTGCGTGAGCAGCCGTTCCGCGCGGAAGACACGGCCGGCGATCGCCCACAGGCGCGCGAGGCGCCAGCCGCGCAACCAGCCGACGCCGAGCGCCGAGAAGAGCGCCGCCCACGGCGGGAAGATGACGACGAAGACGAGGACGTCGTGCCAGTGCGACCGCAGCGCGGCGCGCCGGTCCTGCGCGTGGCGCAACGTGAGCGCGAGCTCGAGCGCGAAGGCGAGCCAGACGACCGCGTTGAGGCCGTCGGCGACGGCGCCCCACGGCGAGTGCAGGCCGGAGTCCTGGATCAGGACGGCCGGCAGCATCAGCACGGCGAACAGGAGGACGACGGCCTCGAAGGAGTGGCGAACCTTGCCGCTCTCCTCCTGGCACCAGTGCTCCGCGGCCCAGAAGGGCAGCTTCATCGACGGTGCGGCAGGGGAGGCAGCTTCGGCACACGGAGCAGCAGGTTGCCGCGCTCGCGGTTGATGTACCAGGCGAGGACGATCGCGAACGCGGCGACGTCGAGCCCGATGCCGAGCACCCAGAACGTCCAGCCGGGGACGATGTAGTTCCCCACGAGCAAGGTGAAGTTCTGGCCGAAGAACCCGGTGAGGAACGAGAGCGGGAGGAAGAACGTCGCGACCCAGCCGAGCTGCTTCATGGTGAGGTTCATCTTGTTGCCCACGGTCGACTGGTAGAGGTCGGTCACGCCCGAGGCAAGGTCGCGGTAGTCGTCGAGTTGCTCCGCGACGCGGATCAGGTGGTCGTAGACGTCGCGGTAGTAGCGCTCGTACTCCTCGGTCATCCCGGGCAGCTCGTAGCGGCCGGAGAGGAGCGCGGCGAACATGTCGCGCTGCGGGTGGACAATCTTGCGCAGCTGCACGAGCTGCCGCTTCATCGTGATCGCCTGCTGGAGCGCGGCCGGCTGCGGGTCGGTGAGGATCGTGTCCTCGAGCTCGTCGATCTCGTCGTCCAGCTCGGACAGCTGCGGCAGGAAGCTGTCGACGAGCTCGTCGACGACGAGGTAGAGGATCCCGAGGCCCTCCTCGTAGCGCTGCAGGCGGCGATGCGTCTGGTCGCGGAGTTCCGCGAAGACCGGGCATTCGCCCTTGTGCACGGTGATAAGCCATTTCGGCGAGTAGAAGCAATGCACCTCGATCGGCTTGAGCCCGGCCCGGTTGGAGGGATCGTCGACCGCACCGAAGACGACGAGGAGCGTGAAGTCGTCGAAGTCCTCGATCTTGGGCCGCTGCCCGAACTTCCGTGCGTCCTCGAGCGCCAGCGGATGCAGGTCGAAGGCGTCGTGCAGCAGCTTGAAGTCGGCCTCGGTGGGGCTGTCGATGTCGAGCCAGAGGAAGACTCCGTCGCGCAGCCGTGACTCGACGCCCGCGGGGTCGACGTTGGGCTCGACGGTTCCCCTGGCGTCGATCAGATGGCTGGCCAAACTCCCGGCGAGCGTACTCCCGGGCCCGGACGAGCTTGACATATTCCGATAAAGGAATATATTGTGGCGGCCGTGGCCCGCTCCTCCACCACGTCCGATGTCTTCAACGCGATCGCCGAGTCGCGGCGCCGCGAGATCCTCGACGTGCTGATCGAGGGCGAGAAGCCGGTCGGGGCGATCGTCGACGACCTCTCGATGTCCCAGCCTCAGGTCTCGAAGCACCTGCGCGTGCTCAGCGAGGTCGGGCTCGTCCGGTGCCGGGCGGAAGGGCGTCGTCGCCTGTACAGCCTGGAGCCCGCGACCTTGCAGCCGTTTCAGGAATGGCTGGCCAAGTACGAGGAGGCGTTGAACGCCCGGCTCGACCGGATGGACGACTACCTCAAAGACCTACAACAACAAGGAGAGTCGCAGTGATTGCCAATCGGCACGACACGTCGGTCCTCGAGTTCCCGAACGAGCTCGAGATCGTCACCACGCGAAAGTTCGACGCCCCGCTCGAGCTCGTCTTCGACGTGCTCACGAAGGCCGAGCACGTGCGCAACTGGTTCGCTCCGTTCAAGGATCACGTGACGGAGTGCTCGATCGATTTCCGGGTCGGGGGCGACTACCACATCGTCTTCGTGACTCCGGAGGGGAAGGAGTGCTCGTTCCGAGGCACGTACCTGGAGATCGAGCCGCCGACGCGGACCGTCGCGACGTGGCTGTTCGAAGGCTGGCCGGACGCGGACGCGGTCGAGACTGTGGAGCTGCACGAGACGGACGGAGTGACGACGCTGACGACGAGGATGGCGTTCCGCAACGAAGCCGGCCGTGCGCACATGAACACGAACGACGGCCAGGAGGACAGCTTCAACAAGCTTGAGGATTACCTGACGACACTGCTCCACGAGAAGGCAGGGGCATCTGCGTAGTCCCGCGATAGTGCGACGGCCCCGCGCAGTGGAGGGCACTGTTCGGGCGGGGCCGTCGCTGGTGTCTCCCACTCGGACCGGGCCATGAGAGGAGACGATTGAGTCCCGTGCGGGGCTCGTGTCAGTTGTCGGCAGATCCGGCGCGGATAAACAGCGGTAGGTGGGCGCAGTGTTAGGGTCTTCGCCGTAGGGCATTGCACCGCTAACCAAGGAGCGGAGGATGCCCCCGACTGCGGACGGGGCGAAGGCCTTCAATCGGCAGCTGCGCCACACTGCGGCAGTGCTCTCGGGGCATGCCGGAGGGGGTCACAAGTACGGATTCGTCTGCGAGTGCGGCTGCGAGCAGACGGTCATGCTCACTCTTCAGGACTACGACCGACAGGGCGGCGCGTGGCTAAAGGAGCATAAGCGGACTGCCCGTTAAGGCGCATACGGGATTCGAACCCGTGCCGCCGCCGTGAGAGGGCGGTGTCCTAGGCCACTAGACGAATGCGCCTCGCGGGGCTTAGTGTAGCGGCGTCCGGGGCAGATCCCTTCCCGTGTGGAACCGGCTTTTCGGCAGGCGCAAGGGTGACGAACCGACCGCGGCTCGGCAGGAAGGCGACGTCCACGCGCTCGACCGGCCGGGCGATCCGCGGGGAGGTGTGCAGAGCGACGAGTACCGGCACGCCAATCCCGAGGACGTGGTCCAGGAGGGCGATGTCGTGATGGGCGGTCCGGGTGGCGCGCCGGCCGACGGCGAGACGGTCGAGGAGCGGCGCGACCGCGACCGCCCGGACGAAGCCGCCTAGCTCGAGGTCTGTGCCGCCGCTGTCCGGCGACGCCGCCGCAGGAAGAACCCACCGGCCGACAGTGCGGCGATCGCGAACGCGCCGCCCGTCCCGCTGCCCCACCAGACCGTCGTGTCCGACGCCGACGAAACGTGCTCCGCGGTCGGGATGAAGCCGGCGATCCGCGACGGGCCGACCGCAGCCTCCAGGATCCGCAGCTGTGAGAACGGCCGTTCCGGCGCGGAGACGACGAGAGTGTGGCTCTTCCGCGGCCCGAGCAAGTGGCGCGCGGCGAGCAGCTCGTGCCACACGACTGTGGCCTCCTGGCTGGGAGCGCCGACGGGCGCCTTCAGCTTTGCGGGCTGCGGCATCTCGTTCTTCGGCACCCATACCGTGCGCCACTTCTGCAGGTACGTGGTCGGATCGACCGCGCCGTCGTAACCGAGCCTGAGATAGAGCTGCGGATGGATCTCGAAGTGGAGGTGAGGATCGGTCGTGAAGGCGTCGCCCGTCCGGCCGAGGAAGCCGATGACCTGGCCGGCCTTCACGTTCGGGTGGTCGAGGATCCACCGCGAGTAGCCGGCGAGGTGCGCGTAGTAGAAGGAGTTGCCTCTGCCGTCGGTGAGCCAGAGCCGCCAGCCGCCGAGCTGGTTCCAGCCGACGAGGCTGAGCTTTCCGGTCGCGACCGCCACGATCGGAGTCCCGAGGCTCGCGAACAGGTCGTCGCCGTGGTGCCAGCCGTCGTAGATGTCGTTGCGAACGCCGCCGTAGGTGTCCGAGTACGAGGCGCCGCCGTTGACGGGGAAGACGTAATGCCCAGGCTTGTAGCCGAGCGACGGCCTGGCCGTGAGCGGCTGAGGGGCGCGCCGCTTGTGGTGCCGGTGCTTCTTCGCCTTCGTCGTAGTCTGCGCGGGCGCAGTCTGCGCGTGCGAGCTGCTGGGCGCGGACGGAGTCGTGTTCGTGTGGTGCGTGCTTCCTGAAGAGCTCGAGGACGGGTTCTGGTGCTTCGGCGCTCTGGCGGCGGGCTCCGGAGCGGCGGCGAAGCCGACGAGGATTGTGGTGCCGGCGGGCAGTGACCCGTGTTGTGCGAAGAGCACGACAGCGAGGGGCGCTGTGAGCCGGCCGACCGTTCGTGCGGATGTGACCTCTCCCCAGTCCCCGAGAAGCGCGGTCTGGCCGGCCGAGAGCGTGACGGGCGATCCGGAGACTTGAAGGCCGGTCACTGTCCCGTACCCGTGCGTCGCCGAGACGCTCGTTGCGGTGACGACGCCCCCGAACAGGGAAACCGACTCCAGCGTGACCGACGCCGTCTTGCACGTCGCGCCGCTGGCGGCGGCGGAGCCGAATGCGACGATAGGCGCGTTCGCCGGGTACCCGGAAGGGCCACGTGCCGAGGCAGGCGTGCCGAGTGCGAGCACTCGGCTCCCCGGAACCACGATCGCCGCCTCTCCTGCGCCGACGCAGCTCTCGGGTAGGAAGGAGGGCGAGAGCCGCGCGTACGCAGGTGTGGGCGTGGCCGTCGTCGTGGTCGTGCCGGTCGCCCCATCCGCATACGCAGAGGTCGCACCGACCGCGCCCACGAGGACGGCGAAAACGAGAATCCAGACCCCGCGACCCATTGCCCCAGTGTGCCGCACCCTCGGCCGTTTTGGGGAAATTGGCCCGAAAAGAGAGAAGCGGCGTAAGGGGGCTTCAGCTGCTGAGCGCGTCGAGCAATGCGCGGCCGCGAGGTGTGCCGTGGCCGGTGCAGGCGTCCCAGCGTCCGCGGCGCGCGCGATAGGCGCCGTTCCCGCCGCGGGGAACGTCGTTGAAGACCCTGCCGCCGAGGGGCTCGTAGAGGAGTGGATTGAGGAAGCCGGTGCGGGTGCCGAGGTGCTGGTTGAGCTGCGCGACGAGCGCTGCCCAGAGAGGAGCCACCGCGCTCGTGCCGCCGAAGGGACGGTCGTTCAGGCCGTCGCCGACGAGCCAGCCCGTGTGCGGGTCGGCATTCCCTGCGACATCCGGCACGCCGCGTCCGACGCGACCGTCCTCGTTGACCGAGGGAGGCACGCGCGCGGTCGACTGCCATGACGGAAGCTCGTAGCACGAGCTCACGCCGCCGCCGGTCGAGTTGCCGTCGTGGTCGTTCCAGACCGCCTCGTCGATCCCACCGTCGATCTCCTCGAGGCGGGTGCCGCCGCAGGCGAGAACGTGTGGGCTCGACGCGGGGTAGTCGACATGGGCCACGCGGCCGGCGACGCCGTCCGTCCAGCCGTTGTCGCCGGAAGCGGCGCAGACCGTGACCCCGAGAGCCGCGGCGGTGCGGAACGCCTGGTCGAGCGCATGCCGCCCCTGCTCGGTCCACTCGGCCTCCGCCTGTCCCCAGCTGATCGACATCACCGAGGGGCCGCGCGGGTCGAAGAGCGCGGTCGTGACGGCGTCCACGAAGCCGCGGTCGCTCGTCGGTGCGAAGTAGACGAGCTGCTCGGCGCCGGGAACGATCGCACCGATCACCTCCACGTCGAGCACGACCTCACCGTCGGCGCCCTTCCTGACACCGGGCCGGTTGCCCACCCCGTCCACCGAGACGGCGGTGAATTTCGGCATCGGCTTGCCGATCTTCTCGAAGTAGCGGCGCAGCTGGGAACGCCGGAAGCCGCCGCCGAGCTCGATCACGGCGATCCGCTGTCCGCTCCCGTCGAGGTGGCTTGGGAAGTCGTAGAGCTCGGCGACGCGCGACGGCGTGAACGACGTCCTCCGGGCCTGCTCGACGCGGTCGTGTGGGACTGCCCGGTACGACGGAGTCGCCTGCGGCCGGTCGTCGAGGCCGAGGACAGCCTCGATCGCCGGCGCGACCTCGGCCGGGACGTGGAGGTGACCGCTGCGGCCGCGGTAGTCGCCGTGCGGCGAGCTGTAACGGGAGAGCCGGGTCGAGAACGCCGCCTCCATCCGTCGGGCAGGCCCCACGAGTACGACGCTGCGGCGGCCCGCGCTCGCCTGGCGGACGCGCAACTCGTGCTCCGTCGCGAAGTCGGCGATCGCGGCGAGATCCTTGCGGGCTGCGCCGTGTCGGGCCCCGAACTCGCGTCGGCTGAGGAAGTACCGCTCCCGCAGCGGCTGGTGTCCGAGCTCTTCGGGTTCGGGCAGCGGCGCGCGCGGCCGCACGAGCACCGTCACCTCGATCGGTTCTTCGGCGGCGACTGCGCCGACCCGCCGCGCCCCGGGGAGCGGCTTGCGGGCGCTGCCGCCGACCTTCGTCCTACGCGTCGTCGCCGCCGGACTCCTCCTCGCCGTGCTCTTCGAGCCCGTGCTCCTCAAGCCCATGTTCCTCGAGTCCGTGCTCCTCGAGTCCGTGCTCCTCGAGCCCGTGTTCTTCGAGGCCATGCTCCTCGGGGCCGTCGCCGCCGTGCGTTTCCTCGGTCATTCCTGCCTCCTGTCCGCAGCTCTCCGGCGAATCTATCCGGCGACGCGAACGGCTTCAAGCTGCGCAACGATCGCGACAGCGCCCTTTGCCTCGGCAATCTTTCGAGCCTCGGCAAGGAGCCTCTCGGCGTCCGTGCTCTCATCCGCAGCGGCCGCCGCCTCAGCCGCGGCAGTCAGCGCCGTGATCGCGAGCATCGGGAACTCGGCACCGGCGAGGAGGCGGCGTGCCTCGGTGGCCAGCTCCACCGCCTCGTGGGCAGAGCCTTCGTGCGCCCGAACGCGTGAGAGCGCGCAGCGCCACAGGACGTGCGCGATCAGGTCGTCGGGGGTTGCCTCGGCGGCGACTCGCTGGGCGAGCTCCTCCGCCTCGGCGAAGCGTCCGAGCCGCACGACGACCTCGGCGAGCAACGCGCGGTGCGTGGTCGCCGACGTGGCGGCTCCGATCGCGTCGCAGGCGGCGGACGACGCGCGCAGCTCGCGCTCGGCAGCCGTGACGTCTCCCGCGAGCAGCTCGATCTGCGCGCCTACGAAGGCCTGCGTCGCACGGCGAAAGCGGAGGCCGAACTCCTCGTACGTCGCAGCCGCGTCGCGGAACACTCGATGCGCTTCGTCGAAGTCACCACGCATCGCGAGTAGGCCGGCAAGGCTCGTGTGGATGGAGCTTCGCAGCGGCGCGTCGAGCCCGAGCTCGTCGCGGAGATCCTGGACGCGGGTGATGGCCTCGTCGACGGGAGTCGGGCCGTGCAGGAGAGCCTGCGCGAACAGTCCGGCCACCGTCCCGACCATCTCGGCGCCCGCCCGTGCGCGCCGCGCGTGCTCGAGCGCCCGCTCGATCGCCTCACCCCGCGCACGCCAACGGCACGCGGCGAGGTCGCCGGCGCTCTTCAGCCACCAGGCTCGTGCGAGCGCGAGCTCGTCACCGAGGGGCTCGAGCTCGGCAATCGCCTCCTTCGCGAGCTCGACGCTCTCCTCGACCGGCGTGCTCTCGGCGAAGGCGCGAACGAACTGGAGCTCGATGCGCGCGTGCAGCTCGAGGGCTCGCAGCCCGAGCGCGACGGCGGCGTCCACCGCATCGGTGAGCGCGGAGTCGGCACCGGGCAGGTCCCCTCCGAGCAGCCGTGCGACGCCGAGGGCGGTGAGCACGGCCGGGAACTCCGGATCGTCGGCAGGAAGGAGCGTGCGCGCCCGCTCGAGGAGGGAGATCGTCGCGGGAGCGTCCGTGCGGCTGAGCGTCTCCTCGGCCGCGAGGCGCAGGAGGCGCCCGGCGCGCTTGCCGAGCTCGGCGTCCCGGAGGCCGAGCTCCCG
>DATFHC010000196.1:0-11959 GCA_035248765.1 Gaiellaceae bacterium
CCGAGACGCCGCACACAGTCACTGGCGGGCCGAACGGCGCCGTCGTCGTGGACATCTTCTCGCCAGCTAGAGAAGATTGGGCAGCGCGCGAACGACTCGAGCCCCGCCCGCCTCGGTGGCCGCAACTACCAGACCGCTAGCGGCTGGCGAAAGAACGGTCACCTGGGCCAGCGCTCAGCCGTGACCCTGAGCTAGCGCTCCGGGCGGATCGAGTGAGCGCGCTCAGGATGGCGGCGCGGGCGCGCTCTGGTGCTGCTCGGCCGCGCCAGAAGAAGAGCTCACCGAGTCTCGACCTATTGGCCGAAGTCCGCGCACTGGGCGGGATTTTCTATGGCCGGATTGATCTTCGCGCGGCAATTCCAGTGCGCGGGGATGTGTGAAGGCGGATTGCCGATGACGAGGGCGATCTCCTCGCCCTTTCGGAGCACGATGTCGGATAGGACGTCGCTCGTCCGGTGGCCATCGATGTAGGCGCTGATATGCGTGCCAGGCCGGCAATAGCCGCCTACGCAGTTGCGGGTCAGTCGCACGCCCCACTCCGTAAACAGCATTCCGAGCGTGAACCTTTGATCACGAGGCGCCTCGATGTGGACCATGCCGCTGGTCGCATGGGTGTGGAGGGGGGAGAAGAAGCTGTCGTCCTCCCGACCGATGCTCGCACTGACGGGTTCGGACTTAGCGTTGACGAAGATGTCGAGATGAGCGTGATAGTGCACCGTAAGCGACTCGGTCGAAGCGCCAGCAAGACCCGCCGCCGCCACCCGGGCTGGAACGTCGTCCGGGTTCGGCCAGGGGGCGGCCCCCTTGTCAAGAGGGAGGTGCGTGGGGGTCGATCTGGGGGTTGATCTAGACCCACCGCACCCAGCAACCAATATGGCCGCCAGGATCAACGTCGCCGCCACATACGAGGCTATGCGGCAGCCGGTTGCTGCGCGGTGCTGCGGGACGCATAGCCGCATGTCGCCGGAAGGTTAGGACGGCCTTCGGTCGAGATCAACCGTCGCCTGGACCAGTGTTCCGGAATGACCCCCGAACTTGGCCTCTGGACTCGCCTCGCTCTTATCTAGCCGTCGGAGCAGCTGCGGCAGTCGCTCGCGATCACGTTCCCGGCTTTGTCGTAGGCCACGAGATGAAATCGGGGGGACGTATACGGCGGCATGGACGGGATTTGGGCCTCGATCGGGAGGATGAATAGGTCTCCGTCGATGACGTTCGTGCTCTTACCGGTGGTGAGATCGGTGACCTTCACCGCTCCGGGGGCGTCGATTAGGCCGTAGCGGATCCGCCAGTCATCTCCACCTACACTGTGGGCGTCGATATCGTTCTCTTCCCAGTTGAGGCCGTTGCTTGCCGGCTCGGGCGATGCCTTCGGGAAGCAGCCGGGAACGATTCCGCCGCCGTCAAGGGGGCTCTCCCCGGTGCCGAGCCAGGCGCCGTTGCTGAGGCGGAGTCCTGCGCACCAGCCGCCCTGCTCGGCAGCGGCATGCCAGAACTCGACCGGCCCAACCTCCGGGATCTCGACGGATGCGACCTGCTTCACCGAGTCCGGGATCACCGTCTGGTTCCAGCCGGGGCCAGCGCCCGGAGTGGCCTGCTGCGCGGTTCCCTGCGGATTCGACTCGAAGAGCGTGAGCGGTGCTTCCGGCGTCCAGGCGCCGGCTGCCCAGGCGACGCTGAGGCTGGCGATGACTGCGAGCGCAGTAGCGAGCAGAATGCTCCGCCGCGCGAATGGCGCTCGCCTCTGCAAAAAGCCGCGACCGGCGCGCGGGTGAAGCTCCGCCTGACCAGCACGTAGGACCGCAAGAAGACCGTCGGCCTGCTCGGCGGCAACCGCACGCAGCGACCCTGCGGGTACCGGATTCGCGAGGGACAGGAGTTCGATCGGGTCAGAGACGTTGCTCATCGTGCTTCTCCTTTTGCGATGGACGAGCGGTCTGGTGCCGTCGCCGCTGACGCGGTGGTGTCGTCTCGTTCGAGGGCTGCTCGCAGCCGACGGCGTGCGCGATGGATGCGGACGGAGAACCCGGTCTGCGTGAGTCCGACAACCGCCGCCGCCTCGCGCGGAGCGAGGCCCTCCCAGGCAACCAGCAAGAGCGCCTCGCGGTCGCGCTCAGAGAGTCGGTTCAGCGCCTCGCCGAGGCGAGTATCGACCATCTCGGTTGGCATGTTCGGCTCGGCCGTTTGAGCCAGACGCTCGCGGAGTCTGATCCGCCTTTGAGCGGAGCGGCGGTGGGTCGAGAGCACGCGCCGAGCAACTCCCAACAACCAAGGCAGCGGCTCAGGAGGAATCTGCTCGGCCTTCCGCCAAGCGATTGCGAAGGTCTCTGCTGCAACATCGTCAGCGACTGCGGCCGGTGCTCGGCGTCGCGCGTAGGCGAGCACAGCCTCGTAGTGGTCACAAAAGATCGTCTCCAGGCGGTCGCTGCTGCTTGTCTCGGTCAAATGCGGTCCTCTCTACAACAAGAATGGCCGCCTCGCACCGATTCCTTTCAGCGACACCAAATACGCGTGCCGACGCCTGGGCCAGTGTTCTCGAATGACGCCCGAACTTGGACGAGGACCCAGTGAGGTTCGCTCGTCAGAATATGGGCGGTGGCAGACTCGCATCCGAATTGGCGGCTGGACGAAACGGCGCACACCGGCCCTGAGCATCTCGATCGGAAGTATGTCGCCGCGTACGACTCAAAATCTCCGACCGACTGGGGCGGAGACGTAGAAGAGTTGACGGCGCTCGGCCTAGACCAAAGCAGCACGGTCGTCGACATCGGCGCTGGCACCGGGACGTTCGCGCTCGCTATCTCGCCTCATGTTGGCCGTGTCATCGCAGTCGACATCTCGGACGCGATGGTCGATGAGATGACGAGCCGCGGAGTCACGGCGGTGCGGGCAGGCTTTCTCAGTTACGACCACATCGGCGAACCCGCCGACCTTGTTCATTCCCGCAACGCGCTCCACCACCTGCCCGACTTCTGGAAGACGATCGCCTTGGAGCGAATCGCGAGGATACTGAAGCCTGGCGGCCTCTTTGTTCTTGAAGACCTAGTCTTCTCGTTCGAGCCGAAAGACGCCGAAACGGCAATCGGGAAGTGGCTGGACGCTGCCCCTACTGATCCGGGTCGGGGATGGACAGCTGAACAGCTAGCAGAGCACGTGCGTGATGAGCATTCGACGTACTCCTGGCTGCTTGAAGTGATGCTCGACCGAGCTGGCTTTGACGTCGCGGAACGCTGGCTGAGCGAGAACATGATCTACGGCGGGTATCGCTGCCGGAAACGCCTCACGTAACGATCGCGCCAGCGGCGTTTCCCAGCGTCCCCTGGACCACCCGACCGTGGTAGCTGTGGGCTGGGCCAGTGTTCCGGAGTGAACCCGAGGAGGTCGACTATCGAGACACGCCTGGCCAGTGCGAGCGGCTACGGGGTTGCGTAGCGGGCGATCCACATCCGATCGAGCAACCTAGCCAGTGCTTGGCGCGTAGCTGCGGATGCGCGAGGCCCGATGCTCATTCAGATGTAGAAGGCACGCTTGCCGACTCGGAACTGATACTGGACGCTCGCGGCGGGTAGACACCCCGCCCGCCCGCGTACAGGCAGACGGAACTGGCGGGGACGGCTGGGTAGGCGCGGCAGGCTCCTGCGCAGCGATGCGCCGTCCAGGACTTCCTTCATCAAGACGAAAGCACCATCCCTCGGGCGGCCGTTCGCGCGCGTGCCGTCGCAGTCGTCGAGGTGTCCACTCGGCACCTGGTATGTGCTTACGGCGAACAGGGTGTGCGGGTCGACAACGTTGTCGAGACGGCGCATCGTCACGTGCCAGTTCGCTGGGTAACGGAACGAGATTGACGGCCCTCGCGGAAACCGGCGCGCGATCGAGCGGCCGTCGATCACGACGCGAATCGAACGCTGCGATGGTCGCGGCGTTGACGCGGTGGCGGCGGCGACGATCACCGCGAAAACCACGATGGCTGCCGCTCCCAGAATCGCTCTCACTAAGCCGATACGCATAACCGCCCCGGCGGCGTCCCGACTTCATGCAGCCGATAAATCCCCGCCACTGGCCTGGGCCAGTGTTCCGGATGACCCCCGAGGGGGGTAGTGGGATGACCTGCAGTAGACGCGCACTGAGCCATCCCGCGCGTGGGCGATGTGTATCTCCGCTGACGAAATACCTGCACCGCTCGAGTCGCCAGCTCCAGGTCCAAGAGGCGGGACGACCACTGATACGCCAACCGCCTTGGACCCTGGCCCAGCCATGCAGGCGATCGTCGTGCCCGTCTTCACGTTCGAGATCGTCGTGGTTGTTGGCTTGGTGATCTCATCGACGCCTTGAGAAGGCTGCTCGACGAGCCGCAGCCGGCGACGAAGCCGGCCGCTGCGACCAACGCCAACACAACGACCACCTTCACGGCGAATCATCCCCGATTAGTGGACCAATCACGAAAGGGCCACCACTCGGCTGCGCCAGCGTGCGGGAATGACGCCTGAGCGGCGGGGCACGAATGGCGGTTGATTCCCGCGGAAGGCGACTCGACCGGCCCCCGCGAAGGTTAGGCGTGCAGACAAGAATGACGCCATGCTCGCGGCCGAAGTGGAACGTGCGATCACCGCGACGACGGCGCTTAGCTCGGAACTTGGGCTTGTCGTCGCCGAGGCGAGGATCGTCGGCAACTCGAACAAGCTCGGCCTGCGCCTGCTCCCTTGCGATGTCTTTGCTCGGGTGGCGTTCTCGGGCCAAGAGGCGTTCCAGTTTGAGATCGAGATCGCACGGGGTCTCACCGAGATCGGAAGCCCCGTTGCGAGTCTCGACACGCGTGTTGCACCATGTGTCTACAAGCGAGACGGGTTCGCCTTCACACTGTGGCGGCACTACGAACAACCCGGTATCGATCCTTCGGCAGCGAGCTACGCGAAGGCGCTTGAGGGGCTGCATGCAGGTATGACGCAGCTCGGCGTCGTTGCGCCGCACTTCAGCGACCGCGTCAGCGACGCACAGCGCCTCCTCGGAAACCATGACAGGACGCCGCGGCTCGATAACTCCGACCGCGAGCTTCTGCTCGAGACGCTACGGCGCTGCGGCCGCGAGATCTACGAGCGATCCTCACGCGAGCAATTGCTGCATGGCGAGCCACACCCAGGAAACCTCCTGAGCACTGCGGCAGGGGTGTTGTTCATCGATTTAGAGACGTGTTGCCGTGGGCCTGTCGAGTTCGATCTCGCACACGTCCCGGGGGCCGTCTGCGAAGCCTATTCTGGGGCGGATCCCGAACTGATTCAGGAGAGCCGACGCCTCGTCTTGGCGATGGTCGCGGCCTGGCGCTGGGATACCGGTGACCAATTTCCGAAAGGCGCGAGAGCTGGTCGAGCGCTACTCCGCGCATTGCGTGCCGGGCCGCCGTGGCCGACGCTCGACGTTGTAATGAACCAGGAGACGTAACGACCTCGACGGGCGATGCTGTGAGAGCGTGCCGAGAATCGAGACTCTCGAGTGGGCGAGCGTCCTCTCACCGGAGCGGCACTGCGGCTGGGCAACATGGGGCAACATTGGGGTAACAAGACGTGCCGAGGTGGCCGGGACGGTGGAGACCGTGACCGGCGAAATTCCGCGTAACCGTGCCGAAATCGTCAGACCCGCCGAACCGGGCCGAAGTGCTGGGTAGGACTTAAAATCGGGTGGCCCTCGCGTAGTGACAATCGAACGTCTGGCGGCACTGGTCGCACCTGGGGTTCGGACGAGTGTTCAGCGTAGATCGTGGGGGACGCTACGCGTCTGACGCCAAGGCCAGCCCAGTAGGGCGAGGCCGCCGACGATGCACAGGCCACCCATCACGGCCCAGAAGGTGCTGCCGGTCATCGATGACCCCATGATCACGCTTGTTCCTTGGCCAACCCAGACGACGCCGGTGAAGAAGAGGACAACTCCCATTACACGCCTCGCGATGATCACGAGGAGCATTACGCGCATTGGCGCATCTCGGTTTGTGCAAAGCCGCGTTGATGGAAGCACTTGCTCACCGAGCGGTAGGTCTTAGCGGCCCGCTTCGCGACGCGTTTGCGTTCGGCGGGTACCTCGCTGGTCGGTGCACTGGGCAAAGCGTCACCGCAGGTGAAGCGCATGATCGGCGTGTCAGCATCCGAGGGTGGGGTTGGTTGAGGTGGAGTCGTCGTTCGGGTTGGCGGGGGTCTATCTGCGGCCCGCCGACTCGGCGCGGGCCTGGCTGCTGCTTGGTCACGGCCAGTTCCCGAACTACCGGCAGCTTCTCCCAGAGACGTTCGAGTCCGCTCCGGCGTCGCTGTCTCTACGCGGACAGCGACAGACTCGCGGTGGGGGGCCAGGTCGGCCTGATGCTTGGGCCGGCCCGAGAGCCTCACGGCTAGATGGGCTCCTGGAGGACTGCAAGCTGCTCGCTTACTTTGCGCGCGAGCGGGACGATCTCCTTATGTTCGTAGCGGCGGAGGGCTTCGCGCCAGGCGGCGATCGCCTTCTCGCGGCGGCCCCCCGCCTCGAGGACGCCGGCGAGGTCACGATAGGCGTCGCCCTGGGCCCACAGCATGTCGGTGCCGTCGGCGATGGCGACCGCCTCACGCGCCAGCCGCTCCCCAGCGGAGTGCTCGCCGCGGTGAGCGAGGACGGACGCCTGCACCTGCCGCCAGAGCACTTGGGTCATCGCATCCTCGGGCCCACCGAGCTCGCGCCCCTGTTCCGCGAGGAGTTGCGCGCGGTCGAAGTCGCCGAGTGTGCAGAGGACGCGACCGAGCATCGGCGCGTAAGTCGAGAGTTCCGCGAGGGCCCCGATAGATTCGAGGTACTCGCAGTACGAGCGCAGGTACTCCGCGGCTCTTGCTTCGTCGCCGGCGAGCAGACTTACTTCGGAAAGCGCATCGCCGCTTCCGCCGGCGTGACCGAGTTCGCGAGTGTGCTCGTCGACCGCAGCGGCGAGCAACCGTGCTTCGTCGAAGCGGTCGAGCATCGCCAGCAGGACGGCGCGGCAAGCGAGCGGTCCCGGTGGTGGCTGTTCCGGTAGGAACGCGTCGAGTGTTTCGAGCGCCTTGCTAGCCGGGCGTGGCCCCAGCAGGAGCGACCAATGAAGATCGAAGAGGCCGACCTCTTGCGCATGGGCCCGCCGGGCGCATCGGATCGTCTGCTCGGCCGCCCGCGTCCGCTCTTCAAACTGGCCTCGCATGTTCGCGACGTCGGCAAGGGCTCTCCAGACGTGCATCAGGCCTGCGTGGTCCGCTGCGGCATCGAGCAACGGCAGCGCCGAGCGCGCCAGTTGCTCCAACTCGTCCGCACCACAATCGCCCGCTTCCATTCGCTCCGCGGCGGCGACGGTACGAGCGAGCAGTTCGTCGGGCCTCTCCCCGCTCTGCTCGGCCCGATCTGCCGCTGCCTCCGCCACCGCGACCGCGCGTTGAACGTCCAGGCCCGAGAGAGCCGTTGCTAGCTCGAGTTCGAGATGAACGTCCAGCCGATGAGGCCGTGTGAGCGAGAGCGCGCGTTCGAAGAGCGCGCCGGCGGCCCGCACGTCGCCTCGCCAGAGCGAGCGCAAGCCGGCGGAAACGAGATGTTCCGACGCCTGATCGGCGACCTGCGGGTCTGCGTCCCCGAGCTCTGCGAGGTACCGAGCGGCCTGCTCGAGGTGGTAGCCGAGGATCTCCTCCAGCTCGACCAGGTCTTCGCCGTGCTGTTGGAGCCACTCCGCGAATCGGCGGTGTAGGTCAGCTCGGGTTGCCTTGGGGAGCCCGTCGTAGGCGGCATCGCGGATCAGGAGGTGCCGGAAGCGGTAGGCGTCGTCGCCGGGAAGTTGTGTGCGGTCAGGCCGGACGAGCTCCTTGCGCACCAAGGCGACGAGGCGTCCGTCAACTTCAGCGCCGCCGTCTGCGAGCGCCGCCACTGCCCCGCGATGGAAGGTCCGGCCCTCGACCGAGCCGTGCTCAAGCACAGACCGCTCGGCCGGATCGAGCTGATCGAGGCGGGCGGCGAGCAGCGCCTGGATGGTCGGCGGCACCTCCACCTCGACGCCACCCGAGTCTCGGACGAGGGCGAGCATCTCCTCGAGGAAGAGCGGGTTGCCCTCCGCCACTTGGACGATCCGGTCGTGCAGCTCGGGCGGAATCTCGCCGAGCTCCGAAAGAAGCTGCTCCGTCTCGTCTGCATCCAACGGCTCAAGCAGGACGGTCGTTGCGTTCCACTTGCCGCCGCCCCACGAGGGCCGCCGTTCCAGCAGCTCAGGCCGCGCCATGCAGAGCAGTAGCAGCGGCGCGTCGCGCGATAGATCGGCAACGTGCTCGACAAGATCGAGCAGCGTCTCCTCCGCCCAGTGGAGATCGTCGAAAACACAGACGAGCGACCGCTGCTGCGCCTCAAGCTCCAGCAGCTTGCGAAAACCCCAGGCGATCTCCTCCGCCGACCCCGGCTCCTCCGTCTCGCCGAGCAGCGAGCGCAACGGCCGCGCCGCATCGCCCTCCGGCAGCGCGTCGAACTGCTTCAGGATCTCGACCACCGGCCAATAGGTGATTCCCTCCCCGTAAGAGAGGCAGCGCCCACGCACCACCTTCGATTCGAGACCCGCAAAGAACTCTGCCGCCAGCCGCGACTTGCCGACGCCCGCAGAACCGAGAATCGTGAACAGCTGGCAGGAGCGGTCGGCGTCCGCGCGTGCGAAGGCGTCACGGAGACCTTGCAGCTCGCGCCCTCGCCCCACCATCGGCGTCGAAAAGCTGCGTTCGAGCTCACCCGTCGCCGCGAGCAGGGGATACGCCGCAACCGGCTGGGCCTTGCCCTTCAGGTCGAGCCCACGTTCCTCGCCCACCCTCACCGCCGGCCGTACGAGGCGCAAAGTTTCCACGCCAATCAGCACCTCGCCGGGCTGCGCCGCCTGCTCCAATCGAGCCGCGACGTTCACCGCATCCCCAGTCGCCAACCGCTCCTCCGTCCCCGTCACAACCTCACCCGTGTTCACGCCGATCCGTCCCGCGATGCCCAGCTCAGGAAGCGCGTCTCGCATCTCGACCGCCGCCCGGCACGCGCGCAACGCATCGTCCTCGTGCGTTACCGGCACCCCGAATACGGCCATCACCGCATCCCCGATGAACTTCTCCACCGAGCCGCCGTGCGACTCGACGATCCCCTTCATCCGCGCGAAGTACCGGGCAAGGAGCCCACGCAAAGCCTCCGGATCAGTCGACTCGCTGAGCTCCGTCGACCCCGTGATGTCGCAGAAGACGATGGTGACAGTCTTGCGCTGCTCCCGCTCTACTGGCGAAGCGTCGAGCGAAGCCGCGCACGCGTTGCAAAAGCGCGCGCCCTCAGGGTTCTCCTGCCCACAACTCGCGCAAATCGCCACGAGACGAGGCTAGAGCATCGAAGCCCGCGAGCCCAGCCAATAGCAAGCCCGACCGTCTGTTGCTGTCGTTCCGGGACAGCGACAAGCGAGCAGGCGACCTATCCCCATAGTTCTCGGAGCTGGGGGTCACTCCCGCGGTCGTAGCGCGTTACCGTTTGGCCGGTTGTGATTCTCGCGATCGACCAGGGCACGACGGGTACGACGTGTCTTGTCGTCGACGAGTCGCTTCGCCCTATCGGGCGCAGTTACCGCGCGCTGGAGCAGCACTTTCCGCAGCCGGGTTGGGTGGAGCATGATCCGGACGAGATCTGGGCGACTGTGGAAGGTTCCGCCGCGGACGCTCTGGCGGACGCGGGCGTGCGGGCGCGTGAGCTCTGCGCGATCGGGATCGCAAACCAGCGTGAGACGACGCTGGTCTGGGAGCGACGTTCGGGCCGCCCTGTCTACCGGGCCATTGTGTGGCAGGACCGCCGCACTGCCGCGCGGTGCGCGCAGCTGCCGGCCGATTTGATCCGGGAGCGGACCGGACTCGTGCCAGATCCGTACTTCTCGGCGACGAAGCTCGAATGGATCCTCGGGCGCACGGACCTTCCGCAGCGCGAGCTCGCTTTCGGGACGGTCGACACGTGGCTCGTCTGGAAGCTAACCGGCGGGGCGGCTCACATCACGGACGTGACGAATGCCTCGCGGACGATGTTGGTCGATCTGGCGGCCGGCGAGTGGGGCGACGAGCTGCTCGAGCTCTTCGGCGTCGAGCAGTCGGTGCTGCCGTCGATCGTCGGCTCGTCGGGGATCGTCGCCGAGGCTTCGCTGCTGGGGGCGTGCGTGCCGATCGCCGGGATCGCCGGCGACCAGCAGGCCGCGCTCTTTGGCCAGGCGTGCTTCGCGCCCGGAGAGGCGAAGGCGACCTACGGCACGGGGACGTTCGTGCTCGTCAACCTCGGCGAGCGGCTCGCTCCCCTCTCGAACGGTGTGCTGGGGACGGCTGCCGCCGTCGCGCCGGCGGCGCCGGCCCAGTTCGCCGCCGAGGGATCCGTGCTCGTCGGTGGCGCCGCGCTGGAGTGGTTGCGTGACGGGCTCGGCGTAATCGCCACCGCAGCCGAGTCGGAGGCGCTCGCGGCCGGACTCCCCTCGACGGAAGGCGTCTTCTTCGTCCCGGCGCTGACGGGTCTGGGCTCGCCGCAATGGGATCCAAACGCGCGCGGATTGATCTGCGGTCTGACGCGGGGCTCGACCGGCGCGCATCTCGTGCGCGCCGCACTCGAGGCGAGCGCCCACCAGGTGGCGGACGTGCTCGATGTTCTCCCACAAGAGGTCGGCGTCCTGCGCGCAGACGGCGGCGCGAGCGCGAACGGCTTTTTGATGCAGCTCCAGGCAGACCTCCTCGGCACGCGCGTCGAGGTCTCCTCGGAGCAGGAGGCCACGGCTCTCGGCGCGGCCGCCCTTGCCGGCCTCGGTGTCGGCGTGTGGGAATCACCGACCGGCGTCGCTCGACTCGTCCGTCGCGGCGACACCTTCGAGCCGCGAATGGATCGATCGACCGCCGAAGCACACCGCGAAGCGTGGCGCCGTGCCCTCGAGCGAGCCCTGATCTGAGCTGCGCCATCGGCACCAGCGCCCCTGGCGTCGCATCTCGTCTTACGACCCGATCGCCCACCTCAAAGGCCCGCTGATCGCTGCCACTAGATTCGGGGTGACAAGACGATCGCGCCGTCGGCTCCCGCAACTACCTCGCGCAGCGCTTCTGCCGCCTGTTCGAGCGGACGGACGGACGCGATCGGCACGCTGAGGATGCCGCGGGCCAGCAGCTCCGCGAGGTCGGAAAGCTTGCGACCGTCAGGCCGGACGTAGACGTCGGACACGGCGATGCTGCGTTCCTCCTGAGGCGGATCGCCCGTGATCGTGGCCAGGCGGCCGCCGTCGGCGACAGCCTTCAATGTTATGGCCGCCTGTCTGCGGGCAGCGTTGACCGCCTTGGGGGCACCGGCACCGGTTATCTCGCGAACGAGCGTAGGCCAATCGCCGTGGTAGTCGAGCACCTCCGACGCGCCGTAGCTGCGAATGCGCTCGGCCTTCTGCGGGCTCGCCGTCGCGATCACGCGGGCGCTGCGAGCTGCAGCGAGCTGGACGAGCAGGCCGCCCGTGACGCCGCCTGCTCCGTTGACGACGACCCAGTCACCGCTTTCGAGCGCGAGCGCCTCGTCGAATACTTGAGCCGCGGTGAGCGCGGGGATCGGAAACGCTGCTCCGGCTTCCCAGGATGCCTCCGGCGGCCGGGCGGCTACCGTCGTCGCCGGCGCGAGTACTTTCTCCGCCCATGTCCCGTGCCGTTGGAGCGGTAGGGGATGTGTGATCACCTCGTCGCCTTGACGCACGTGGCTCACGCCGGAGCCGGCGGCTGCGACCGTTCCTGCCGCTTCCGTCCCGAGAGCCATCGGAGCCGGGCCGCCGACCTGCCAGTCGCCGATCCTGACGAGCTCGTCCCAGTTGCCGATGCCGGCGGCGGCGACGTCGATGAGGACCTCGTCTGCACCGGGAGCAGCCGGCTCGTCCACCTCGAGGATCTCGACAGGCTCGCCGAGGGCTGTGATCCCGGCCGCTCGCATCCTGTTCGGC
>DATFHC010000197.1:0-2261 GCA_035248765.1 Gaiellaceae bacterium
CGCCTTCGACGAGTGGGCCGAGCATCCCGAGGTGGATCTCTATCCATCCCACCTGCGCGCGGAGGTCGATGCGATCAACGAGTGGGTCTACAGCGGTCTCAACAATGGCGTCTACCGCGCGGGCTTCGCCTCGTCGCAGGAGGCCTATGACGAGGCCGTGGGGCCGGTGTTCGAGACGCTCGACCGCATGGACGCGATGCTCGCGGGGCGCCGGTACCTCGCCGGCTCTCAGCACACGCTCGCCGACTGGCGGGCGTTCCCCACGCTGATGCGCTTCGACCTCGTCTACCACGGCCTGTTTCGCTGCAACCGCCGGCGCCTGATCGACTACGACAACCTCTGGCCGTACCTGCGCGACCTCTACCAGACGCCACGCGTCGCCGAGACGGTGAACTTCGACCACTTCATCCGCGGCTACAACCTGAACCTGCCGCAGCTGAATCCGGCCGGGATCATCCCGATCGGGCCCGAGCTCGACTTCTGGGAGCCGCACGGCCGCGAAGCCCGCCGCGGCTGAACCGTGCCGTTCACGCTCAGGAACCTCAAGGAGACCTGGAGGACGTCGGCTCCAGGTTCGACGGCGCGCCGGACCTCGAGTTCCGCGTGGCGACGCGGGCGCTCGAGCTCGAGGAATCCGGTCTGAGCTACCAGCGCGTCCCGCCCGGTGCGTGGCGAGGCTACGAGGCCGGGCCGGAGGGGCTCGAGATCCTCGTCGTCGGCGCACCCAACCTCGGCAAAGATCCGCGCGGAGACGTCGACGGCAAGCGCGGCTGGTGGGCCGACTAGCGGACGTGAGAAGCGTCGTCTAGTCAGGCTCGAGGTCCGCGGCGACCAGCGAGAACATCACGCAGTCGTGTCTCTCACCGTGCGTCTTGCAGTGCGCTCGCAGCGTTCCTTCCCGGTGAAAGCCGGCCTTCTCGATCGCGCGGATCGAGGCGTGGTTGTCGACAGCGGCCTCGGCGGCGACTCGCGCCAGTCCGAGGTCGCGCAGGCCCCACAGCGCGCCGAGCCGTAACGCTCTCGAGGCTATCCCCCGGCCGCGGGCCTCGGGGAAGACAGAGACGGCAAGGTTCGCGATCTCCCGGTCTTCTCGAAGCTGCAGATTCAGGAGGCCGAGCGGGCGATCGTCCAGTGCGTCTGCGATCACGAACGGCGCGCCGCTGCCCGTCGCCCACCGCTCCTCGGCCCGGCTGACGCTCTCGCGCTGCGCCTTCTCCGACAGCGGTCCGTCCTCCAGCCGCCGCTGCGTCTCCGGATCGTGCGACGCCTCGGCGATGGCGGCGACGTCGTCCTCACGCCGCATCCGAAGCACGATCTCGCCGTCAGTGGGAGGCGGTTCGGGTGGAGTCAGGCGCACTAGCAGGTGAAGGCGGGCTGGGGCTGCGCGGTCGACTCGACCTGCGGAGCGTAGTCCGCGCCGCGTGTGAGCTCGATTCGCACGTCGCCATCGTCAGGGATGATGAAGATCGAGTCGTTCTCGGGGCTCCACGCCGTGTTCCTATCGGTCGGGGTAGGCGTGAGGAAGTACTTGTCGCCGCTCCTGATGAGCAAGGTGAAGCCCGAGTAGCTGCGGCTGTAAGCGCCGCCGTGCAGCTTGTCGACGATGATCTCCGGGCAGCCGCCGCCAGGCTGCACCGGCTGCGGCACTCCTCCACCGGGCCCCAGCGGGTTGATGTTCAGGGGCTCCTTGCTGAAGACCGTCACCGAGGGGTTGATCAGGATGTTGCGCGCGAGTCGCTTCGCCTCCGAGCGACCGCGACTGTCTGCGTACTCGGACGTTGCCCAGAACAGGCTCACGAGGATCACCCCGATCCCGAAGAAGACTGCGGCGGAAAGCGCCTGGCGGCTGACCGAGCGCTTGCGCGCGAGGGCGTAGAGCAGGAGTGAGACGCCCGCGGCGGGGCCGAGTGCCTGGAGGTAGCCGTACGAGTTCGCGAGCGGCTCGCCCGCGAGCAGGGCGATGCCGACGATGAGCGCGCACAAGCCGGCCACGGCGGCGATCGGAACGAGGTCGATGCGTCCCGATAGCTCGCCCGCAAGCGCGTGAACGAAGAAGGCGCCGAACGCGACCAGCAGGACGACCACGGCCGGGACGAAGAGGGCGTCGACGCTCCGCAGGACATAGTCGGTCGTCGTGAAGTTGAGTGCGCTGACGTCGATTCCGAAGAAAGCCGCGAAGGCGCGTTCCCGGCGGTATCCGAAGTAATAGGCGAGAGCCGTGACCAGCGTCGTCGGCGTGACGACGGCCGCAACCAGGCCGA
>DATFHC010000198.1:0-3697 GCA_035248765.1 Gaiellaceae bacterium
GAGGATGCTCGCGTTTGTCCGCGTCACCGGGACGACCGGTTGGAGGAACGACACGGCACGATCGACGATCGTCGTCGTCCGCATCGGGCGCGCCGGGCCGCGCGGCGCGGAAAGGCCGGTCGCGACGCGGCTCGGCGATCACCCCCGCTGCCCCAGGTGGTCGTCCGACAGCTCGCGTTTGGCCTATCTCGATGCTCATGAAAGACGTCGGCGACGTCAGCATGCGCGCGGTCTCGGTGGATCCGCCGTTCCGGTCGGAGACAGTGGTGGCCTTTGCGCCTGTGAACAATCCGCGTGCGTGGCCCGGCTACGGCGACGTGTCGTGGCAACCGTTTCCCTCGAGGGACAGGCGGCTCGCCGTCAGCGGCTGACCTCGACCGCGGCTCGCGCCTCCCGTTCGTAGCGGTTGTTCGCGTAACCCCGGAGCACGTAGCTGAGCGGCATCGCGAGCGGGTGGTGCTGCATCTGCCAGACGTGGCAGAGCTCGTGCACCACGAGGTCTTCGGGCGGGTCGGCCTCGCGCACCAGGATCGTCCCGTGCAACGCGAAGCCGTCGAAGCGCCGGAGCCACGGCAGCCGGAAGAACCACGGCGCGTGGAGCAGGCGCAGCTTCTCCACCCGGACGGGACGTGGATACCAGTCGAGCTCGTCGAGCCGCGCCTTGGCGCGGACGACGAGGGGATGCGTCACCCCGTGGTGACGGGCGTCAGCTCGAGGGCCGCCGTGCCGTCGCCCGGCAAGGTCTGGTAGTCGGTGGTGTAGATCCGGGCTCGGGTCAATGCCGCGACGTGGCCGCCGTCGGGGACTCCCGAGCCGAGCAGGATCTGCTGCGGCTTGAGCGTGCGGACGAGAGGGAGGTGGAGGTTCGGCTTCACGTCCGTCCGCGCGATGAACACCGCCGTCGCTGCCGCATTCGGGTTGGCCGGGGGCGGGAGGTAGACGACGACCGCGTCCGTCCCGGGAACGTACTTGAGGGTATAGAGGGCGAGCTCGAGCGCTTCCCGGTGGAAGAGCCCGGCCGGATCCGCGCCGGTGACTGTCGACACGCCGCAGTTCTGCTGGGAGTCGACAAAGCCGCACATGCTGTAGGCGACGGTCGATTCAGGGTGGAAGAAGGTGAAGTCGCCCTGCTCGTGCTGGCCCGTCGACGAGTCGGGTTGCACGGCGATCAGTGAGATCGGAATCTGAACGGCCTGCTGCTGGCCCGAGCTCGACTGGACGAGCTGCGGGGCGTCGAGTGCGCTGGGGAAGACGGTGACGAGCCTGCTCGACGTCGACTGCGTGTATTCGGCGGAGACCCGCGTCGCGATCTGGAGCTTCATGGCAAGAGGGGAGCCGGTCGGCACGAACGTCGACCAGCGCGGTGTCTTGGCCGTGTGCAGGTTCACCAGGATCAAGACCAGCGCTCCGACGCCGGCGATGGCGACCATGGCGAGAAGCGCATAGGCGAACGAGAACCGGGTGTAGTACGCGGAGGCGTGGGCCCGCTCGGCGCGGCTCGTGGCCTGCGCGCGCTCGGCCGCCGGCGCAGCCGGCCGGCCTGCCGCTACATCTTCGGCCACGTCTCCTCCTTCGTGTAGTCGAGCTCGGGTTGCACGAGGTCTTGCGCGTCGAGCAGGTCTACCAGCTCGTCGCCGTAGAGCTCGCGCTTCTCCGCCAGGCGCGTCGCGATCTCCTCGACGGCAGCCCTGTTCGCGGCGACCAGGTTCACGGCTATGACGTACGCCTGCCCGAGGATCTGCGCGGCAACCGCCTGCTTGAAGGGATCGCCGAGGATCGCCGCGATCGGGTCGGCGTGGAAGTCGGCGCTGCCACGGGTGCGGTTCATCAGCGTGCGGCCGATCCGCTCGAAGCGCTTCAGGATCTCCTCGCGGACGTCGTCGGGATCCTTGCCCTTGGGCACGTTCCCGTTCAGCTCGAAGCGAAGCGGCCGCATGCCCGCAGTGCCGACCATCCAGGCGACCGTGTCGGTTGCCGTCTGGAGGTCGCCCCCGACGCCGCCGCTGTTCTCGCCGTAGAACACGTTCTCGGCCGCCATCGCGCCGAGCACGTGGATGAGCGATCCCATCTCCTCGTGCTGCCAGCGGCTGAAGCGCTCCTCGCGCTCGAACGTCTGGTGATGGCCGAGCGCTCCGCCGCGCATACGCGTCGAAAGGCGGCTCGACTCCAGGTCGGGCCGGTAGACGTGCGCGGTCACGGCGTGGCCCGCTTCGTGGATCGCGACTGCGCGCAGCTCGTGATCCGGATACGTGACGTTGACCGCCGTGCCCGACTCGATCGTCGTCATGGCCTGGACGAGGTCTTCCCAGCCGAACGAGATCTTGCCCTCGTGCTGGGCGTTCGTCAGAGCCATCGAGCAGACCTGGTCGATCATCGCGGGCGAGTAGCCGTTCGTGATCCGTGCCACCTCGTCGCGGCGCTTCGGGTCGTCGAGGTCGGGATCGTGCGCCACCCTGCCGAGGTAGAGGTCGAAGACGTCCTTCCGGTCCTCCTTCGTCGGCGTGCGGAAGGAGACGTGCCGACCCATCCGGCCCGGTCGCGTCAGTGCCGGATCGAGCCGGTCGAGCGGCACATTCGTGGCGCCGATGAAGTAGATCTGCTCGCCGCTCGGGCGCGCGCGCGGGATCCGCAGTGACCAGTTGCCTAGCCGCCGCGGCACGATGTAGGAGGCGTCGAGCAGCGTGTTGATGCGGTTCGTCAGGACGCGGCGCAGGAACGGCGGGCTGTCGATGCCGTCCATCACGACGAGGAGCTGGTTGAGCGCCAGCTGGCCGCCGCCGCCCATACCTCCGAAGATCCCGCCGGGGAACTGGTTCACGATCCGGTCGACGATCGGGTTCGTCCATCGCGACGGTGCGCGCTGCTCGAACAGCCGGTCGCGCCACTGCCGCGTCTCGACGATGAGGTCGCCGGAAGGGTTCTGCGCTCCCCACGGCCCGTAGAACGAGAAGTCGCTGACGTCGCGCCACGAATAGGGGTCAGTGGCGGGCGCCATCTGCTGCACCGCCTGGCGCCGCATTCCGACCGCATCGATCTCGTCGATGAAGACGATGCACTGGCCGCCCCACTTGCGCGCGAGCTTCTTCGCCCGCCGCGCGAGCAGGCGCACGACGATCGCGTCGATGCCGATGAACGTCGCGGCGAAACCCGACCCGGGCATCGAGACGAACGGCGAGTTGAAGCCGGTGGCGAGCGCCTTGGCGAGCATCGTCTTGCCCGTGCCGGGGGCGCCGAGGAAGAGAAGGCCGCGCTCCCGCTTGCCTCCGGCGCGCTCGAACGCCTCGCCCGACTGCCAGATCGTGACGACGCGGCGTACCTCCTCCTTCGCCTCCGCCTGACCGCGGACATCCGCGAGCTTGACGCCCCATTCGGCGTCGCCCGGCTCGAAGGAGCGCATCTGCGCCATGTTCATCAGGAGCAGCGGCCCCATCAGGATCGCGAAGTTCGAGATGAAGAGGAAGAAGACGAAGACGATCTGTATCCAGAGGCCCGCGTTGCTGAAGATGCGCGAGATGCTGTGACCGAGCGAGCCGAACGAGCCGGTCCACGAACCGCCGTGGAAGAGCCAGATGACGGTGACGAGCAGCAGGAACGCGATGCCCGTCCGGAGCCAGAAGTGCCAGAACCAGGCGCGGCGCCGGCCGAGGACGTCCTCCTCGCGATGTTGTTCGCTCTCGAGGCCGAAGAGGCTCGGCCA
>DATFHC010000199.1:0-18367 GCA_035248765.1 Gaiellaceae bacterium
CATCCAGGCGCCGGCGTTGCGGCGGTTCGCTTCCCCGAGCGCAGCGAGCAGGATGATCGCCAGCAGGAGCATGACGATGCCCCAGGCCACGCTTCCCGTCGCGAACAGACCGATCGCGGCCCCGAAGGCCGCAAAGCCGAGGCAGAGCAGGACGAAGCGCGCGGGCAGCCCGAGCCAGCGCCGCTCGACGTTCTCGTGCACGACCGGCCCGGGAACGGTCTCGACGGGCGGCAGATCATTCGTGGCGGTGCCGCAGCTCGAGCAGAAGCGCGCGCCGGGCGCGAGCTCCTCACCGCAATTACGGCACGCGCTGTCCGCGATCGGGGACGCGCTCATGGCGGGCTTGTTCCCCGGCCTCCAAAGCTCGTAACACCTCCGCAGCGCGCCTGCGCAACGGCCCCACCTGCGCCCGGTAGTCCTCGTCCGAGACTTTCCCCGTCCGGTGGTCGAATTCGAGCTCTTTCAGCGCTGCGAGTGCCCGATCCCGCTCCTCGGCAAGGGCGAGCCGCTCGCGAGCTTCCGGCGCGAGCTCGTCGAGCCGGTCGCTCGCCGGAGACGGGTCACGGAGGAACGGGCGCGCGACGAAGACCACGGCGACGACCGCGAGCATCGCGGCCACGGCAAGCGCCCATTCCATGTCAGATCCCGGCGGGAGCGGCGCCGGCCGCATACCGCGCCGCGAGGCGGCGCTGCTCGACCGCGTCCGGCCACATCGCGATCAGGGCGCCGGCGACGAAGACGAACCCGGCCACCCAGATGAGATTGACGAGCGGCTTGACGAAGACCTGGAGGTCGATCTTGGCCGTGCCCTTCTGCGCCAGCGCCGCCTTGGTGAAGACGTCGCCCAGCGAGTGGGGATCGTGGTAGATCGAGGCGACGTTGTGGCCGCCCTCGATGAAGTAGTCGTTCTGGCCCGGGTTGAGGCGGAAGCGCTCTCCGTGCCCCGAGACCTCCACCGCCGCCCGGTAGCCCGTGTAGTTCGACCCTTTCACGCCTTTGAGGCCGGTATAGGTGAGCGTGTAGCCGGCGGCTTGGATCGACTGTCCGGGCCGCAGCACGCGCTCGCGCACGGTCTGGTAGGCGCTCGACCCGGCAATCCCGATCGCGAGCAGGACGACGGCCGCGTGCACCACGTATCCCCCGTAGCGCCGCCGGTTCCGTGCGATGAGGCGGAAGACGCCTCCGGCAGCCGCGCGCCCGCGCACGAACTCGAGCACGATCGAGGCCACGACGAAGGCGGCGAACGTGTAGGCGAGCAGGCCCGGCCACGAGCTCCCGAAGCCGAGCGCGAGCAAGACGACGCCGATCACGACGCCCACCGCGAAGGGGATGACGAACGTCTTCCCGAGCGAGCGCAGCGACGCCCTGCGCCACGCCACGAGCGGGCCGAGCCCCATCAGCAGCAGCAGCGGCAGGCCGAAGGTGTGCAGGAAGAAGTCGTAGTACGGCTTGGAGACCGAGCGCGACTCGCCGCGCACGGCATCGGAAAGGATCGGATACAGGACACCCCAGAGGATCGTGAGGCAGAGGGCGACGAGCAGCAGGTTGTTGTAGAGGAAGGTCGCCTCGCGCGAGACGAGCGACTCGAGCTTCGTCTTCGTGCGCAACAGCGGCAGGCGCCAGCGGATCAGCGCGATCGAGAACACGATCATCAGCCCGAGGAAGGCGAGGAACCAGCCTCCGATCGGGCTCCGCGAGAAGGAGTGGACCGACGCGACGACGCCCGAGCGGGTGAGGAACGTGCCGAAGAGCGAGAGGTTGAAGGCGAGGGCGACGAGCACCATGTTCCAGACCTTCAGCATGCCGCGCTTCTCCTGGATCATCACCGAGTGGAGGAACGCGGTCGCCGCGAGCCACGGCATCAACGCGGCGTTCTCGACGGGGTCCCAGGCGTAGTACCCGCCCCAGCCGATCTCGACGTACGCCCAGTGGGCGCCGATCAGCTGGCCGACGCCGAGGAACGTCCAGGCGGCGAGCGTCCAGCGGCGGGTCGCGACGATCCAGCGCTCGTCCGTCCGTCCGGAGAGGAGCGCGCCCATCGCGAAGGCGAACGGGACGGTGAGCCCGACGTAGCCGAGATAGAGCATCGGCGGATGGGCCAGCATGTACGGGTTCTGCAGGCTCGGCACCATCCCCTGACCGTCGGCGCCCGCGGGCTGGACGTTGAACGGGCTCGAGACGAAGCAGAGCATGAAGGCGAAGAAGCAGGCGACGAGCCCGAACACAGGAACCGTCCACGCGATCAGCTCCCGCGAGCGGCGGTTGAGCCAGACCGCGAGGCCGGCGTAGCCGGTGAGGACGAGCAGCCAGAGGAGGAGCGAGCCTTCCTGGCCGCCCCAGAACGCCGACAGCGCGTAGCCGAGCGGCAACTCGTGACTCGTGTGCTGCCAGACGTAGACGAAGGTCATGTCACGACGGCCGAGCGCGACAAGGAGGAGAACCGCGGCGACGAGCGTCACGGGGAATGCCGCGAGGAGAGCGTTCTGTGCGGAGTGCGCGAGCCGGCGCCGCCGCTTCCACGCGGCGAACGAGCCGGCAATCAGCGCGTACGCGACGAGGCCGAATGCGAGGAGGAGCGCGGCGCGCCCGAGGTAGGCCATTACGCCTTGGAGGACTTGGCCGGCGTGTACTTCGATGGGCACTTCGTCGACAGCGAGCCCTTGTCGGCGAGGAACCGGCCGCCCGTCAGCTTCCCGTTCACGACGACGACGCGCCCGACCTTGTACAGGTCAGGGACGCTGCCGTGGTACACGACCGGCACGCGTGCCTTCCCGCTCGGGTCACGGAGGACGAGGTGCATGCCCGCGGCGGTGTGCGCGTCGCCACGCGTCGCGACGACGGTGCCGACGAGGATCACGTCCTTCCCCGCGTAGTGATGCACCTTCGATGGAAGGATCTGCGGTACTCCCGCGCCCGCGAGCGCCGTGTAGACGACGAAGACGGCGAGAGCGGCCGCCACGGAGAGGGCAATTACAAGCCGCGCAGGACTCGATCCCACTCGAGCATCGTAGCCCCGCTCGCCGCAGGCGAGCGCCGGTTCTTCGTGCCTAGGGAGGACTAGCTCTTGGGCGTGTTGGCCGGCTTCCGCGCCGGAATCCGGTAGCCGTGCTCGTGGCAGAGCGACCCCGGCGCGTCTTCGGTGAGCGCGTCGCAGTATCCCTTGCCGTACGCGGCCCGGAGGAACGCGGCCACGACGTCGAGGTTCCAGTCCGTCACGTCGAGAGTCTCCCGCCAGAGGTCGGCGAGGCGGAGGTCGATGTCGAGCTCGAGCAGATCGATCCTGGAGGGTCGCTTCGGCATGGCAAAAAACGTAGAAACAGGGTCGGACGACATAGGCTGGCTGCATGGCCGAGATCCGCTACGGGCCGAGCGGGCTGCCCCAGGCGTCGACGCTCCGGGAGTCCTTCGCGGCGCTCGTGGCCGACGGCTACCGAGCCTGCGAGATCGGATTCGTGAGCGGGTTCTGGCTCGACTACGAGACCGCGCCGCAGTTCGGCGAGGCGGCCGTTGCGGCGGACATCGCGCTCTCGGTGCACGCCCCCCTCGCTGCCTTCATGGGCCACGCCGACCGCGGCAAGAAGTTCAAGATGGCGCTGGGGATGCTCGACCACACGGCAGGCCTGGCCAAGGCGGTCGGCGCGCAGCTGATCGTCTTCCATCCCGGCTTCCTCCTCGGCCGCGCGCGCGAGCAGGCGGTCGCCGACGTCGTCGACCAGCTCGGCGATCTGCGGGAGCGGCTCGAGGCGAAAGACCGCCTGGTGCCCTTCGGCGTCGAGGTGATGGGCCGCGTCCGCGACCTCGGCACGGTCGACGACGTGCTCGCGATCGCGTCTGCGGTGGATTTCGTGCGGCCGGTGCTCGACTTCGCGCACATGCATGCGACGAGCGACGGCGCCTTCCTCGAGGCGAAAGCGTTCGCCGAGGCGCTGGCCGGTGCGGATGCCGTGCTCGGCCCCGGCGCGCCGTTTCACATCCATTTCAGCGACATCCAGTTCGCGAATCGCAACGAGACCAAGCATCTGCCGTACGGCGAAGGGACGTTGCGGGCCGAGCCGCTGCGCGACGCGCTTGCTCGGTTCGAGCGGCCGGCGACGGTGATCAGTGAGGCGCCCGACGCGGCCTCGACACGGATGATCGGCGACGTGCTGCTCGGCTAGTCCGCGACCACTACGAGCTCGCGGCGAGCCTGCGGCGCCCACCACAGTGCAGGCAGCGCGAGATCTTCCGGGTAGCCGCGGGAGTTCAGCCGAGCGCGCTCACCCGCGAGCGCGTCGCGCACATCGGCGTTGAGATCGCCCAGCATCTCCAGCAGGGCGACACCGATCGGCCAACGACGAGTCGCGGGATCCTCCCCCAGCCAAAGAACGTGCGGCTTCGCCGCTGTGGCTCTGCGTGCCATGCGTTGCTATGTAGGTCGACGCCGAGCAACGACACACACCCGTTCGGATAGCTCGGAGCCACCGGAGGTCCAAACATGGCTCTGTAGGCCCGATCGCGTTTGCATAGCATCGCCTCGGTGCTCGACCCGAAGGTCTTCAAGGCGTACGACGTGCGCGGCCTCTATCCGGCCGAGCTGGACGAGGCGGGTGCGGAGGCGATCGGGCGCGCGTACGTCGAGCAGTTCGAGCCCCGCAGGATCGCGGTGGGGCGCGACATGCGGCTCTCGTCATCCTCGATGGCTCAAGCGTTCATCCGCGGCGCCTCGACGGCAGGCGCGGACGTTCTCGACATCGGGCTCGTCGGCACCGAGATGGTCTACTTCGCGGTCGGCTCGCTGGGGCTCGAAGGCGGGGCGATGATCACCGCCTCGCACAACCCGAAGGAGTACACGGGCATGAAACTCGTGCGGCGCGGCGCCCTTCCGGTCGGCGGCGAGTCCGGCCTCCTCGACGTTCGCGACCGCGCGCTGTCACAAAGCCGTAACGGTGGCAGCCACCGTGACGCAACCATCACTGAAGGACCGCTGAGTTACGACATCTGGCCCGCTTACGTTGAGCGGGTCCTGTCCTTCGTGGACCTGGCGCAGATCAAGCCGCTGAAGGTCGTGATCGACGCCGCGAACGGGATGGCCGGAACGATGCTCCCGCCGGTGCTCGAACGGCTCCCGGTCGAGACGATCCGCTGCTTCTTCGACCCCGACGGCTCGTTTCCCAACCACGAGCCGAACCCGCTTCTTCCCGAGAACCGCGAGTTCATCGTCCGCAAAACGCTCGAGGAAGCTGCCGACCTCGGAGTCGCATTCGACGGCGACGCCGATCGCTGCTTTTTCGTCGACGACACGGGCGAGTTCGTCCCCGGCGACTTCGTCACCGCTCTCTTCGCCGAGAGCGTGCTCGAGAAGGAGCCGGGAGCGAAGGTCATCTACGACGTGCGCGCGAGCCGAGCGGTGCCCGAGACGATCGAGCGCGACGGCGGTGTCGCGCTCGTGGAACGCGTCGGCCACGCCTTCATCAAGGCGCGAATGCGGAAGGACGACGCGGCGTTCGCAGGCGAGGTCTCCGGCCACTACTATTTCCGCGACTTCAGCCAGGCCGACTCGGGCGTCGTCCCCTTCCTGCTCATGCTCGAGCTGATCTCGAGGAAGGGCGAGCGGCTGTCGGAGATCCTCGAGCCGCTGCGGTCGCGCTACTTCATCACCGGCGAGATCAACACTCCGGTGGCCGACGTCGCGCTCAAGCTTCAGGAGTTGAAAGAGCGGTACTCGGACGGACGCATCTCACACCGTGACGGGATCTCGGTCGACTTCGACGACTGGCACTTCAACGTCCGGCCCTCCAACACCGAGCCACTGCTGCGGCTCAATCTCGAGGCGATGTCCGAGGAGCTGATGGAGCAGAAGCGCAACGAGGTGCTCGATCTGATCCGCTCGTGAAGCCGCCGTTCAAGTTCAGCGCGAAGACCCGCGTCGGCTTTTCCGACACGGACGCGCAGGGGATCGTCTACTACGGCCGCTATAACCCCTACTTCGACCTCGCACGGGTCGAGTACCTGCGGACGCTGGGGCTCCTGCAGCCGCGCGGCGAAGTCGGCGGCTTCGTGATGCGGGCGAACGACGTCGAATACTTCGCGCCCGCGGTCTTCGATGACGAGATCGAGGTCTTCGTTCGCGTCTCGCGGCTCGGACGAACGAGCGTCACGTTCGAGTTCGCCGCGTACCGCCTTCCGGACGACGTGCTCATGGTCACCGCACACCAGACCCTCGTCTACGTCGACCTCGCCGAGCGAAAGGCGTGTCCCGTGCCGGACGCGTTCCGCGAGCCGGTTCTCGGCTTCGAGGGAGACGATGTCGACACCTGACGCCGACGATCTGCTGCGGAGCGCGGTCGCGGAGCTCGCCGGCCGGGGCGACTGCTCGTGGGCCGGGATCTACTTTGTCGAGGAGGACAGCCTCGTGCTCGGGCCTGAAGCAGGGACGCCCGCTCCCGAGCGGCGCAGGGCAGTTCCGGTGCTGTGGCGCGAGACGCGGGTCGCTGAGCTGGCAGCCGACGGTGATGTCGCGCAAGCCGAGCTCGAGCGGGTCGCCGCCACTATCGCCGACCTCTGTCTCGTGGGCTGGGACACGGGCGGCGAGGTGTGGCAAAGCTGACAATCCCTGCCTCGTTCGAGGGAGCGGCGCCGCAGAGCCATGCGGCGTTCACTCGATCGAGGTACCCCTAGGTCTCGGCACTTGATCCCTCCAACGAGGGAACGCGCTAGGACGGTGTCACGCGGCGCGCATCGAACACGCCGTCGACGTTGCGGAGCGACGAGAGGAGGCCGCGGAGCGCCTTGACGTCTCCGACCTCGGCCACGTACCAGTTTCTCGCCATCTGATCCTCGACGGTGCCGCCATAGGAGACGATGTTCGAGCCGTGCTCGGCGAACGTCCGCGCGACGTCCTCGAGCAGGCGCGGGCGGTCCCACGAGTCGACGGCGATCTGGACGCGGAAGCTCTGGCTGCCGCCCCCTTCCCACTCGACCGGCGTGAACCGCTCGGGATTCCGGCGGAGCGCGCGCACATTTGGGCAGTCGCCGCGGTGGATCGTGATGCCCTTGCCGAGCGAGATGTAGCCGACGATGTCGTCGCCGGGCACCGGGGTACAGCACTTGGCCAGGCGCACGAGGACGTCGTCGACGCCGATCACGTTGATTCCGTAGCTCTCGCTGCCGGCCGCTTCGCGGGCGCGCGGCTTCTTGACCGGGACCTGTTCCTCGGCGACCTCGGTGACCTTGAGCTGCTGGAGCACCTTGTCGACGATCTTCGAGGCGGTCAGCTTCCCTGAGCCGAGCGCTACGTAGAAGTCCTCGGCCTTCTTGAAACCGGACTCGCGGATCACCCCCGCGAGCACCGCCGAGCCGGCGAGCTTCTTGTACGGGAGGTTCTGCGCCTTGAGGGAGTTCTCGAGCGCCTCGCGGCCCTTCGCCTCGAGATCCTCCTTCTGCTCGCGGGAGAAGAACTGGCGAATCTTGTTGCGGGCGCGCGACGAGGCGACGAGTGAGAGCCAGTCGCGTGACGGACCGCGCTGCGCGGACTTGCCGGTGAGGATCTCGACACGGTCGCCGCTGCGGAGCTTGTAGTGCAGCGGCACGATCCGCCCGTTCACCTTCGCGCCGACGGTGCGGTGGCCGACGTCGGTGTGGACGGCGTAGGCGAAGTCGATCGGCGTCGCGCCGGCCGGGAGCGTCTTCACCTCGCCCTTGGGCGTGAAGACGAACACCTCTTCGTCGAAGAGGTCGGTGCGGAAGCTCTTGACGAACTCGCGGGCGTCAGCCTCGTCGGCGTTGATGTCCATCAGCTGGCGCACCCACGCGTTCCACTCCTCGTCGGTGGTCCTTGCGGGGCGATGGCCGTCGCGCTTGTACGCCCAGTGCGCCGCGACGCCGAGCTCGGCGGTCTCGTGCATCTCGCGCGTGCGCACCTGGATCTCGAGCGGCCTGCCTTCCGGTCCGATCACGGTCGTGTGCAGCGAGCGATAGCGGTTGAACTTCGGCATCGCGACGTAGTCCTTGAAGCGGCCGGGCATCGGCTTCCAGAGGGAGTGGATGAGGCCGAGCGCGCCGTAGCAGTCGCGCGTCCCCTCCTCGCCGTTGCGCTCGACGATCACCCGCATCGCGGTGAGGTCGTAGATCTCGTTGAACTCGCGGCCCTTGCGGGCCATCTTGTCGTAGATCGAATAGAAGTGCTTCGCGCGGCCGGAGATGTCAACCGGGATGTCGACCTTCTCGAGCTCGCGCAGCAGCACGTCGGCCGCCTCGGCTACATGTCCTTCCCGGTCGGCGCGGCGCTCGGAGACCATCGTCTTGATCTCCGCGTACTTGCGCGGGTGGAGCGTCTGGAAGGCGAGATCCTCGAGCTCCCACTTGAGGGCGTGGATGCCGAGCCGGTGAGCGAGCGGCGCATAGACCTCGAGCGCCTCCCTCGACTTCTGGATCTGCTTCTGCTTGCCGAGGTACTCGATCGTGCGGAGGTTGTGGAGGCGGTCGGCGAGCTTAACGAGGATGACGCGCACGTCCTCGGCCATCGCGACAACCATCTTCCGGTAGTTCTCCGCCTCAGCCTGCTCGCGGGTCTGGAACTGGACGCGAGTCAGCTTCGTGACGCCGTCGACGAGCGCGGCAATCTCGTCGCCGAACTCCTCGCGCACGGCGTCGAGCTCGACTTCGGTGTCCTCGACGACGTCGTGGAGGAGCGCTGCCGCGATCGTCTGCTCGTCGAGGCGCAGGCCGGCGCAGATCGACGCGACGCCGACGGGATGCGTGATGAACGGCTCCCCGGAGCGGCGTTGCTGTCCCTCGTGCGCTGCTGCGGCGAAGCGAAACGCGCGCGTTACGAGCTCGGCGTCGACGTCGGCACGCTGAGCGGCGAGCTCGGCGAGCAGCCCCTCGAGGAGCTCTTCGTGCCTCTCACCAGCTTCGAGGGTCGTCACTGCCTCAGTGTACTCCCGGGTTTTGGGATCAACCTTTGCGGGAGGAACGGTCGATAGATGAGCGAAGTGACGCGTTCCATGACCCGTTTCCGTCTCCTCAGGAGGCGTCGCCGCAACGTCATCCGCCTCGCGCGGGCGCTTGCCCTTTCATTCCAAGGCCGCTAAGCAGCGCGGGCAAGCGGTTCCGCCTCGAGCAGCGCCCGAAATCGGGCCGACTCGAGAAGGTCTCTGCGGCTGCCGTCTTCCAGACCGAGCTCGCCGAAGATCGCCACCGCCTCCGGATCGCGAGCTCCGGTCGGCTTCCGCCATTCGCCCGCCAGCCACTCGCGCAGCTCGAGATAGCGGGACGCGGTCGCGTAGACGCGACGGACGATGAGCTGCGGGGCCACGGTTCCGTTCCAGCGGTTCTCTTCGAGCCGGAAGGCGATGTCGTACAGCGCATCGGGGCGTAGCACTTCGAGGCGCGACCCCTGGCCGAACGCGATCGCGCTGCCACCGTCTCGGCCGTCGCGCCTGATGCGGAAGCGCAGGTGCTTACCCTCGCCGACAGTGGCGAGCTCGGCCAGGCCGCAGCCGGGTGCGAGGAGCGTCGGAGCGGGGTTGCCGAGCCCGAACGGCGCAAGCCTTGCGATCTCGCCGCAGAGATCGAGGGAGAGCTCGGCACCGCGGGCGACTACCGCGTCGATCGTGGTCACCGGCTCGAGGTCTTCCTCATCGAGCGCAGCGGCGGCTTGAGCGGCAAAAGACTCCGCAAAGGCTTCGACGTTCTCTTCCGGGATCGACAGGCCGGCCGCCGCGCGGTGGCCGCCCCAGCGACCGAGGAGCCCGGCGCACGCACCGAGCGCGGCGTGCAGGTCGAACGACGGGATCGACCGTCCGGATCCCTTCCAGTCGCCGTCGGTGCCGGAGATGAGCACGACCGGACGGTGGTAACGCTCGACGAGCCGCGATGCGACGATCCCGATAACGCCTTCGTGCCAATCGGCGCCGGCGACGGCATAGCCGCGCCAAGCGCGCTGCTCGGGTGGCCAGTTCTCGACCTGGGCGACGGCCTCGCGGAGGATTCGGCCCTCGATCGCCTGGCGCTCGCGGTTGAGCTCCTCGAGTGAGTCGGCGAGCCGGCGCGCTTCCGTCTCGTCCTCGGTGAGCAGGAGCTCGAGTGCATCGCGTGGGTGCCCGAGCCGTCCGGCCGCGTTGAGCCGCGGCGCGAGGCGGAACCCGACAGCGCCCGCGTCGACGGCAGCAGGGTCGACGCCTGCGCTCTGCATGAGCGCGCGAAGGCCAGGCTTCGCCGTGCGTGCGAGAGCGCGGAGCCCGGCGATCGCGAATGAGCGGTTCTCGTCGAGGAGCGGGACGACGTCGGCGATCGTCGCGAGGGCGACAAGGTCGAGGTGGCGTCGCGGAATCTCGGACTCGATCCCGAAGAGCGCCTGGCCGAGCTTGAAGACGACACCGGTGCCGCACAGCTCGGGAAACGGGTACTCCGAGGGACGTGTCGCCACGACGGGACAGTCCGGCAGCTCCTCTCCGGGCCGGTGGTGGTCGGTGACGACCACGTCGAGGCCGCGTTCTTTCGCCTCTGCAACCTCGGCGACTGCAGTGATCCCGCAGTCGACGGTGAGCACGAGCCCGCAGCCCTCGTCGGCCAGACGGGCGATCGTTTCGCTGCTGAGGCCGTAGCCCTCGTCGAAGCGACTGGGCAGGTGCCAGACGACGTCAGCGCCCAGTTCGCGCAGGAGGAGGACCGCGAGGGTGGTGGCAGCGATGCCGTCGACGTCGTAGTCGCCGTGGACGCAGATTCGGCGGCGCTGCTCTATCGCTCCGCGGATCTGCGCGCATGCAGCCTCCATGTCGCCGAGGAGGAACGGGTCGTGTGGCGCCTGTTCGCCCTCGAGAAACTGACGCGCGACGGCCGGATCGGAGTACCCGCGCCGAACGAGGACCGCGGCGGTCACCTCGGAGATGGCGAGCGCGCGAGCGAGCTCCGCCTGGGTTTCGGGCCGGCAGTCGGCGAGCGTCCAGGTGCCTTCGTCCATGCGAGCCAAGCTACGGGGACGGGCGGACGGAATCGGGCTCGGCACCTGGCCGAAAGCGACAGCTTGAGCCGAGTTGCCATGCATTCGCGACTGACCCGCGACCCACTGTTCACGGGTGGATCGGCACGCTTCACCCGTCCCCGGGTGGGTGGGGGTTCGGGATGGAGTAAGAAGACGCCATGGCCGCCCCGTCCCCGACCGAGCTGCGGCGCGAGTACCTCCTCGACCCCGAGGTGGCATTCCTCAACCACGGCTCCTTCGGTGCCTGCCCCCGCCCGGTCTTCGAGCGCTACCAGGCCTGGCAGCAGGAGCTCGAGCACGAGCCGGTCGACTTTCTCGCTCGCCGCCTGCCCGGCCTTCTCGGCAGCGCGCGGGCCACACTCGCGACGTACCTCGGCTGCAGCCCCGCCGATCTCGCGTTCGTTCAGAACGCGACGACGGGCGTCAACCTCGCTGCGCGCTCCCTCGAGCTCCGGCCGGGTGACGAGGTGCTCGCGACCGATCTCGAGTACGGCGCCTGCGATCTCGCCTGGGAAAGGATCTGCCGCCGCACCGGCGCGCGCTACACCCGCGCACGAATCCCCCTGCCGCTCCGCGACGCAGGTGACCTCGTCGACGCACTTTTCGCAGCCGCCGGCGACCGAACGCGTGCGGTCTTCGTCAGCCACATCACGTCCACCACCGGCCTCGTCCTGCCCGTGGAGGAGATTCTCGCCCACGCGCGGGCGCTCGGCCTCGTCACGATCGTGGATGGCGCACACGCGCCCGCCCAGGTGCCGCTCGACCTCGACGGGCTCGGTGCCGACTACTACAGCGGCAACCTGCACAAGTGGCTCGGGTGCGCGAAGGGTGCCGGCTTCCTTCACGTGCGCCCAGAACATCAAGACCGTGTCGACGGCCCCATCGTGAGCTGGGGCTACGCCGATGGCGCGACATTCGCCGAGCGGATCGAGCAGCAGGGAACTCGCGACCCCGCGGCGTGGCTCACCGTGCCCGACGCAATCGCCTTCCAGGCCGAGCGCGACTGGGACGTGGTCCGCGAGCGAAGCCGCCGCGTCGCCCTTGAAGCGCGCCGAGAGCTCTGCACTCTGCTCGGAACGGAATTGCTCGCGCCCGACGCGATGGTCGCGCAGATGGCCGCCGTCCGGCTCCCGCATGCGGTTGGGGACCTCGCCGAGCGCCTCTACGAACGCCATCGCGTCGAGATCCCGATCGAGGACGATCTGCTTCGGCTCTCCGTCGCCGCCTACACGACGCGCGAAGAGATCGATCGGCTCCTAGCCGCCCTCGCTCGGGAGCTTGACACCGAGAAACGTGAGGAGCACGAGTAGACCGAGGCCGAGCAGCCAGTACGCGAGCACACGCCGCGGATGCCGGGACTCCCTCAGTGAGTTGAGCGCAACCTTCCCCCAGAGGAGTACGAGACCGACGGCAGCGGCGCCGGCGATGACGATCACGGGCGCCAGAGAGACCGCCTTGTCGAACGGCCAGGACAGCGCCCAGGCCGTCAGGCTGACGAGCCCCAACACGGCTGCCAGAGCCACTGGATAGCGGAGTGCCCGCACACGACCAGGGTACGCTCTGTCCGTGGAATCGGCCGGGAACTACAACTCGGGCGACGACTACGTCGTCGAGTTTCTCGGCTACCGCTTCTCCTTCAACAGCCTCGACTTCGAGGAGCGCGTCACGGCCGCGGCGGTTCGGCTGGGCCTCGTCGCAGGCCCCGAGCTGGACGAGGACGAGACGGGCGATCTCGTCGAGCTCGTCGAGCGCGACGCGATCGAGACTCCGCGCAGCGCGCTCGGCGAGTACCTCGTGCGCCACTGGGACGCGCTCGCGCTGGTCCGCGGTGAATCGCTCGTGTACTGGCTCAAGAAGCTCGTGTTCCGCGGCGCGTGGCTCGACCATCGCGTAAAGGAGGGCCTGCTCGAGGTCGGCTGGGACGACGCGCGGCAGGATTTCACGTTCGCGGATACGAACGGCGGCCGCGCGCTGCTCGAGCTCCTCCCCACACCCAGCTGGCACGAGCTGCAGTACCGCCGATGACGGTGCCACACCTGTACGCGGTCGTGCTGCCTGCGTACCTCGCCGGACTCCTTGCACTCGACACCCAGGTGGGACTGCACATCCAGCTCGCGCTCGGCGTGATCACCTTCCTCGTGCTTGCCCTGGCGCTTCGACCGCTCCCACCGCTTGTGCGCGCGCAGGCGATCGGAGTCGTCCTCTTCGCGACCGTCGGCGAGGTGACGGGGGCGCTCGTCTGGGGCGTCTACCACTACCGCCTGCACAACTTGCCGCTCTTCATCCCGCCTGCCCACGGGCTCGTCTACCTGAGCGGCGTCGCGTTGAGTCGGAGCGTCCCGACACGGGCCGTCGTCTGGGCCGCCGCGATCGGCGCCGCCGCCTGGGGGATCGTCGGCCTCACCCTGCTGCCACGGCTCGATGTCGCCGGTGCGTTCGGCGTTCCGCTGCTGCTCGTCTTCCTCTGGCGGTCGTGCTCGCGGGCGACGTATGCCGGCGTCTTCCTCGTCGTCGGCGCGCTCGAGCTGTACGGGACGTCGATCGGGACGTGGCGCTGGGCGCACGACCTACCCGGGCTCGGGATCCCCGACGGCAACCCGCCGAGCGGAGTCGCGAGCGGTTATGTCTGGTTCGACGTGATGGCGCTGCTCGTCGCGCCCTGGCTCCTCCAGGCGGCTCGCGCGCTAGTCACCGCCGAGCGGCACGAGCCCGACGTCGCCGTCTAGCTCGATCGCAATTTCTCCCGGTTCGCTATCGATCTTCCACTCCTCGAAGAAGGCCTGAGCGCCTTCCCGCGTTCTCCAGTGCGCGAGCGCGTAGAAGGCCGAGCCGTCGGCGGCCGCCCACGCGCGATGGAACGTGCAGCCGTGCTCGCGCGCGCTCGCACGCATCGCATCATCGATCCAGATCAGACGTTTTCCGTAGAGATCGTGGGCAGTCCGGCCATCCGGCGTCGGACACGGCGCGATGAACAGCACCCACATCGCGTCAGCTCTGCGGCGGCACGCTGAAGCCGAAGCGCTGGACTCGCTCTTCCGGCGACTTGCTCAGCTCGATCCGCCGCAGTGAGCCGATCGGGACGATGAGCGCGTCGGGCGCATCGTCGCGCGCGTCGGTCACGTAGAGCGTCACCATCCCGAATCCGGGGTCGGGCTCGATCCGCTCCAGGACGAAGCGCGATGTGTCGGCGAGCTCGATCTCGACGAGCGGCTTCTCGACGCCATTGGCCTCGGCGAACGAGGCGATCGCCTTGTGGAGCCGGTCGACGAACGCCTCGTGCGGCAGCTCGGCGTTCGGCGTCCAGAAGTCGGGCATGCCCTGACCCTAGCGACCGATCTCGAGCAGGCGATCGACGACGTCGGCGAGCGGCAGGCTTGCATCGATCTCGTGGGTACACGTGGCGCGGAGCAGCGGTTCGACCTCGCAGAGATTCGTGAGGATCAAGGTCCCGCTCGTTCTCCGACTTGCCGTCATCGTTCGTGCTGCGGTCGGCGATTCGCTGGAGGAGCTCTTCGGCCGGAGCGCTGCAGCACCACCGCGTCGAACCGGTCGTAGAAGCGCCCCTGGTTCGACACGGTTCCCGAGACGAAGAGGTCGGCCCGTCCTCGGCGAGAAGCTCGTCGATCCGGTTCTCGGCCCACCACCGGCCGCCCTCGGCGTCCTCGACCGTCCAGCCGGGCTCGTCGGTGTCGACTGTGCGGAAGCCGCGTTGAGCCAGCTCGGCGAGCGCGCTCGACTTGCCGGTCCCGGACATGCCGGTGACGAGGATCGCCGCACGTGCGGAAGGCTAGAAAAGCCGGGCGTCGGTTTCCGGTTCGGGGGCGGCGCCGAGGTGGGCACGGCCGAGCGCGGTGATCGTGCGGCCGCGCGGCGTCCGCTGGATGAAGCCGAGCTGGAGGAGATACGGCTCGTAGACGTACTCGATCGTGTCGGGCTCCTCGCCGAGCGCTGCAGCGAGCGTGTTGAGCCCGACAGGACCGCCGGAGTATTTCTCGACGATCGAGCGCAGGAGCTCGCGGTCGAGCCGTTCGAGCCCCGCTTCGTCGACCTCGAGGAGCTCGAGAGCCTCTCGCGCGATCGCGGTCGTGATCGATCCCTCGTGCCGGACCTCGGCGACGTCCCTGACGCGGCGCAGGATCCGGTTGCCGACCCGCGGCGTCCCACGCGCGCGGCCGGCGATCTCGTCGGCCGCGTCGGCGGCGATCTCGACGCCGAGGATCCCGGCCGAGCGGCGCACGATCGCGGCGAGCTCGCCGTCGGCGTAGTAGTCGAGCCGGAATGTCATCCCGAAGCGGTCGCGGAGCGGCGAGGTGAGGAGGCCCGTGCGCGTCGTCGCGCCGACGAGCGTGAACGGCGGCAGGTCGAGCGTGAGCGTCCGCGCGGCAGTCCCCTGGCCCATCACGATGTCGAGCCGGAAGTCCTCGAGCGCCGGATACAGGATCTCCTCGGCGGCTCGGCTGAGGCGGTGGATCTCGTCGACGAAGACCACGTCGCGCGCCTCGACCGCGGTGAGGATCGCAGCGACGTCCTTCCGCTCGAGCGCGGGCCCCGCGACCGAGCGGATGCCCACGCCGAGCTCCTCGCGAATGATGTGCGCGAGGCTCGTCTTGCCGAGCCCGGGCGGCCCGACGAGGAGGACGTGGTCGAGCGCCTCGCCTCTCCCCTTCGCCGCGTCGAGGGCGATCGTGAGCTGCTCCTTCATGTTTGCCTGGCCGACGAACTCGTCGAGGCGGCGCGGCCGGAGGCTCCGCTCGACCTCCTCCTCTTCGTCGCGGAGGGCCGGTGCCAGGAACTGGGTCGCGTTCACGCGGCCTTCTTCAACGCGAGTCGGACGCGTTCCTCCGGCGGCAAGTCGTCATCGACCTCGGCGAGCGCACGCTCGGCGTCGACGAGGGTCCACCCCAGCTCGACGAGCGCGTCGCGCGCCACGACGTGATGCTCGCCGGAGCCGTCGGGCGCAGGCGCGAGCGCCGGATCGCCGAGCTTCTCCTTCAGCTCGAGCACGATCCGCTCGGCCGTCTTCTTGCCGATGCCTGGGATCGCCTGGAAGCGAGCCGCGTCTTCGCGCGCGATCGCGCGACGCAGTTCGACGACGGGCGACCCGGACACGACCGCGAGCGCGACCTTTGGCCCAACGCCGCTCACGGCGAGGAGCTGGACGAACAGTTCCCGCTCGCTGCGGTCTGCGAAGCCGTACAGCTGCATCGTGTCCTCGCGCACGTGGAGGTACGTCTCGACCGCGATCTCATCGGCGGAGTCGCCCTTCCGGATCGCGGTGGGTGTCGCGTGGACGAGGTAGCCGACGCCGTTAACGTCGAGCACGAGCCCTTCGGGCGTGTTGGCGACAGGCTTGCCGCAAAGCCGCGCGATCATGTCGGGAGCGTACGGAGAGGAACGGACGTTCCCACTACCCCGAGGCTGCGCGTAGGAGCGGCGGCGAGAGCGCGTGGCAGATCGCGACCGCGAGCGCGTCGGCGGCGTGATGCGGCGTCGGGAGCTCGGGGAGCGCGAGGATTATCTTCACCATCCGCTGCATCTGCGACTTCTCGGCGCGGCCGTAGCCGCAGATCGCCTGCTTGATGCTGGCCGGCGCGTACTCGCGGCACGCGACTCCGGCGTTAGCGGCTGCGACGAGGACGACGCCGCGTGCTTGCCCGACGGAGAGTGCGATGCGGGCGTCGGCGCCGACGTATGACTCCTCGAGTGCCACCGCATCCGGCGCGTGCTCGGCAATGAGTCCCGCGACGGCGTCGTGGATCGTCTTCAAACGGATGACCGTGTCCTCGCCTGCCGGCGTCGACCAGCAGCCGTGGCCCGCCTCCCTGAGGCGGCCTCCGCTTTCTTGGACGATTCCCCACCCGCAAGCAGCTGTCCCCGGATCGATACCTACGACCTTCACGACAGAAAGCTACGGATCCGGCCGGACGAATCCTGTTCAAACGCGACCGGCTGCGGGACAGCCGGCGGCTGCTCTCAACTGATCGAGCCGCGGCCTACGCGGTGCGACGTTTTGATTGAACGGTCAGTCGCTGTGAAGACCCAGCGTTGTAAGTGTGGAAATGGCGACGCTGCTATGGAAGGCTTCTTCGTGCGCCGCTGGCTATGAGGGAGGGAGGATCTCTCCAGATGTTCAGGCGCGCTAAAGCCCCGCTCCACGACGCTTGTGCAACGTGTGGAGCGAGGCCGAGCACCAACTCGACCCGACTGACGCCGTGCAGACGATCAGTGAGAGGGGGTGGTGCTTGGGAGCGAGTGTAACCGCGTACAGCCTGATGTTCCCCGGCCTGCGACGGCGGTTTCGCACAGTTAGCACCGCACGGCAGCCTCGACCACTTTCGGTCAGACGAACCAGAGAGCCCCGCACGGTGCGGGGCTCTCTCTAAGGCAGATCCCCGTCGACGAAGTCAGCCCGCGACCGACTCGAGGACTCTCTCAGGAATGTCGAAGTTCGCGTAGACCTCCTGCACGTCGTCGTTCTCCTCGAGCTGATCCATCAGGCGCAGGATCTTCTTCGCCTCGCTCTCGTCCTCGACGGCGACGGTGGTCTTCGGCAGCATCGTCAGCTCCGCCGACTCGATCTCGAAGCCGGCGCCCGAGACAGCTTCGCGTACCGTGGCGAGCTCCTCGGCTGCGGAGAGCACCTGATACGACGAGCCGTCGAGCGAGACGTCGTCGGCCCCGCCCTCCGCGGCGGCGAGCATGAGCTCGTCCTCGTCGGTGCCGTCGGCCGGCACGAGCACTAGGCCGCGGCGCTCGAACAGCCACGCGACCGCGCCAGAGGTGCCGAGGTTGCCGTCGTTCTTCGCGAAGATGTGCCGCACCTCGCCCGCCGTCCGGTTGCGGTTGTCGGTGAGCGACTCGACGATCACTGCGACGCCCGCGGGGCCGTACCCCTCGTAGACGACCGTCTCGTAGGCGGCGGAGTCGGAGTCGGTGCCGGAGCCCTTCGCGATCGCCCGGTCGATGTTGTCCTTGGGCATCGAGGCGGCCCGCGCCTTCTCGATCGCGTTCTGGAGCGCGAGGTTCCCGGCCGGATCGGGCCCGCCCTCCTTCGCCGCGACGATGAGCGCACGCGTCAGCTTGGAGAAGAGCTTGCCGCGCTTCGCGTCGGCCGCGCCCTTCTTGTGCTTGATCGACGACCACTTGCTATGCCCGGACACTTTCCACCTCTCTCACGGTGTTCAGGAAGCGCTCGTGGACGCGCGTGTCGTCGGTCAGCTCCGGATGGAAGGCAGCGACGAGAAGCCGTCCCTCGCGCGCCAGCACCGGATGGCCGTCGACCTCCGCGAGCACGTCGACGTCGGGCCCAAGTTCCTCGAGCCACGGCGCCCGGATGAAGACCGCGCGCAGCGGCTCGTCGCCGTCTCCTATGTCGAGATCCGCCTCGAAGCTGTGCACCTGGCG
>DATFHC010000200.1:0-4563 GCA_035248765.1 Gaiellaceae bacterium
GACGTGAAGTCGACGTCGCCGCTCATCGCGGCGAGACCAAGGACTGCGGGCCAGCCGTCGGCGGTGCGCATCAGCCGCGCTCGGCCGGCGACGGCTCCGACGGCGGCAAGGACTCGCGTCGCCTCCGCTTCAGTCATGGCCAGCTCATCGACTCCTATCTCGAGACCTTCGCCATAGACCTCCAGGCGCGGTGTGAACCAGTCGGGTCGGGTTCTCGTTGTGATCAGAAACCGGATGTCGAGCCCTTCGACGAGCATCGACAGCAGTTCCTCGGCCTCGTCGGTCCCGGCGGTCTCCCACTCGTCCACGACGAGGAGGACTTCGCGGGTCAAGCTGTTGAACGTACGAAGGATTGCTCCCGCGAGTGGCTTCGGGCTTGCGTTGACCGAGGCGATCGAGGCGACCTTCCCGGGCTCGCGCGGCAAGTCCGGCGCGATCGAGGCGAGCAGCTCGTCGAGCTGCACTGCGAGCAGCGCGATGTCTCCGGAAGCCCGTGTGGTCCGGTACCACGCGACAGGGCCCGTCTGCCGTTTCGACCATTGGCGCGCGAGTGTCGTTTTGCCGTAGCCGGCGGGAGCTGCGAGAACCGAGACGCGCGCCCCGGCTCCCTCCGCCAGACGTGCGATCAGCCGCGGGCGCTCGATGATGTGATCGAGCGCGGGCGAGGCCGCAGCTGTGATCGTCTTCACCATTCCCCTGACGGGCTTGTCCGCCCGCGATCCGAGGACCCTACTCCTCTCTCAGCCGCTCGTCATGACCGCCGCAAGCGGGGGGCCCGCGCTCGGGGTAGGGCCCGAGCGCGGGTCGCCGTCAGCCCCCGGCGCCGGCCAGAGCCGGCGCAAGCTCCCGTGCGAGAGGGTCCTCGCCGGTGAGCGCCTTGAACGCGGCAGGAATCTGCCGCCGCCTCGGCACGCCGAGCTTCTGGCGCAAGACGTCGCAGTGCGCCTTCGCCGTTCTCGGCGAGATGCCGAGACGCTCTCCGACCTCGTCGTTCGAGCACCCGCGCGCGATCAGCGCGACGATCTGGAGCTGGCGCTCGGTGAGGTCGGGCTTTGTCTCGTCGCTTCTTCTCATGGCCCGGCACGCTATGGCCGGGTTGCCGCGTGGACTATCGGCCGACGGGGGTATTCGTCCAGGCGGCGTGTGATCCGCCGACGAAGCTCGCCTCGTGTCCGCGCGCGTTCGCCTCGGTGAGCTCGTCCTGCGACAGGGCGCCGATTCGCAGGAGTAGGTCGAACTCGTCACGGAGGTGCGTCCGCATCATCTCCGGCCCGTCGGTCGCGATCGTGAACTGGACGCCGTTCTCGACGAAGGTGCGGAAGACGTCGCGCACCGCGTCCTCGTCGGGCAGCGACTTCGTGAGGAGGTTCGACGTGGGGCAGATCTCGAGGACGACCTCGCGGTCTCGGAGCTCCCGCATCAGGTCGGCGTCGCCGACGGCGAGGATCCCGTGACCGATCCGGTCAGGCCGCAGAAGCTCGAGCACCTCGCCGATCTCGGCGCGACCCATCTCGCCGCCCTCCTCGCCGACGTGGATCGTGACGCCGAGGCCGGCGGCGCGTGCCTCCTCCACCATCGGCTGCACCTGCGAGTAGTCGAAGCGCCCCCCGCCGGGGCGCGGCCCAGCGATGTCGATCCCCACCACCCCTCGCGGTGCCCAGCGAATCGCCTTCTCGACGATGATCTCGTTCTGGTGCGGCGAGAACGTCCGGTCCATCATCAGGATCAGGCCGGCGCGCACATGCGGGTACTCGAGGCTCGCGACATCGAGCCCCCGGATCGCAGCGAGGATGATGTGGTCGAGATCTCGCTCGCCGCCGCGGTTCCTCTTCATCGGGTTGAAGCGGAGCTCGAGCGTCGTGATCCCCTGCGAACGGTACGCGCCGCCGATCGCGCCGTGTACCGACACCTCGACAGCGGCCGGGCTCGACTGGATCAGCTCCGTCCAGTGGTAGATCGCGTCGAGCGCGTCGAGGTCAGGCACGCCGCGGGGGTCGGACACGGTCACCAGCCGGTCGAAGTCCCAGAAGTCCTTGACCGGGAGCGCGATGCCCTGCCGGTGGGCGAGCGACCAGAGGATGTCGGAGGAAACCGAGCCGCCGAGGTGGGTGTGAAGCTCGGCGAGGCCTTCCATCGACTGATCTTACTCCCAGCCCACGACGGCCCAGCGTCGGCGTGCGAAACGCGGACCGAGCAGCGCGAGGCGTGCGGCGATGAGGACGTCGAGCGCCGCCCAGACGCCGACGACTCCCCAGTCGAAGGAGAGCGCGAGCGCCGCGAGCGAGACGAAGAGAGCGCTTGCGGCGAGCATCGACCACATGAGATAGCGCGTGTCTCCTGCGCCGATGAGGATCCCGTCGAGCGCGAAGACCGCGGCTCCGAGCGGCTGCATCGCTGCGAGAAACGGCCAGAGGAGCGCCGCCTGGTGGAGCACGCGAGGGTCGCCTGTGAACGCGCGCGGCAGCGCGTACGAGAGTGGCGCAAGGACGGTGGCGAACACGAGTCCGACCACGACTGACCACCCGATCATGCGGACGGCGGCAGCGTGTGCGCCGGCAGCGTCGCCGGCTCCCAGCATCCGGCCCACGATCACCTGTCCCGCGATGGCGATCGCGTCGAGCAGCAGCGCGAGGAAGGTGAAGAGCTGGTACGCGATCTGATGAGCGCCGATTTCCGCGTCCCCCATGCGCGCGAGCACGGAGGCAGCGACGAGGAAGGACGCGTAGAGCGCAGCCGTGCGAACGAAGATCTGTCTTCCGATCCGAAAAAGCGGCCTCATCTCCTGGAGGCTCGGACGCCGTGAGGGCGCGTGCGGCCGGAGGAGCTCGACGACGAAGGCGAATCCCATCCCGGCCTGAGCGATCGTCGTCCCTGCTGCCGAGCCCGCGATCCCCCAGTGGAAGCCGTAGACGAAGAGCACCTCGAGCACGAGGTTGGCGACGTTGGCCACGACGACGATCTCGAGCGGCCTGCGGAGGTTCGAGACGCCGCGCAGGTATCCCTGGCCCGCGAGGGCGACGAGCGCGGCCGGTAATCCAGCTGCCGCGATCCGGAAGTAGACGAGGGCGTAATGGCCGGAGCGGCCGTGGCCTCCGAGGCCCCTGAGTAGAGGTGCAGCCACGATCTCGCACCCGATCAGCAGAGCGATGCCGATTCCGAGTGACGCCCAGAGCGCCTGCGCAGCCAGCCGGGCTGCTTCCTCCTGCCGTCCCGCACCCGAGGCCCGCGCTACGACTGACGTCGTCCCGTAGGTGAGGAAGTTGAAGATTGCGAACGAGCCGGCGAGCACCGTCCCGGCGAGGCCGAGGGCTGCGATCTGCGGTCGGCCGAGGTGGCCGACGATCGCCGTGTCGGCAAGGACGTAGAGCGGCTCGGCTGCGAGCGCGCCGAGAGCCGGCAGCGCGAGACGGACGATCTCGCGATCGTGAGGCGAACGAAGACGCACGCGGCCGCCGACGATAATGGCCCGATGCCGACTGCGAACGAGTCGCCGCACAAGCCCAACCGGTTGTTGCGCCTGCCGCTGAACAGTGTGGCGCGCGTGGCCCTGGGACTCCTCTTTCTCGCGGCCGTTGGCGGCGTGCTCTGGTGGAGGCACGACAGCCTCGCCTCGATCGGCCACGCATTCCGCGCGGTGCGCTGGGAGTGGGTCGTCGTGGCGATTGCGCTCAACCTCCTTTCCGTCGTCGCGCGGGCACTCGCCTGGACGACCGTCATCCACTCGGCGATGGAGGAGCCGCGCCCGCGTGCCCCGCTGGTCTTCTCCGCGTTCTCCGTCGGGCTGTTCGCGAATGCCGTCCTGCCGGGGCGGATCGGCGAGCTTGCGCGGGTTGCCGTACTGACGCGGAAGCTCCCAAGGCGAAAAGGGACGTGGGCGACGCTCGTCGGCACGGTGTTCGCGCACCGCGTCTTCGACATCGTGCCCGTGCTCCTGCTGATCCTCTACGTCGTCCTCACGGCGAGCATCCCCAACTCCTTTGCCCGGGCGAGCCTGCTCGCCCTGATCGGCGTGGGGGTCGGGCTGTTCGTCTTCGCGTTTCTCACCGCCCGCAGGCACACGCTCATCTCGCTCGAAGGGCTCGGCCCGGTGCGACGGCTGCTGACGATGGGTCGTGCCGGCCTCGGAGTGATGCGCTCGCCGGTCGGGACCGCCGCGGCTGTCTTCTTCCAGATCGGCGGCTGGACGTGTCAGCTCTTCGCGGTCTACACGGCGATGCGCGCCTTCGACATCCACTCGCCGCTTCCCGCGGCCGGTGTGGTGCTGCTGGTGATGAACGTCGTGACGATCTTCCCGTTCTGGCCCGGCAACGTCGGTCTCCTGCAGGTCGCGATCGCGTCCGCGCTCGCGGGCTACGGAGTGGCCTACAGCGTCGGGGTCGCTTATGGGTTCGGGCTCCAGGCGATCGAGGCGTCTGTCGGCATCGGGGTCGGCCTCCTCTTCCTCGCGCGAGAGGGGCTGTCGTTCGCGATGTTGCGTGTGATGCCTGCGGCGAACCAGGCGGAGATTCCGGCCGAACCGGCCGGGGAGGATGTGCCCCGCCGGGCCGAGGGTGCGCCCGCGAG
>DATFHC010000201.1:0-30689 GCA_035248765.1 Gaiellaceae bacterium
GGGGGTCGGTCTCCTAGCGAGCTGTGTGGCCGTCGCCGGTTGTAGTTGTCGAGCCAGTGTGGCAGGGCGTCGTTGCGGTGGCGGTGGGTGCGGTAGGCGAGGCCGTAGGCCCATTCGCGGGCCATTGTCTGGTGGAAGCGCTCGACCTTGCCGTTGGTGCGCGGCCGGTAGGGGTGTGTGGTGAGGTGGCGGATGCCCTGTCTGGCGAGCAGCTCGCGTAGTGAGCGGTTCTTGACGTAGCTGAAGCCGTTGTCGGTCATCAGCCGTTTGGCGTGGATGCCGTGGCTCTGGAAGAAGGCGAGCGCGCGTTCGAGGAAGCCTGTGACCGTCTCTGCCCGTTCGTCGTCGTGGAGCTCGACGTAGGCGAGCCGGGAATGGTCGTCGACGATCGCGTGCGCGAAGTCGTAGCCGACCCGTGTTTCGGGGCGCATCCAATGGCGGGAGCGCTGCGAGCGGTCGCCGGTGACCCGGTGGCCCGGCCGCAGGAAACGCGCGTAGCGGCTTGTGTCCATGTGCAGCAGATCGCCGGGACAGGGCCACTCGTAGCTGTTGGCAGGCTCCCTAACGGCAGCCAGGCGACGAGAGATCCCGTGCCGACGGAGCACCTTCCACACCGTGGAATGGCAGAAGCCGGTCGCGCCAGCCACCAGGCGCGGACCCCAACCCGTCATGCGACGACAGTCGCAGATCCGCTCCTGCACCTCGACCGCCAGCAGCCGCGGCGAGTGCAGAGGCCGACTCGAGCGATCCAGCAATGCTTCGGGCCGACGGCCGCCATCCAGCCAGCGATGCCACCAGCGATGCACCGTCGCCGGCGACACGCTGAAAACGGCCGCGGCCGCCCTCAGCGACATCCCACCCTCGACCGCGCCCACCAGCGCGAGACGGCCAGCCAATCCGAGCTTGGCGTTAGCGTGCAGATACATCCGAGCCCTCCTTTGGGTGTGAGTCCGCGAAGACCACAGCCTCAAAGGAGGGCCGGATAACACCTCAACCGTTCACAACCTCTGTAGGCGGGACAGCTAGTTTCTCGCGGCACCGGCGGCGTGCTCTAGGCGTCGCCGTTCGCGGAGCCCATGCGCTCCATAACGACCTGCGGCACTCGCGCAGTCGGGCTCAGGCGCGTGCACATGCGGACGACCTCTGCGCAATCCTCGGGGCGGATCATCTCGTCCGGCTCGAGCGCGGACCATTGCGCCATCGGGGTGTCGACAAAGCCTGGACAGAGGGCGATTGCGCGCACGCCGTCTGAATCGAGCTCGGCATTGAGCGACCGGGTGAGCGCGATCACCGCTGCCTTCGTCGCGCCGTACGTTGCCAGGCCAGGCGTAGGAACGGTGCCGGCGATCGACGCGAGGTTGACGATCCAGCCCTTCGACTCGCGCAGGAGCGGGATCGCCGCCTGCGTGACGAGGAAGAGCCCGCGGAGGTTGACGTCCAGCTGCAGGTCGAGCTGCTTCAGCGGCAGGTCCTCGATCCGGCCGCCGAACCCGACGCCGGCCGAGTTGACGAGCACGTCGAGGCGGCCGAAGCGATCGCGGTGCTCTTTGACGACCCTGTCGCAGTCCTCCGCCTCGGCGACGTTCGCGGCGACCGCGAAGGCGCCGAGCTCGGCCGCGGCGGCCTCGACCCGCTCGGGCCGGCGGGAGGCGAGCGTCAGGTCGAAGCCCTCGTCCCGCAACATGCGTGCGATCGCGAACCCGATGCCCGACGAGCCGCCGGTGACAAGTGCAACCCGGCTCATTGCGCCTACAGTAAACGGGGTGGAGACCGAGGCGGCTGCCGGACTGACGAGCCTCACCGTCGGCGGCGGCTGCGCGGCGAAGTACTCCGCCGCACGGCTCGAGGAGCTGCTGAAGGGATTCGTTCCGGCCGAGGCGGAGGATCTCCTCGTAGGCCTCGACCCCGCGGACGACGCCGCCGTCTACCGGCTCGACGACGAGCGCGCGCTGGTCTTCACCGTCGACTTCTTTCCGCCACTCGTTGACGATCCCGCGCTCTTCGGCCGGATCGCCGCGACGAACGCGCTCAACGACGTCTTCGCGATGGGCGGTACGCCGCTCCTTGCGCTCTCGATCGCCGCCTTTCCCGAGGAGCTCGCGACGGATCTCGTCTCAGCGGTGTTCTCGGGAGCCGACGAAGCGGTGCGCGCGGCGGGCGCGATCCTCGCCGGCGGCCACACCATTCGCGACACCGAGCCGAAGTACGGCCTCGCTGTCGTCGGCACCGTGCATCCGGACGGTGTCTGGGTCAAGAGCAGCGCTCGACCCGGGGACGCCGTGTTCCTGACGAAGCCGCTCGGCACGGGGCTCGTGCTTGCGACGAAGGACGAAACCGACGTCGCCCAGGCGGCGCGCTGGATGACGACGCTCAACGACCGCGCCGCTGAGATCCTGCGTCCGTTCTCGCCCAACGCGGTCACCGACGTCACCGGCTTCGGTCTGCTCGGACATGCGCACGAGACGGCGGAGCGCAGCGGCGTCCGGATCCGGCTCCACGCCTCTTCCCTTCCCGCGCTCGACGGCGCGCTCGAGGCAGCGCAGGCAGGCGTCCGGACCGGCGGCGACCCGCGCAATCGGGACTTCGCCGGCGCTCACGTTTCCAGCGACGGCGTGCCGGAGGAGCTGCTCGCTCTCGCGTACGACGCCCAGACGGCCGGCGGGCTCCTCGTGACGCTGCCGGCGGAGAAAGCACTCTCGCTCGGGGCGGAATTCGAGCGCGCCGGCCTCTTCCTCGCGCGGGTGGGCTCGGTGGAGGAAGGCTCGGGCGTCGTCCTGGAGCCGTAGGAGCGGGAAAACCCCTCTACACTCGATTCGTGCACGCGGGGTCCGCATCGGCCGCGGTGCCGCGCCGGTTCGCGCGGACGGTGTCGCCGGCCGTCTTCAGGCGCATCGCCTTCGCGGCCGTCGGTGTCCTCATCCTCATCGTCGCCACGGGAGCGACGGTCCGCCTCACCGGCTCGGGGCTCGGCTGCCCGCACTGGCCGACGTGCACGACGAAGCATGCGCTGCCGCGCGGCTACCACTCGGACATCGAGTTCTCGAACCGCGTCGTCTCGGCAGTCACCGTCTTCACGACGCTCGTTCTCGCCCTGGCGGCGTGGCGCACTCTCGGGCTCGGCCGTCGCGGGCGCTGGCTGGCGACCGCTGTCTTCGTGGGGACGCTCGCGCAGGCACCGCTCGGCGCGATCACCGTCTACTACGACCTCAACCCGTACCTCGTGATCACGCACCTGCTGCTCTCGTTCACGCTCGTCTCGCTCGCGGTGCTGACGCTGGTCGAGGCGTCGCGACTCGTCCGCGGCAGCGGGGCTCCGCTGCCCGGGATCGCGCGGCTCGGAGGCGTCGCTCTCGCCGTGGCGGTGGTCGTGCTCGCCGTGAGCGGGACGGCCGCGACCGCGGGAGGGCGCTTCCCGGGGAGCTCCGGCTCGAAGATCGTGCCGCGGCTGGGTTCCTTCAAGCCCGAGGTCTACTGGCACGTGCGCGCCGTCGCGGCTTTCGGGATCGTCTTCCTCGTGCTCGCAGCGTGGGCGTGGACGCAGCGCGCGCGTTACCCGTGGGTCTTGCGCGGCTGCATCGGGCTGTTGGCGATCCTCGCTGCGCAGATGACGATCGGAGAGGTGCAGTACCGGACCTACGCCGACGTGCCGTGGTGGCTCGTACTCCTGCACGTCGTGACGGCGGCGACCCTGGTGGGTTGGACGGTGGGCGTCGTCGGGCGTGTCTGGCGGCCGGTTGCCGCTGAGGCGACCTAGACTGGGGAAATGTCGGAGCTGATCGTCTCCTCGCGACCGGAGCTAAGGCGCCCGGTGCTCATCGCAGCGTTCCGTGGCTGGAACGACGGCGGCCAGGGGGCAACGCTCGGAGCCGGGTATCTGGCTCGTCAATGGGGCGCCGAGGCGTTTGCGGAGATCGACCCGGAGAACTTCTACGACTTCCAGGCGGTGCGTCCGAACGTCTCCCTCGAGGAGGGGTTGACGCGGAAGCTCGAGTGGCCCGCGAACACGTTTCTCCACGCCCCGATCCCCGATCTCGACCGCGATGCGGTGGTCATGCTCGGCGTCGAGCCCAACTTGCGCTGGAAGACGTACTCCCAGCTCGTCCTCGATCTGGCGCAGGATCTCCGGGTCGAGCTCGTCGTCACGCTCGGCTCGCTCCTCGCGGACGTGCCGCATACGCGGCCGGCTCCGGTGAGCGCCGCGGCGAGCGATCCGGTGCTCGTCGAGGAGCTCGGGGTCGAACCGTCGCGCTACGAGGGGCCGACCGGCATCCTCGGCGTGCTTCTCGACGCGTGCCGGCGCGCCGGGATTCCGTCGGTGAGCCTGTGGGCGGCCGTACCGCACTACGTCTCGCTTGCCCCGAGCCCTCGCGCGGCGCTGGCGCTCTGCCGCCGCCTCGGCGAGCTCGTGGGCGCCGACATCGACCTCGCCGAGCTCGAGCAGGCAGCGGAGGAATACAACGAGCAGGTGACCGAGGCCGTCGCTTCCGACTCGGAGACGGCCGCGTATGTCGAGGAGCTCGAGCGGCGCGTCGACCTCATGGAGGCGGCCGAGGAGCTCCCGTCCGGCGAGAGCCTGGCCGCCGAGCTGACACGGTTTCTCCGGGAGCGGGAGGAGAACGGCGAGGGCGGCGGCGAGAGCGCCGGCGGGCCCGCGAGCTAGCGCCAGCTCGCGCCGGAAGCGTCGTAGTTCATCGTCAGGCGGATCGGGTCGCTCCCGTCGGTCTTGACGGTATAGCCATCGGGCGCGGGCGCGCTCTTCGTGCGCGCGGTGACGACGAAGCGTGTGCCGTCGGGAGACCACGCGAGCGATGTGACCTGGGCAAACGGCAGGCTCACCTGGCTCGAGCCGACAACGACCGTTGTCCCCCGCTTACCGGTGAGGTAGGCGAGGCGGCCGTCAGTCGACCAGGCAGGGGACGCGCCTGACGTCGCCACCTTGACCGGGTCGCTGCCGTCCGGATTGGCCGTCCAGACGCCGGCGGACATGTCCCGGGCGACGTAGGCGATTCGAGACGGCCCCCACGCTGGATCATCGCCGGGGACGTGGAGGTCGCGGGCGGAACCTCCTGCGACCGAGATCGCGTAGAGCTCGGGAGCGGTATTGCAGTCCGATTGCGAGTACAGGATCGCCGTCCCGTCAGGCGACCAGGCGGGGTTGACGTCGTACGTGCAGTCAGGCGGCGTGGTCAAGGTCTGCTCGCCGGTGCCGTCCGCGTTCACGACGCGAATCTGCGATGGGCAGCCGCCACAGCTCAGGCCGGTGAGCTGGGACCACGAGTATGCGATGCGGCCGCCGTCGGGGGAGAGCGCCGGCCCGCCGGCGTAGGGCTTGGCGCCCGAAAGCTCTCGTGGCGCGCCTCCGTCGGGCGCCACCGCGTAGAGGTTCGAGAACGGCTCGTAACAGAGGCTCGCGTAGACGAGCGATTTGGTCCGGCCGACGAATTGAAGTGCATCCACTCCGGGGCCCAAGACCATTTCGTCGTAGCAGCCGGGGACATGCGCATAGGTCTTCGGGACGCCGCCGGCCGCGGGTGCCACCTCGATCACGAACTGACCGCCGGCCTTTCGGGTTTCGATCGCCTTTTTCCCGTCGGCCGACAGCGGACTGAACCAGCGCTCCGACGCGGCCGAGATTGCCCCGGTGCGGAGGTCCACGCTCTTCGCCTCACACTGGCAGTGCCCGTAAGCGCCGAGCACGACGCGCGTGTTCCCATTCCAGACGAGACCGTGTCGGCCGGCAAGGGGCTTGCCGAGCACGAGCCCGCCGGTCTGTGTCAGCACCTCGAGCTTGTTGGCGACGATTGCGGCGAGGAGGTGCCCGTCCGGCGACCACGCCGGTCCGCCCGAGACGGGTCCGCTCGCGGCGAACCGGCGGTGTCCGCCCTCGTCGTAGACGCCGATCCCGGTGCTGGTCGCGGTCGCGAGCAGGCCTCCCGACGACCAGCTCGAGAAGTTGCTCGCATGCGGTACGGCGAACAGCCGTCGGCCGCTCGGCGAGAACGCCACGGCCGCATGTCTCCCGTATGTGTAGGCGAGCACGACTCGCCCGTCCGGCGACCAGCTCGGCTGGACGGTGCCGTCGGCGCCTCGCACACGAAGTGGCGCGTGACCCGCGCGGAGGATCCAGAGACCCGCCCGCGGGGACGAGACTGTGCCGCCGCCGGTGAGAGCAACGAGGTTCCCGTGCGGTTGCCATGCGAGATACGGGTACTGGCCCTGTGGCGACAGCGACGGGCCGATGCGGACGAGACCCCGTCCGTCGATTCCCATCTCGTAGACGCTCACCGTGTTGCCTCGCTGGCTCAGGAACGCGACCGTTTTCCCGTCCGAAGAAACGGCCGGGTGGGTGTCCTGGTACGGGCTGTGGGTGAGATCGACCCGATGGCCGTTCGGGTCGACCCGGTAGATCTCGCCCGAGACGGACGGCGCTCGGTCGGCCGAGAAGACGATCAGCGACGGGATTGCGGCGCGGGGCGAGCCGACCCCGAGTGGGATCGCGAGCAGTGCCGCCCAACAGGCGATCCATCTCCGGGGCACGTCCGCAGGGTAGGCAACAGCCCTAACGGATGCCTAATTCGCGGCGAGCAGCTCCAGCCGGTTGCCCCAGGGATCGGTCGTGTAAAAGCGCAGGACGCCTGGGAGCGAGTCGTCCCACTCCACGCGCTCGCCTGCGGCTTCGAGCCGCTGCGCGAGTTCCACGAGCTCTTCGCGCGTGAGGCGGAATGCGGGATGCGCCTTCCGCGCCGGGACGAAGGGGTCTTCGACGCCGATGTGGAGCTGGCCGCCTCTGTCGAGCTCGAACCAGGCACCGCCGCGCGGGCGCAGCGGCTCCGGCTTCTCGAGCTCCTCGAGGCCGAGCAGGTCGCCGAAGAAGCGACGCGCCTCCACCTCGCAGCCGGGCGGAGCCGCGAGCTGTACGTGGTCTAGCTCGATGGCTCGGACTTCTCGGCGGCCGGTTTCTCTGTCGGAGCCTCCGTAGCGGGCTTTTCGGTCTTCGCCGCCTGAGCCTCGGGCTTCGCGCCGCCACCCTTGCGCCTCCGCCGCCGGCGCCGCCTGGTGCGGCCGCCTCCCTGCTTCGGCGCGGGGAGGTTCTCCGCCAGCGCGAGCGCGACCTCCTGGATGGTGCCGAGCCGCTCGCGTGCCTCGTCGATGAGTTTCGTCGCGCGCGGCGTGTAGCCCTCCGCCGAGGCCAGAAGCGCGGCGCCCACCGGTGGCGGCAGCTCGAGCGCGGCCCTGACGAGCTTCGCGGCGTTCTCCTCGTGCCGGTGCCCGCGCGAGTTTGCGAGCGCGCCGAGCAGCCGTTTCGCCTCCGGGTACTCCGCTGAAGCTCGCCGGTCCTGGACCTTGCGTGTGGCCCGCGCCAGCCGCCACGTCCAGCGCGCGAGAATCTGCTCCGGCGCGTCCGGTTTCTCCTCGCCGACGGCCCGCAGAAGGATGCGGATCCCCGCGAGCCGTTCCTTCTCCCACGTCGGCGCCTGCGTCACGAGCGTCACGAGATCGTCGAAGTCGGCGCGCTCGACGCGCATCGAGACGCGGTCCTGCAGCGCCATCATCCGCAGCCGCCTATTCGGATTCTCGGCTGCAGCCGTGGTCAGGAACTGCTCGAGCGCGGCCTTGCTCGCACTGCGGTCGGTCAGTTTCTGCACGAACGAGGCGCGCTCATCGAAGCGGATCTGGCGACCGGCGATCATCGCCCACGCGCGCTGCTCGTCCTCGTCGAGGTACTTCGGATCGATGCGCTGCCACTCGCGCTGGATGACGCCGTAGCGCCGACGGACGTCGGGCGTGACCGGCACGAGCCACGGCGCCGGCGTGAGGCGGCGGCGCGCGCGACGTTGCGAGCGGCGGCGCGGCGCCGGGGTGACGCGCGCCCCCTCGCGGTAGAAGTCGGCGTCGAGCAGCGAGTGGAGCGAGACGACGCGCTCGTTGTGGGTTGCGCCCTTCGGGACGAAGTCGACGACGATGCCGGCTTCCTTGCGCGGATGGAGGCGCATGATGCGGCCGATCCGCTGCTGGTACACGCGCTTCGAGGCCGTCGGCGCGAGGTGCATGCAGACGGTCGCCCGCGGCGAGTTCCAGCCCTCGGCGAGGAGCTGGGCGTTGATAAGGACGTTGATCTCGCCGCGCTCGTAGGCCGCGAGCGTCTCGGCGAGGCGCACGGGCGGCGTCCGGCCCGAGACCGCCTCGGCCTTCAGACCGGCGGCGCGGAACTCCTGCGCGAGGTTGTACGCATGGTCGACGCCGGCCGCGTACACAATGCCCGGCGTGTTGTCGAACCGGTCCCGATAGAGGCTCGCGGCCGCCATGTTCAGCGCCTGGTGGTCGAGCGTCTTGGCGAGGATCTCCTGGTCGAAATCGCCGCCCACGATTGGTACCGAGTTGACCGCCGCGACGGGCGGCACCCGCAGGTCGCGCAGCGGCGCGATCAGGCCGCGGCGCGCGGCGTCCTGCAGCGGGAGGTCGTCGACCGAGGCCGGGAACACATCGGAGACCTGCTTCGCGATCAACTGCTCGGTCGCCGTCATGCCGATGTAGATCGGCTCGGGGAAGGCGCGGATCGCGGCCGAGGTCTTCTCCCCGAGCGCCGTGTGCGCCTCGTCGCAGATGACGAGCTGGTACGCGTCGCGATCGATCGAGTCGACGTGGCGCGCGAACCACGCGTAGGTCTGGATCGTGAGCGGAGCCTTCTTCCCGCTGCGGCTGTCGCGCGTGATCACGTCGGTGAGCCGCTTGCCGTAACCCTCGGTGGTCAGGTCACGCGTGAACTGAGAGACGAGGAGGCGCCGGTGCGTGAGGATGAGGACGCCCAGGGTGCGGGCCGCCTCGACGAACCCGGCGGCAGCGATCGTCTTGCCCGACGCGGTCGGGTGGCGGAAGCGGTAGCGGCGGATGGCGCCCGGATCGTCCTGCTCCGGCTCCTCCGGTAGTTCGGCGTCCTCGATCTCGACGACGAGGGTCGAGTCCTCGTCCTCGTCTTCGACCTCCTGTTGCTCGAGCTCCTCGGCGGTCGCCGCTTGGCCGTTGCCGTTGCCGTTCGAGTCGTAGCGCTGGCTCGCTGCGATGAGCTCGGTGAGCATTCCGGCGAGCGCGTCGACCTGGTGGCGGCGAAGCGAGGTGCCGGAGGCGGTTGTCGGCTCCGGCTCGGCGAGCACGCGCTCGAGGCCCAGGAGAAGGCCGTAGCGAACCTTCCACTGCGACGACGGAGCCTTCAACCCGGCGTCCATCTCGGCGACGGCGTCGTCGAGCGCGCGCCGGCGGGCGGTCCCTTCCCCGAGCGCCTCGCCCGGATCTTCGCCCTCGCGCAGGAACGGCTCGCCCGCCCACGCCTCGGCGCGGAGGGCGGCGGCGACTATCGGGTCTGTCGCCTCCAGAGAGCTGGTCGGCTGCTGAATCGCTTCTTGCATCTGCGCAGCACGCTGCGGTGCTGCCATTCCAACGAAGAGATGCGCTGCGCTCCGCTGATTCCCCTGTGCGAGCGGCGCAAGCGGAAGGATACCCGCCCGGCGGGATCCGTCAACGTCTCCTAAGTACCGAGGCCGCCGAAGATGGCGAAGGGATTGCTGGGGCCGGTCTCGTAGACCAGCTCTCCGCCGGGCTCGACCTCGCCGTGGAGACGGGCCGCCAGCGCGTCCGCGTCCTCGCGGGTCGCAGCGCCGACGATGAGGTACTGGAAGCGGCGCTCGGGCTTGTACCCCTCTGCTGCGAGGCGGTCGGCGAGATCGCGCGCCTTCTGCCGCGACGGGCACTCGACGCGCACCTCCCACGGCGCGAACCCGCGCTCGAGCTCTTCCACCTCCCACGTCTCGCCCGGAGGCTCGGCATCCCAGCGATCCTCGTCGTCGAGCCAGTGCTCGATGCTGCTCGTCCTTGCCGTGATTCCGTTTTCGCGGAGCTCCGCTTCGACGACCTTGTGAGCCTGCTCCGCTTCGGTGCGGGTGTCGGCGTAGACGAAGAGCGTGTCGCCGTCGCGCGAGACTGCGAGGCGCCGCTCCCTCAGTTCCTCCGCGAGCTCGCGCGCCTCCGAGCCGAGCTCGCCTGCGAGCCGCTCGAGCAGGCCGGCGGCGTGCTCCTCCTCCTCGACCTCGATCCGGATGCGCCAGTCGTCTTCGGCCATGTCCGTTCGAGCCTAGTCTCCGCGGGTGGATTGGCGCGACAGGTACGAGCGTGCGGCAGCGCGGTACGCGGCGGGGGAGACGCGCGAGCTCGACGAGCGCCAGCTCGTACAGCTCGCGAACGCGGCCTGGGCCGCCGGGCTCTCGCTCCTCATGGCGGGCGATCTCGGGGGGGCGGGCGAGTGGCTGAGGCGGTCGGCCGACCGGTACCGCGAGAGCTGGGATGCAGGAACCGCGACCGACGCCTGGGGCAGGCTGATCGGCGCAATGAAAGCGCTTCTGATCGCGGGTGCGGACGCGAGCGAGGCTGCACACTGGACCCTCCAGACGGACGCGGCGATCACGGAGTCGCCGATCGGGCGGTACGCGGCAGCGCTCGCACTGCTCATCATCGGTAACGACGAGTGGGCTGCTCGGCAGGCGTCGGATCTCCAGCGCGTGAAGGGCTTTCCGCGAGAGGTCGCCGACGCGCTCGAGGCGCTTGCGACGGGCAACCGAACCGCCTATGCCGACGCTGCGGAGCGCGTGCGCCGCTCGTTCGACGAGCGCGAGGACTTCCTCGAGGATGTCCCCGTCCCGGATACCGCGCTCGCGCTCGACGCGTTAGCCGCACGGCGCGGCCTGAGCTAGAGCTTCGAGGCCGCGGCGCGGTCGACCACGGCGAGCGTCGTTCCGTCGGTCGCTCGCGCGAGGCTGCCCGGGGTCTCGTGCGACGGCTCGCCCGCGAACGCCCGCGACACCGCGTCGGCTTTGTCCTCACCCGCCACGAGGAAGAGGAGCTCGCGACTGGCGCAAATGCGTGGCAGCGTCAGGGAGATCCGGTCGACGAACGGCTCGTGCCCGGCTTCGGAGCCGAGAGCGTCGCGATCGGTTACGTCGAGCGTGGGGAAGCCCGGAAAGAGCGACGCGATGTGTCCGTCGGGCCCGAGGCCGAGCAGGACGAGATCGAATGTGCCGACGGCAGCGAGTTCCTGCGCGTACTCGTCGGCGCCGGCGTCCCGCCCGAGCTCGCCGCGTATCCGGTGGACGGACTCCGGCTGCTGCTCCAACCGGTCGAGCAGCGCCTCCTTCGCCATGCCGTAGTTCGAGCGTTCGTCGTCCGGGGGCACGCAGCGCTCGTCTCCCCACCACAGCTCGACACGGCTCCAATTTGGCTCGAGCTCGGCCGCGATCTCGTACGCCTGCCGCGGGGTCGAGCCGCCGGTGAGAACGACGCTGCCGCCCGCACGCGCCTGCTCGGCCAGCCGATGCCCGACGAGCCGAGCGGCTTCCTCGGCATTGGCAACGACGGTGATGTCGACGGCGCTCAACCGCCTTCGGCGAGCTCGCGCGCGCGATCCATCGCCGCCTGGATGGCGTTGAGAAAGGCGGCGCGCACGCCGGCCTGCTCGAGCTCGCGGATCGCGGCGATCGTCGTACCTCCGGGCGAGGTGACCGACTCGCGGAGCTCGACCGGGTGCATGCCCTGGTCGCGGAGCTGCTTTGCCGTCCCGAACATCGTCTGCACGACGAGCGTCGTCGAGACCTCGCGCGAGAGGCCGAGGAGGATTCCCGCCTCGATCATCGCCTCCGCGAGCAATGCGAAATACGCCGGGCCGGAGCCGGAGACGGCCGTAATCGCATCCATCCAGGTCTCTGGCACACGCACGACGCGGCCGAGATGCGAGAGCAGCTCCTCGGCGAGCGCCAGCTGAGCGTCCCCCGCGTGAGCGCCGGCGCAGATCCCGGCCATGCCCTCGTGCACCGTGGCGGGCGCGTTCGGCATCGCGCGCACGACCGGGACGCCGTCGGCGATCCGCTCCTCGATGTACGCCGTGGGGATGGCGGCTGCGACCGAGACGACCGTCTGCTCGGTCGTCAGATGCCTGCCGATCTGAGCGAGCAGCGCGTCGATGTCCTGCGGCTTGACCGCGACGACGACCAGCCCGGCGCCCGCGAAGGCGCTTGGATTGTCGTCGGTCGCCTCGACCCCGTAGCGCTCGTGCAGCTCGGCGACCCGCTCGGCTCCCCGGTCGGCGATCACGACCTCGGACGCCTCTCGCCACCCGGAGCTCAGCAATCCGGAGAGAAGGGCCTCTCCGATCCGCCCACCACCGAGGATCGCGATCTTGCGCGCGCTCATGGAAAGAGTCTGCCGGAGTCAGGCGGCCGGCACTAGCTCCCAGCCCTCGGGCAGGGCGACCTCGGTGCTGTCGCCGGGCCGCCAGTTGGCCCAATCGAGATCCCACCACGGCCCAGTGCGTTCGCACTCGACCTGAAAGTTGGACGCGTCCGCGCGGATCCGCTCCGCTTCCTGCTCATCGAAGCGACCCTCGGCGACGCGCAAGGGGACGCCTTCCTCGTCCTTGAGTTGCCACGTAACTCCGTCCTCGCTCCAGAGGTCGAGCTCGTGGTCGAGCGTGTCGAAGCCGATCGCCGAACGGCGGTACGGCTCCTCGAGGTTGACGTACCAGCCCCAGAACCGCCGCTCCTCTCCCTGCCAGAAGAGCCAGATCGAGTAGCGGTCGCATGGCCGTCGCAGCATCAGCGTTCCGTGGCCTTCCCAATGCTCGCGGTGTATCCATGGATGCTCACCGCCTGGCCAGTCTCCCTCGGCGAACCTGATCGGGGCTCGCTCAGGCAGGTAAGTCACGAGCAAGTCCGGCTCGTCGGAGATGACGACGACCGGAATCGCCAGCCACGGCTTCTTCGACCAGACCTGGCGGAAGACAATCGTCTCGCCGGGAGCCCAGGTCACGCGGCGCGGGCTGCGGGCAGCGGGATTAGCCCCCGGCCAAGGCCGGCGAGGAGGTAGACGCTCGCGAGCCCCGCCCACTCGCCGAACGGCTCGAGCAGCTCTGCGGTTTCCCACGTCTCGACCGCGTGCCGGCCACTCAGCGCGCGCACGAGCTTGACCAGCCCGAGATCCCCCACGAGGCCATGCTCGTAGCGCCCGAGCCCTTCGAGGCAGACGACGCCTGCCGACCACGGGCCGAGCCCGCGTTCCCGTTCGAGCCGGCGCACGACCGCGTCGGTCGGGAGCTCGTGGAGACGCTCGAGCTCGAGCGAGCGGCAGAGCCGGACGACGGCGGCGCCGCGCCGCTCGTGCAACCCGAGCCTGCGCAGCTCGAAGGGCGCCGCCGCGGCGAGCGTGGAGGTTTCAGGAGGTTCGCTCAGGCCGGTAGCAGCTACCGAGACGTCCGCGTCACAGCTCTGCAACGCTCGGATCACGCGCCGTTCGAGAGTGCGTGCCCTCTTCGAGTCGATGAGTTGCCCGCAGACGGCCCGGAGTAGCGCCTGCGCGACGGTTGCCGTTCGAATGGGCCGGAGCCCGCGGAGATGTTTCGTTGCACGGCCGAGCAGGGGATCGTCGGCGAAGCGCCGCAGAAACTCGGAGTGGTCGTCGTCGAGCGCCAGCATCCACCGCAGCTTCTCCGCGGCAGTCGCAGACTCGGATCGGATCGACACCGTGCCGTCCGGCGACTGAAACGCGCGGGCCACATCACCTCCGCAACGGGCGGTCAGCAGCCCTTCCCGCACCCTTCGCGTGGCGTCGCCGGCAAGCCGCGTGGAGAGCGCAAGCGAGTACGGACCGCGCGGACGGACGACGATTTCGGCCACGGCCCGAGCCTACTGCCTCAGCTGGACACGGCCCCAAGAGCGTCTTGTCGCGCGCGCGAGCGCTGCCTACCTTCGGCAGGGTGGCTCGCCCCCTCGACGTATTCCTCGCGCTTCTCGTCGTCGGGGCCGTGGTGCTGTTCTTCGCGCAGCCCCGTCATCGGGCGCCGGCGATTCTCGCCGACCCAGTACGCACGCCGGGAGTTCTCAACCCGGACGTGACGCAGGCGAACATCCGCTCGACGATCTGCCGTCACGGCTGGACGGCGACGATCCGCCCGCCGGTCGACTACACGAACGCGCTCAAGCGCAGGCAGATGCGGCAGTACGGCGAGACCGGCTCGCTCTCCGACTTCCAGGAGGATCACCTGATCAGCCTCGAACTCGGGGGCAACCCGACCGACCCGCGCAATCTCTGGCCCGAGCCCTACCCGCGCGCCTCCGAGGTCGACCGGATGGAGAACGACCTCAACGCCCAGGTTTGCTCCGGGCAGCTCACGCTCGCGCAAGCGCAACGGCGCGAGGACACGCTGAAGCACACGCAGGGCTAACCGCCGTAAAGCGCCTTGTAACACCCGCGGTAGGTCTCATAGGCCGCGTCGTAGTGACGGGCCCGCCCAGGGTCGGGCTGCTCCTCGTCGGGCTCGTAGGCCACGAACCGCTCGGCGACGGCCTCGGCTCGCGCGCCGGGCTCGATTGAGATCGCAGCGAGGATGGCGGCTCCGGTGGCCGTCGTCTCGGAATCGGCAGTGACCCGGACGGGCAAGTCCACCACGTCGGCCTTGATCCGACGCCAGAGCTGCGAGCGCGCGCCTCCGCCGACCGCAGTGATCCGCCGCGCCTCCAGCCCGGCGTCCCGGATCGCGCCGACGATGTCGCGCAGCGCGAACGCGCTGCCTTCGAGGATCGCCCGGGTGAGGTGGCCACGCGAGTGGGCGAGGGTGAGGCCGATGAACGCCCCGCGGGCGTGCTCGTTCCACTCGGGGGCCATCGCTCCCTGCATGCACGGCAGGAAGACGACACCGTCTGCGCCGGGCGGAACCTCGTCGGCCTCCGCGACCAGGGCGTCGTAGTTGGCGCCGGTCGGAAAGAAGTGGTCGCGCCACCAGCGGAGGTTTCCGCCGGAGACAAAGCCCGGATTCTCGAGCAGCCAGAGACCGGGGAGCGCGTGCGGATGGCATTCCACGAGGCGTCGCGCATCGAAGAGCGGCTCGCTCGAGACGGCGCACACGGGTTCGGCGGTGCCCGTGATGTCGCAGATCTCGCCGACGTCGTGGACGCCGGCTCCCAGCGTGGCGGCCATCTCGTCGCCGCAGCCGCACGCGACGCGCGTCCCCGGAGCTAGGGCGCACGCCTCGGCGAACTGAGGAGTAACGGGCCCGACATCTGACGTCGCCGGGAAGAGTGGGGGGAGGAGCGCCTTGTCAAGCTCGGCAAGGTCGAGCAGCTCCCGCGACCAGGTGAGCTCGCGTGGGTCGAGCAACCCGAGCGACGAGGCGTTCGAATGGTCGACCGCGATCTCCCCGGTCGCATGCCGGAGCACATAGGCGCCCGGGGTGAGAACGACCCGAGTTGCGTCGAAGGTCGCTCGCTCCTCGCTGCGGACCCAGAGCGCCTTGAAGACCCCGTGAGACGAGTCGAGGTTCACGCCCGAGGCGCGGTAGAAGTCCTCGTAGGAGATGCGGCTCGCGACCAGCGTCGCCTCCGCAGTGGCTCGGCGGTCGAGCCAGATGATCGCCGGTCGAAGCGCGGCCCCGTCGGCGCTGCACATGACGACGCCGTCCAGCTGCGAGCCGAAGGAGAGCGCCTGCACGGCGGTGCGCGGAGCGTCGAGCTCTGTCATCAGCCGGCGGACGGTCGCGGCGACCGCGTTCAGCCACAGCTGCGGATCCTGCTCGGCCCAGCCGGGCCGCGGAAAGGACATGTCATAGCCGCTGTAAGCGGATTCGACGAGGCGACCGCTGCTCGTGAAGAGCGAGCTCGTGACGCCCTGGCTACCGACGTCGCAGCCGATGACGTACTCGTCCGCTACGGCTCGATGACCACCTTCAACCCTGCGCCGGAGCGAATCGTCGAGAAGGCCTCCTCGATCTGCGCGAGGGGGAAGCGGTGCGTGACCACCTTGCCGAGCTCGTCCTGGCGGCGGTCGAGGTAATCCATCGTTACCTTGTACTGGTGCGGGGTCGCACCGTACGCGCCGAGGATCGCGAGCTCCTTGTAGTGGAGCTGGTTCATGTCGAGCGGGCTCATCGGATCGTGCTTCGGAAGCCCTGCGAAGTAGACGACGCGCGCGCGTTTGGCCGCCATCTCGAGTGCCGCATGCTGCGCGACCTTCGACGGCGCGGCGACCGAGACTCGATCGGCTCCCTCGCCGTCCGTCCGCTCCATCACGTCGCCGACGCCGTTGTCGTCGGCCGAGACCCAGGCGTCGTCGACGACGTGGCCGACGATCTCGGAGGCGATCGCCAGCCGTTCGGCGCTCACGTCGACGATCCACACCCGGCTCGCGCCGCGATCGCGTGCCATGACCGCCTGCCAGCAGCCGATCGGGCCGGCGCCGATGATCACGACTTTGTCCCCGAGCTGGACGTCGAGCACCTCGATCCCGTTCAGCGCACACGCGAAGGGATCGGCCGTCGTGGCGAGATCCGACGGCAGGTCGGGCGGGAGCTTCATCAGGTTCTTCGTCGCGATCGGCGGCACTGCCGCGTAGTCGGCATAGGCGCCGGGGAACGGCTCATAGCCGAAGAGGAGGTGGTGCTCGCATAGGTTCTGGAAGCCGCCCATGCACCAGCGGCACTCGCCACACGTGAGGATCGAGCCGAGGAAGACGCGATCGCCCTTCGCGACGTCGGGCGGCAGGATGGCGTCCGCTCCGACCTCTTCGACCACGCCGACCGCCTCGTGGCCGAGGATCCAGGGCGACGGCGCCCTGGGATCGCCGTTGAAGAAGGTCCGCGCGTCGGTGCCGCAGACGCCGCAGGCCTCGATGCGCAGGATCGCGCCGCGTGAGTCGAGTGCCGGCTCCTCCGTCTCCCGCACCTCGACCGCGTCGACGGCCGTCATGAACGCGGCTCTCACGCGGGCTCCGCGACCGCCCCGAGGAGCTCGTCGTGCGCCTTCGCAGCCGGCCAGCGCTCGCGGATGACGCGCGACAGGGCTCGCGTGAGGGCCTCCGGAGAGTTGTGCATGAAGATGTTCCGGCCGACGCTGCAGCCGATTGCTCCGGCGCCCATCGCGGCTTCCATCCGCGTGAGCAGCTCCGCGTCCTCGAGTCTCGAGCCGCCGGCGAGCACCACCGGGATCCCGTTCGCAGCCTCGACGAGACACGCGAACAAATCGGGATCCCCGGGCCAGTTCGTCTTCACGATGTCGGCGCCGAGCTCAGTGCACAGGCGGACGTTGCGGCAGAGGTAGTCGAAGCCGTACTGCTGCTTGAGCTCCTCTACCGACGCGTAGGTCGTCGGGAACTCCGCCTCGGCGATGAACGGCATCCCGAGCGTCGCGCACTCGCGGCCGACGGCGGAGAGGATCCGGATCATGTCGGCCTCGTTCTCGCCGTCGAGCGCGGTGAAGAGCACGACCGCGTCGGCTCCGAGCCGTAGCGCCTCCTCGACGTCGGCAATGTTCACGATTTGCGGTCGTGTGTCGTCCGGGCGCGCCGACGCCGAGAGCAGAAGCGCAAGCGAGGTCGTCGGGGAGAAGGCCGGCTCGGCGATGCGGATCATCCCCTTGCTCATCATGATCACGTTCGCGCCGCCCGCGACTGCCTCGGCCGTCCGAGTCCTGATGTCCGCGAGCGGCTCGAGGAAGGTCGGCGACGTCATCCCGTGGTCGAGCGCGCAGATGACCGAGACGCCGTCCCGGTCGATCACCCGCTTGAGGCGCATCGTCTTCCCGACCTGGGCGCTCACGCGAGCCTCTTCCCCGGGCCTCGGCGGACGACGGAGAACTCGAACGCATTCGCCACGTGGTACTCGTGCGACGAGAGGACGGGCTCGCCGCTCTCCGCGTAGTCGACCTGCCAGAGGTAGAAGAGAAGCTCGCCCTGCTCGACGCCGAGGCGCTCGGCCAGCGACCGCTCCGCCCGCACGGGGCGGAGGCTCGCGATGCCGTATTGGATCGTGAGTCCGAACTCCTCCTCGAGCACGTCGTAGAGGGAGCCTTCGAGCATCGACTCGACGACCTCGTCGCGGTCCTCGAGCAGCTTGTGCGGGAGCACGTCACGCGAGAGGACGACCGGCCGGCCGTCGGCCGTTCGCACCCGGTCGATGATGAGCACGTCCTCGCCTGGGCCGAGCCCGAGGCGTTCCGCCTCGCTCGCGGCGGCAGGCTCGATCCAGTGCCGCGCCTGCTCGACGCCCGGGTGCATCCCGCCCTGGCGGATCGCGGCCGTCACGCCGAAGTTCATGTCGAGGCTGTTGGGAACGCGGGGATGCGCGACGTACGTGCCCGAGCCCTGGACACGCCGCACGAGCCCCTCCTGCTCGAGCGCCCGAAGTGCGTCTCGCACCGTCGCGCGCGAGACGCCGAGCTCCGCGGCCAGCTTCGGCTCGGACGGCAGCCGGGTGCCCACGGCGAGGTCATCGGCGACGATCCGCTCGGACAGCTCGACGCGGACGGTTTCCGCTCGATTTCGCTTGTCAGACAATTCCACGACCGCGGGCGATCCTACACAGCGCGTCTGAAGGTGTCCAGAGCCTTGACTTCGTGCTGGTGCCCGGTGTAGTTTCGCCGCGATCGTTTCGCCTAGCTGTCAGACAACTACGCCGGTGGGAGGCAGCCCGATGTATGACATAGAGAGCACGCTGGACGCGAGGGTCTCGAGGCGGGAGCTCCTACGGCGGGGAGGCCGCGGTGCGGTCGGCGTGATTGCAGCGGGCTCGCTCGTGAGCTTCCTCGAAGCATGCGGCGGCAGCGGGTCCAGTGTGGCGGCCACCTTGCCGTCCGCGCTCGGGTCCGACGGGCTGGCCGGGCTGATCAAGAAGGCGCAGAAGGAAGGGCATCTCAACGTCGTCGGCGAGCCGCCCGACTGGGCCAACGAGGGGCCGCTCCGCGACCGGTTCTCGAAGAAGTACGGGATCAAGGTGACAAGCGAGGGCGAGGACGACAGCTCCGCCGAGGAGATCCAGGCGATGAAGAGCCTGAAGGGGCAGGGTAAGGAGCCCGACAGCTTCGACGTCTCGCCGTCCCTCGCGATCGTCGGTGCGAACCAGGGCCTGATGGCGCCGTACAAGCCCGCGACCTGGGACACCATCCCGGCGACCATGAGGGACCCGGCTGCGATGTGGATCGGCCCGTACTGGGGCGCGATCTCCTTCGGCAGCAACATGAAGGTCGTGAAGACGCCGCCGAAGACCTGGGACGACCTCAAGAGCTCGGCCTACAAGGGCATGATCGCGCTCGACGGCGATCCTCGCTCGGCGGGCGATGCGTTCGGGGCCGTGATGGGAGCTTCACTTGCGAACGGCGGCTCCCTCGACAACATCGAACCAGGCATCGAGTTCTTCGCCGACCTGAAGAAGCGTGGCAACTTCATCCCTGCCGGCATCTCGGCCGCGAACATCGCCAAGGGCGCGACCCCAATCGCCGTGCAGTGGGACTACGAGAACCTCGCCTTCAAGCAGGAGTTCAAGGGGAATCCGAACTTCGAGGTCTCCGTCCCCGGCGACGGCGTCTTCGGCAACTACTACTGCAACGGCGTCAGCAAGTTCGCCGCGCACCCGTACGCCGCCCGCCTCTGGATGGAGTGGATCTTTTCCGACGAGGGCCAGCTGAACTACATCGGCGGGTTCTCGCATCCCGCGCGCTACCAGGATCTCGTCAAGCGGAACAAGGTGCCCCAGCAGCTCGCCGACCTCTTGCCACCGGCTGACCAGTATGCGAACGTCAAGTTCCCGACGGTGAAGCAGACGAACGCGGCGACCAAGGTGCTGCAGGAGCAGTGGGGTCCGAAAGTGGTCGGCTAGCAGGGGACGGAATGGCATCTTCATCCGGCGTGGCAACCGAGGTCGACGAGGCGCCCGCCGGAATCGGCATCACGAGCACGCGGCTGAAACGCCGGCGCCTCCTCCGCTGGCTGATCGTCGCGCCGTTCCTCGCGTACGTCACCGGCTTCCTGCTCATCCCGACCGGCGAGGTCGTGCTGCAGGCCTTCCGCACGCAGTCGGGCTCGTTCAGCTTCGCCGGGATGCACCTGCTCACCGAGCCGCAGACCGTCAGCGCGTTCGAGCAGACGATCAAGCTCAGCCTGATCACGGCCTTCGCGGGCGGGCTGCTCGGCCTCTTTGTCGCGCAAGCGACGCTTCGCCGGGGGATTCCCGGGTGGCTGCGGCCGGTGCTGACGACGTTTTCCGGTGTCGCGTCGAACTTCGCGGGCGTGCCGCTGGCCTTCGCGTTCATCGCGACGATCGGCAGCACGGGCGTCATCACCCTGTGGTTCAAACACCTCGGCCTCGACCTCTACGGCCACGGGTTCACGGTCTACGGGCTGACCGGGCTCTCCCTGACCTACATCTACTTCCAGTTCCCGTTGATGATCCTGATCATCCTCCCGGCGCTCGAGGGAGTCCGGCGCGAATGGCGGGAGGCGGCGACGAGCGTCGGCGCCACGCCGCTCCAGTTCTGGCGCTTCGTCGGCTTCCCGCTGCTGCTGCCGTCGATCCTTGGAGCGGTCGTGCTCCTGTTTGGCAACGCCTTCAGCGCCTACGCGACGCCCTACGCGCTGAGCAGCGGCTACATCAACCTCGTTCCGGTGTTGATCGGCGAGTTCCTCAACGGCGACCTGGCCTCCGAGCCGCAGCTGGGTAGCGCCCTCGCCTTCGGGATGATCGTGGTGATCGGCTTCGCGGTCTTGATCTACGCGCTCCTGCAGCGGAGGACGGCGAAGTGGCTGCGCTGAAGCGGTTCCCGCTCTGGTCGTGGTTCTGGCTGCTCTTCGCCGCGGCGTACTTCCTGCTGCCGCTGTATGCGACGCTCGAGTTCAGCCTGCAGACGGGAGCCCACAGCTACGGGCTCGGCTGGTACGGGACGATCATCCATGACCCCGCGTTCCGGCACAGCCTGCTCTTCTCGCTGCGGCTGGCGCTCGAGACCGTCGCGTTGAGCCTCGTGCTCATGATTCCGACCGTCTACGGGATCCACCTCTGGCTGCCGTCCGCGCGGCCGGTAGTCGAGTTCATCTCGGTGCTGCCCTTCGTCGTTCCGCCGATCGCTCTCGCAGTCGGTGTGATCGGCCTGTTCCAGGGAATCCCGTGGTTCATCTCGAGCTCGCAGCTGCTGGCGCTCCTCTATGTCATCCAGGCGCTGCCCTTCACCTACCGCGCGCTCGACGCCGGCATGAGCGCGCTCGACCTGCACACGCTGTCGGACGCAGCGAAGAGCGTCGGCGCGAGCTGGCCGAAGACGCTCTGGCACGTGGTGCTGCCGAACCTCCGGACTGCCGTGCTTGCGGCCTCGTTCCTGACGATCGCGATCGTGCTCGGCGAGTACACGATCTCGAGCCTGCTCCTCTTCAATACGTTCGCGGTGTACATCCAGCACATCGGCCGGACCGAGGCATACTCGGCTGCGGCGCTCGCCATCCTCAGCTTCGGCTTCACCTGGGTGGCGATGCTGGCCATCTTCGTCCTGACCCGCGGCCGAGCTAGCCGCCGCGCGATTGCGATGGCCCGATGACCGGCTCGGCCGGACTCATGATCGCGGCGCTGCGCAAGCAGTTCGGCGAGACCGCCGCCGTCGACGGGATCGATCTCGAGATCAAGCCCGGGGAGTTCCTGTCGCTGCTCGGGCCGAGCGGCAGCGGCAAGACGACGGTGCTGCGGATCGTCGCCGGCTTCGAGGAGCCCGACAGCGGCTCGGTCCTCGTCAACGGCTCGCCCATCGACAACACGCCCGCGCACAAGCGGAACATGGGGATGGTCTTCCAGGCGTACAGCCTCTTCCCGACGATGACCGCGCGGCAGAACATCGAGTTCGGGCTCCGCCTGCGGGGGATGTCGAAGCGCGAGCGGGCCGACAAGGCGAACGAGGCGCTGGAGCTGGTTCGCCTCTCGAGCCACGGCGACCGCTACGCCCACCAGTTGTCCGGCGGAGAGCAGCAGCGTGTCGCGCTCGCTCGCGCGCTCGCACTCGAGCCGTCGGTCTTGCTTCTCGATGAGCCGCTGTCGGCGCTCGACGCGAAGGTGCGCCTGCATCTGCGCGACGAGATCCGCGCGATCCAGTCGCGGCTCGGAATCACGACGCTGTACGTGACGCACGACCAGGAAGAGGCGCTCGCGATCTCCGACCGGATCGCCGTCATGTCCACGGGCCGCGTCCAGCAGGTCGGCACGCCTGCGGAGATCTACTCGGAGCCGGCGAGCTCGTTCGTCGCCGAATTCGTCGGCACCACGAACCGCCTCGACTGTCGCGTGTGCGACGACGAGGCGATCGCGTTCGACTCCAACGGGACGCGCCTCGTTCTCGGCCGGCACGCGCTGCAGAAGGACACGTTGATGATCGCGCTCATCCGGCCCGAAGGGATCTCGATCACTCCGGGCAACGGCAACAGCGGCGACGAGTCGCTCGTCGCGGCGGCGATCCGGCGGCACACGTTCCTCGGCGCCACGACCCGCCTCGAGCTCGAATCGCCCCTCGGCGTTCTCCTCGCGGACGTGCCGAGCGCGGAGGCGGTCTCCCTTCCGCTCGGCAGCGAGGTTCTGCTCCGTCTCGACGCTTCAGCGGTCCGGCTATTGCCGCGCCCCTGAATCTCCGCCGGCCCGCCGTCGTCGCGCACCGCGGCGCGTCGGCGCACCATCCGGAGAACACGCTTGCCGCGTTCGAGGCCGCCGTCGAAGCCGGCGTGGACGTCATCGAGTTCGACGTCCGGTGGAGTGCCGACGGAGCGCTCGTCGTGACGCACGACCCGACGGAGCTCACGCTCTCCGAGATCAGGCGCCTCCGGCCGGAGATGCCGACGCTCGACGAGGTACTCGAGGCGCTCCTCGGCCGCGTCGCGCTCGAGGTGGAGATCAAGAACGTGCCCGGTGAGTCCACGTACGAGCCGGCCGGTTCTCAGATCGCGCGCGAGGTGCTCGACGCGCTGCGGCGACACGCCTTCGCGAACGCGTTCGTCGCGAGCTTCGACGCGGAGACGTTGCGCTCCGTCAACGAGCTGGACGGGAGTAGACCGACCGGCCTGCTGGTCGAGCCTCCCACCGACCTCGAGGGCGCGCTCGAGCTCTCGGCCGGCCGGGACGCGTTCCTGCTCCCCGACGTGACGTCACTCGAGCGCGCCGGTAGCGCCTTCGTCGAACGCGCGCACGAACTCGGGGTGCAGATCTGCGTCTGGACCGTCGACGACCCCACGGCGATGAAGCGGGTCTTCGAGCTCGGCGTGGACGCCGTGGAGACGAACGACCCCGCGGTGGGCGTGAGCGTCCGCGACGCGTGCGCGCAGGACTAGTCTCTTCACGTGGAGATCTCTCCCGATGCGCACATGGGGCTCGTCGAGCTCAGCGTCTCGAATCTCGACCGCTCGCTCGCGTACTGGCAGGACGCGCTAGGCCTGCGCGTGCTCTCGCGCGAGGACGGCGCGGCCGAGCTCGGAGCCGACGCGCCGCTCGTGCGCTTCATCGAGGAGCTCGGCGCGCGGTCGGCCCAGGGGTTCACCGGCCTCTTCCACATCGCGCTGCTCGTGCCCGACCGCCCGAGCCTGGGCCGCTTCCTCGCCCACACGGTGCGCCGGCAGATCCCGCTCACGGGTCTCTCCGACCACCGCGTGAGCGAGGCTATCTATCTCCGCGACCCGGATTACCATGGCATCGAGGTTTACGCAGACCGCCCGCGTGAGCAGTGGGAGGGGCACGTCTCGGAGACAATGACGACGATCCCTCTCGACACGGCCTCACTGCTCGCCGAAGCGGGCGACTCCGCGTTCGCCGGGCTGCCCGACGGGACGACAGTGGGCCACGTCCATCTCTGTGTCCGCGACGTCGACGAGACGATTGGCTTCTACCGCGACAAGCTCGGGATGGGGCTGACCGCGCACCGCGGCGACCAGGCCGCCTTCCTCAGCGCCGGCGGCTACCACCATCATCTCGGCGCCAACACGTGGGAGACGCGCGGCGCCGAGCCGGCGCCGGAGGGAACCGCGCGGCTTCTGCGCTTCACGGTCGTCCTCCCGGACGAGGCCGAGGTCGAGCGCGTTGCCGAGCAGATCGGGGGCACCGAGGTCGGCGATCCGTCCGGGAACTCGCTCGCGCTCGCGGTCGCCTAGGCGCTCGCCGCCTTCGGTAGCCAGCTGAAACGCACGAGCGCGGCCGCGAGGCCGATCGCGAACCAGATCGCGAGCACGCCGATGTCGCTCCACACAATCCCGGCGCCTTGGACGTTCGGGGCGTAAGCCTTGTGCAGACCGTCGGCGAGGTGCTCAACCGGAAAGACCTGCGCCACGTGCTTCAGCCAGGCTGGGAGATTGATGTTCGGCACGAAGACGCCGGAGATGAAGTAGAGCGGCAGCATGATCGCTTGCACCATCGGTTGAGCGGCGTCCTCGTTCTTGATCGTCGTTGAGAGCGCATAGCCGAGCACGCAGAACGTGACCGAGCCGACGACCGCCGTCAACGCGATCCCGGGCAGCGCCGAGACCCGCAGGCTGACGCCGTAGACGAAGCGGCCAAACGTGAGCAACACGGCCAGCACCACCAGTGAAATGGTCACCGCCGTCAGCGTCCGGCCTGCGACCAGCACCCATGCGGGAACCGGTGTCGCCCGGCGCCGCTTGAGGATCCCGGTCTCCCGCTGCGCGGTGATCGAGATCACGAGGTTGACGAACGACGCGGCGATGACGCCGAGGGCCGAAAGTCCGGGCACGTAATACGTCGACAGCTTCACGTGTGTTGCCTTCACGGTGTGGTTGCCGAAGACACCGACGAAGATGACCAGGAAGAGCAGCGGAAGGATCAGCGTGAAGAAGCGGGCTTGCCGGTTCCGGAGGATGCCGAGCAGGTCGTAGCGCGCTTGGTGGAGGACGAGCACGAGCGGGCCGCGTGAGGCTGCGGTCACGACTCGCTCCTCGTCAGCTCGAGGTAGACCTCTTCGAGGGTCGGCCTGCTCACGTTGAGGTCCGGCAGGTCGAGGCCGCGGCCCAGCGCCCAGTCGGCGAGCGCACGAACGTGGACGAGCGGCGCATCCGTCGTCAGCGTCACGCGCCCGTCCTCGCCTGCGAGCAGCGCACGCAGCTCCGGCGGGAGATCGTCCACGCCTGTTCCCGCCGGCAGCGTGAAGCGGATCGTCGCCGCCATCCGGTTGCGCCCGCCGAGCGTTCCCGGCGTTCCCTCGGCGACGATCTGGCCGCCGGCGATCACCGCGATCCGGTCGGCGAGCTCCTCGGCCTCGTCCATGTAGTGCGTCGTCAGGAAGACGGTCTTGCCGAGCTCGCGCAGCCCGTCGATCACGTGCCACGCCGTGCGCCGGGCCGAGGGGTCGAACCCCGTCGTCGGCTCGTCGAGGAAGATGAGCTCCGGATCGCCGATGAGGGCCAAGGCCACGTCGAGCCGGCGCCGTTGCCCGCCGGACAGCTGCGGCCCGAGCGTGTCGGCCTTCTCCTCGAGCCCGACCAGCGCAATCGTCTCGTCGATGTCCCGCGGGTGGAGGTAGTAGCCGGAGTAGAGCTGGAGGCTCTCGCGCACCGTGAGCCCCGGCTCGGCGTTCGACTCCTGCAAGACGGCTCCCACGCGATTGCGCCACGCGGCGTCCCCCTTCGCGGGGTCGACCCCGAGCACGGTGACGTCGCCTTCCGTGCGCGTACGGAAGCCCTCGAGGATTTCGACTGTCGTCGTCTTGCCCGCGCCGTTCGGCCCGAGGAAGGCGAAGATCTCGCCCCGCTCGACCTCGAGGTCGATACCCGCCACGGCGTCGAACTGGCCGTAGCGCTTGCGCAGCCCGTGGATGGAGACGACCGGCTCCACCTCAGCCAGCCGGCGCCTGTAGCGGCGCCGGCTCCCGTAGCCGCGCGTATGCCGGCTTGATCGCCTCGTTGATGATCTCGAGCCGCTCGTCGAAGGGCGCGAAGGCGCTCTTCATTGCGTTCGTCGTCAGCCACTCCATCTCGTCCAGACCGATCCCGAAAGTTTCTGCGAGCGCGTGGAACTCCGACGTTAGGGTCACGCCACTCATGAGCCGGTTGTCGGTGTTGACGGTGACCCGGTAGCGGAGGCGGCGCAGGAGGTCGATCGGATGTTCCCCGATCGATGCAGCTGCGCCGGTCTGGACGTTGCAGGTCGGGCACATCTCGAGCGGCACGCGCCGGTCGCGGACGAACGCCGCCAGCCGTCCGAGCTCGGCGGAGCCATCGGGCCGCAGCTTGATGTCGTCGACGATCCGCACGCCGTGACCGAGCCGCTCGGCCCCGCACCACTGCAGCGCCTCCCAGATCGAAGGCAGGCCGAAGCTCTCACCCGCGTGGATCGTGACGTGGAAGTTCTCCCGCTGGATCAGCTGGAAGGCGTCGAGGTGCCGTGTGGGCGGGAAGCCGGCCTCCGGCCCTGCGATGTCGAAGCCGACCACGCCGGCATCCCGGTGTCGCACCGCAAGCTCCGCCGCCTCGACCGAGCGGGCCGCCTGGCGCATCGCGGAGACGAGCAGCTTCATCGCGATTCTCCGGCCGTGACCTCGCGCACGATGCTCTCCCTCGCGGAAGCCATCGAGGATCGCGGTCACGACCTCGTCGAGCCTGAGGCCGCCCTGAGTGGAGAGCTCCGGCGCATACCGCACCTCGGCATAGACAACGTTGTCGGCGGCGAGGTCCTCGGTACATTCGGCCGCCACACGCTCGATCGCGTCGCGCGTCTGGAGGAGAGCAATGGTATGGCGGAATCCCTCGAGGTAGAGCTCGAGGCTCTTGCGGCCGGCGCCCCGCAGGAACCACCGGGCCAGCTCGGCCGGGTCGCTCGTCGGCAGCTCGCGGTACCGGGTGTCTGCGGCGAGCTCGAGCACGGTCTCAGGGCGCAGGCCGCCGTCGAGATGGTCGTGCAGAAGCGCCTTCGGTGCCTCGTGGATCGTTTCGAGCTCGAGCATGGCCCTCTCCGGCGATCCTACTGGCGGAGGCCGGGCCGGACCCCCGGCTTGTGCGCTATACCTGCCGTAGGACATGAGCAGCAAGCCGGTCGAGCAGCTCTCCCAGGTGATCGTTCGCTTCGCGGGCGATTCCGGTGACGGCATGCAGCTCACCGGCTCGCAGTTCACCTCGGAGGCGGCGCTGCTCGGCAACGACATCTCGACGCTGCCCGACTTCCCGGCCGAGATCCGGGCGCCGGCCGGCTCGCTCCCGGGCGTGTCCGGCTTCCAGCTCCACTTCGCCGATCACGACATCCTGACGCCGGGCGACGCGCCGAACGTGCTGGTCGCGATGAATCCGGCGGCGCTGAAGACGAACATCGGCGACCTGCCGAGAGGCGGGACGCTGATTGTCGACGCCGACGCCTTTACGGAGCGGAACCTCCAGAAGGCGGGCTACGCGCAGAGCCCGCTCGAGGACGGCTCCCTCGACGAGTACCAGGTGCACGCGGTACCGCTGACGTCGCTCACCGTGGGCGCGCTGAAGGAGATCGAGGGCGTGACGCCGCGCGAGGCCGAGCGCTCGAAGAACATGTTCTCGCTCGGGTTGATGTCGTGGCTGTACGGACGCTCGATCAAGCCGTCGATCGAGTTCCTCGAGGAGAAGTTCGGCGTGAAGCGGCCCGAGATCGCGGCGGCCAACATCAAAGCGCTTCGCGCGGGCTACGCGTTCGGCGAGACGACTGAGTCCTTCGCGGTCACGTACGAGGTCAAGCCGGCGAAGCTCGCGCCCGGGACGTACCGCAACATCACCGGCAACCAGGCGCTGTCGCTCGGGCTCGTCGCGGCGTCGCGCCTGTCCGGCCTGCCGCTCTTCCTCGGCGCCTACCCGATCACGCCCGCGAGCTCGATCCTCGAGGAGCTCGCGGGCTACAAGCACTTCGGCGTTCGCACCTTCCAGGCGGAGGACGAGATCGCTGCGGCCGGTGCCGCCGTCGGCGCCGCGTTCGGCGGCGCGCTCGGCGTCACGACCTCCGCGGGGCCGGGCATCGTCCTCAAGGCCGAGACGGTGGGGCTCGCGATCATGCTCGAGCTGCCGCTCGTGATCTGCGACATCCAGCGCGCCGGCCCGTCGACCGGAATGCCGACGAAGCCGGAGCAAGGCGACCTGCTGATGGTGATGTACGGCCGGAACAGCGAGTCGCCGGTGCCGGTCGTCGCAGCGCGCTCGCCGTCGGATTGCTTCCACGCGGCGATCGAAGCGGTGCGGATCGCGCTGAAGTACCGCACGCCGGTCTACCTCCTCTCCGACGCCTACCTCGCGAACGGCTCCGAGCCGTGGCTCCTGCCCGACCTCAAGACGCTGCCGGACCTGACGCCGACCTTCGCGACCAAGCCGAACGCGGGCGACGAGTTCCTCCCCTACCTGCGCGACGAGCAGACGCTCGCGCGGCCGTGGGCGCTCCCCGGAACGCCGGGACTCGAGCACCGCATCGGCGGCCTCGAGAAGGCGGACCGCACGGGAAACATCTCGTACGACCCCGAGAACCACGACCTGATGACGCGACTCCGCGCGCAGAAGGTCGCGGGAATCGCCGGCGACATCCCGGAGCTCGAGGTCGACGATCCCAGCGGCGAGGCGAAGCTGCTCGTGCTCAGCTGGGGCGGCACGTACGGCCCGGTCGCGGCGGCCGCGCGGCGCGTGCGCGCCGGCGAGAAGCAGGTCGCGCACGCCCACCTGCGGCACGTCAACCCGTTCCCGCGCAACACCGGCGACGTGCTGCGGCGCTACGAGAAGGTGCTGATCCCGGAGATGAACCTCGGCCAGCTGCTGCAGCTCGTCCGGTCGCAGTTCCTCGTGGACGCAATCGGCTACAACCGTGTTCGCGGCTTCCCGCTGCGCGCGGCAGAGTTGCAGGACGCGATCGAATCCCTGGAGGAGACGCTGTGAGCTTCCGCGAGCTGTTGGCAAAGCTCAACGACATTTTCCGCCCGCCGCATGTGCAGGGTGAGGACCCGCTTGCGGACGACAAGATCGACGCGCTGGCGCCTATGGCCGGTTCGGAGATCGCTGATCTCGGGTTCGGCGTGGGTACGGCCCCGACCAACTGGGTTCCCTCCCAGCAGGACGACAGGCCGCGGCATTGAGCAAGAACGGCGGCAACGGGAACGGGCACGGCGCGCTGACCGCGAAGGACTTCCGCACCGACCAGGAGGTGCGCTGGTGCCCGGGCTGCGGCGACTACGCGATCCTCGCCGCGCTCCAATCGTTCATGCCGGAGCTCGGGATCGCGCGCGAGAACACCGTCTTCATCAGCGGGATCGGCTGCGCGGCCCGCTTCCCGTACTACATGAACACGTACGGGATGCACTCGATCCACGGCCGCGCGCCGGCGATCGCGACGGGGCTCGCGACGACGCGGCCCGACCTCTCGGTCTGGGTCGTGACCGGTGACGGCGACTCGCTCTCGATCGGCGGCAACCACCTCATCCACGCGCTCCGGCGCAACGTGAACTTCAAGATCCTCCTCTTCAACAACCGTGTCTACGGGCTGACCAAGGGCCAGTACTCGCCCACGAGCCAGCTTGGGATGGTGACCAAGTCGACGCCGTTGGGCTCGATCGACTGGCCCTTCAACCCGATCTCGCTCGCGATCGGCGCCGAGGCGACGTTCGTCGCGCGCGCGATCGACACCGACAAGAAGGGGATGACCGAGGTGCTGCGCGCCGCGGCCGAGCATCGCGGCAGCGCGTTCGTCGAGATCTTCCAGAACTGCCCGATCTTCAACGACGACGCGTTCGACTACGTGCGTGACGACAAGGAGGGCGTGAACCGGATCCTCCTGCGCAACGGCGAGCCGATCACGTGGGGCAAGGACGGCGAGAAGGCGCTGCGCCAGCGGTCGGACGGGACGATCGAGGCGTGCGCCGCCGACGAGGACGGCGTGCTCGTCCACGACTCGACGCACGCGGAGCCGTCTTTGGCCTTTGCGTTGTCGCGCGTGACGCAGGCGACGCACGGCGGCACCCCGGTCGGGATCTTCCGCAACATCGAGCGTCCCGTGTACGACGATCTGATGGCTGAACAGCTGCGCGAGGCTGAGGAGAGGCGCGGGAAGGGCGAGCTCAGCGAGCTGCTCCACGCAGGCGAGACCTGGGTCGTTAGCTAGCTTCGCCCGGCCAAGAGGCGCTTGCGCTTCCGGCGGAGGAGAGTGGGGTCTTAAGCCCCCGTACCATGGCCGGCATGAGCTTCACCGACCGGAACCTCGTGCCCCGCGCTCCGGCAGGGCCAGCCATCCCTACCGGCGCACGCACCGCACTGCTCAGTTGGTTCGCTGGTCATGGAGTCGGGGCGACAGTGATTTGGGAGACCTTTCTTCAGAGAGAGGCCTTCGGGTCCTGGCAGGAAATTGACGAGGATGTCCGCGCTCGGTTCGGTGATGACGAAGCCGACGCGTTTGCGACCGCGATGAACGCTCACTTCGAGCGTGAACGCCACCGGATGGTCGCCGCTGGAGGGGTCAACTACGACGCCGAACCTGCACTCAAGGCCCTACCCGCGCCGTGGTTCGTCAATGCATTGGAGTACGCATTGGCATTCGGCGGCTACGGAGGCGTCAACTTCGATGGGGTGAAAGAGATCAATCGCGTCTTCCAGAAGGTGGGGGCGAGCTACCGATTCGGGTTCGATGGTCAGGCCCAGTGGCATGGCGATCCGGGTGTCTACGAGCAGGTCTTGAACCCGGCTCTTGCTGCACTTGCCGACGCTCGGCTCGCGGGATGCGCATCCGAGTTCCATGCCGCACTTCGCCATCTCACCGCAGGAACCGAGAAGGACCGCGAGGACGCGGTTGAGGAGAGCGGAAAGGCAGTCGAGAGCGCGATGAAGGTGGTGCTGGATTCCCACAGCGTCGCTCGGCAGGGGAACGAAACGGCATTTCC
>DATFHC010000202.1:0-12672 GCA_035248765.1 Gaiellaceae bacterium
GTGTCCGCGCGTGACCTCGGCACGGGCAACCAGCAGCAGATCCGCATCGAGGGCGGCTCGGGCCTCAAGGAGGACGAGGTTCAGCAGATGATCCGCGACGCCGAGGCGCACGCCGACGAGGCGCGCCGTCTGCGCGAGGTCGCGGACACGAAGAACCTCGGCGAGACGCTCGCCTACCAGACCGAGCGCTCGCTCAAGGAGCACCGCGACAAGCTCGACGAGTCCGACGCCTCGACGATCGAGGGCCGGGTCATGGAGCTGCGGCAGGCGCTCGAGGGCGACGACCTCGGCGAGATCCGCTCCAAGATGGAGGCGCTGCAGGAGGCCTCGCACAAGCTCGCCGAGGCGGTCTACGCCGAGGCGACCGCGCAGGCGCAGGCGTCCGCGAGCGGCGGCAACGGCGAGTCCGCCTCCGACGACGAGGTCGTCGAGGAGGGCGAGTACGAGGTCGTCGACGAGGAGGCGCCCACCTCGTGAGCGAGGAGAACGTTCAGCAGGAGGAGACCGAGCAGCTCGAAGAGCCGCAGCAGCCGGAGCCGGAGGTCGATGACCGCCTGCTCCGGCTCGCCGCCGACTTCGAGAACTACAAGAAGCGGGCGGCGCGCGAGCGGCAGGAGTACGTCGCGCTCGCCAACGAGCGGCTGATTGCCGAGCTCCTCCCGATCCTCGACGACCTCGAGCGTGCGCTCGCAGCGGCCGAGGAGCATCAGGAGGCGCAGCTCGAGGAGGGCGTTCGCCTCGTCCATCGCTCCCTCGCCGGGCTGCTCGAGCGTCACGGCGTGAAGTCGATCGAGACGGAGGGGAAGTTCGACCCCCACGTCCACGAGGCACTGCTCTCCCAGCCGTCGGAGGCCGAGGAGGGGTCCGTGATCGACGTCGTCCAGAAGGGCTACAAGCTCGGCGACCGCGTCGTGCGCCCGGCCCGGGTCGTCGTCGCTGGGCCGCAGGAGACCGATGCCTGAGTCGCTCTACGACACGCTAGGCGTGAAGAAGGGCGCGTCCGCCGACGAGATTAAGAAGGCGTACCGGAAGCTCGCCCGGCAGTACCACCCGGACACGAATCAGGGCGACAAGGCCGCTGAGGAGAAGTTCAAGCAAGTGCAGACGGCGTACGACGTCTTGTCTGACGACGAGAAGCGGAAGGCGTACGACCGGTTCGGCTCGACGAACGGACGCGGCGGGCCTGGCCCGGGCGGCCCGAATGTCGACTTCGGCGACTTCGACTGGGCCGGAAATCTCGGCGACATCCTCGGTGCGCGCTTCGGGGACATCTTCGGCGGTGCAACCGGCGGACGCGGCCGTGCACGCACACAGCCGATCCGAGGAGCGGACGTCGGGACCGAGGTGCGGCTGTCGTTCGAGGACTCGCTGCGCGGCGCCGAGGCCAAGGTGCCGGTCGAGCTCACCGTCGCCTGCTCGCAGTGCGGCGGCACCGGTGCCGAGCCCGGCACGGCTCCGGTCATCTGCCCGGAGTGCAATGGCCGCGGCGTGATCTCCGAGTCGCAGGGCCTGTTCGCTCTCTCGCAGCCGTGTCCGCGCTGTCGCGGCAACGGCACCGTGATCGAGAAGCCGTGCACGAAGTGCCACGGCTCGGGCCGCGAGCGGCGGCGCCGCACCTTCACCGTGAAGATCAAGCCGGGCGTCAAGGACGGCACGAAGATCCGCCTCAAGGGCAAGGGCGAGGCCGGCCAGCATGGCGGGCCGAACGGCGACCTGCTCGTCGTCACGCGGGTCGAGCCGTCGGCGACGTACGAGCGCCGCGGCGACGACCTGATTGTCCAGGTACCGGTCTCGTTTCCGACGGCGGCGCTCGGCGGCAAGGTCGACGTGCCGACACCGGAGGGGACGGTCTCGCTCAAGATCCCGGCCGGCTCCGAGGACGGCAAGCTGCTGCGGATCAAGGGTCGCGGCGCGCCGAGGCTGAGCGGCTCCGGCAAGGGCGACGTGCTCGCACGCGTCCGCATCCAGGTGCCTAAGCGCGTGAACAAGAAGGAACGCGAGCTCCTCGAGGAGCTGCAGAAGGGCGTCGGCTGATGTCGAGCCACGACGATCTCCTCAAGGAGGGGGCGCACGAGGCGCCCGAGCCGGAGACCGCGGAGGAGCGCTCGCACAGGACGGGACTCAAGACCGCCGGTGGGGGCGTGGCCGCGGGAGGCATCGGGCTGGCGAAAGCCGGCATCCTCGGCAAGTTCTTACTCTGGTGGTTCGCATGGAACGGCGCGATCGACGCGTGGCGGATCGGAGGCTGGATCGGCGCCGCGCTCGTAGCGGTCGCGATCGGCTCGTACGTCATCTACCACCGACGGAGGCAGCTGGCCTGATGGACACGTCCGACCGCCCGATCTACATGATCTCCGTCGCGGCCGATCTCGTCGGCATGCACCCGCAGACGCTGCGCATGTACGAGACGAAAGGTCTCGTGCGACCGCATCGCACGCCGGGCGGGACGAGGCTCTACTCCGAAGCGGACGTCGAGCGGCTGCGGATCGTCCAGCGGCTCACCTCCGAGCTCGGCCTCAATCTCGCGGGCGTCGAGCTCGTGCTGCGGCTCGAGGACGAGCTGCGCAAGGCGCACGCCCATGTCGAGCGTCTGCAGCGAGAGCTCCGCACCGAGGTGCAGAACGTTCACAGGCAGTACCGCCGCGACCTCGTGCTCGTGCGCGACGAGCGGCTTCCCGAAAGGCAGACCAACTAGATGGACTTCAACAAGCTTACGATCAAGTCACAGGAGGCCGTGGCCGCGGCGCAGGAGCACGCGCGCCGGAGCGGCAATCCCGAGCTCTATCCCGAGCATCTCCTCCTCGCGCTCCTCGACCAGGAGCTGCCGCGCGAGCTCGTCCCCGATGCGGACGCGCTCCGCGCGCAGGCGGAAGCGACGCTCGCGCAGAAGCCTCGCATTGAGGGCTCGCAGCAGCAGCCGGGGCTCTCCGCTGCGCTCTCGAAGGTGCTCGACCGCTCCTTCGACGAGGCGAAGCGGATGGAAGACGACTACGTGGCCGCGCAGCACCTCCTGCTCGCGCTCGACGTCGTTCCGCGCGACCAGCTGCTCGCGAAGATCGCCGAGGTGACGGGAGGGCGGCGCGTAACGTCCTCCGATCCCGAGGGGACGTACCAGGCGCTCTCGAAGTTCGGCCGGGACCTGACCGAGGCGGCAGAGAGCGGCAAGCTCGATCCCGTCATCGGTCGCGACGAGGAGATCCGCCGTGTGATCCAGGTGCTCTCGCGCCGGACGAAGAACAACCCCGTCCTGATCGGCGAGCCCGGCGTCGGCAAGACCGCGATCGTCGAGGGGCTCGCGCAGCGGATCGTCGCGGGCGACGTCCCGGAGTCGCTGAAGGGGAAGCGCGTGTGGGCGCTCGACATCGGCGGCCTGCTCGCCGGTTCGAAGTACCGCGGGGAGTTCGAGGAGCGGCTCAAGGCCGTGCTCGAGGAGATCGAGAACGCGGCCGGCGAGATCATCGTCTTCATCGACGAGCTCCACACAATCGTCGGCGCGGGCGCGGCCGAGGGGGCCGTCGATGCGGCGAACATGCTCAAGCCGATGCTCGCGCGCGGTGAGCTCCGCTGCGTCGGGGCGACCACGCTCGACGAGTACCGCAAGCACATCGAGAAGGACGCCGCGCTCGAGCGGCGCTTCCAGCCGGTTTTCGTCGGCGAGCCGTCCGTCGCCGACACGATCGCGATCCTGCGCGGTCTGAAGGAGCGCTACGAGGCGCACCACAAGGTGCGGATCCGCGATTCGGCTCTCGTCGCAGCCGCGTTCCTCTCCGACCGCTATATCTCAGACCGCCAGCTTCCGGACAAGGCGATCGACCTCGTCGACGAGGCCGCGTCGCGCCTCAAGATGGAGATCGAGTCGTCGCCTGTCGAGCTCGACGAGGCGAACCGGCGCGTGACGCAGCTCGAGATCGAGCTCGCGGCGATGGGCGGCGAGTCGGACGAGGTGCGCGGCCCGGTCGAGGGCGAACTCGCCGAGGCGAAGGAGCGCCGCGACGGCCTCGCCGCGCGCTGGGCGCGCGAGAAGGAGGCGCTCGACCGGATCGGCGAGATCACGCAGCAGATCGACGCGCTGCGGATGGAGGCCGAGCGGGCGGAGCGCGAGGGGAATCTCCAGCGCGTCGCGGAGATCCGTTACGGCGATCTGCCCGCTCTCGAGAAGGAGCTCGAGGAGCGCGACTCGCAGCAGGCGGCCGACTCGATGGTGAAGGAGGAGGTCGACGAGGACGACGTCGCCGCCGTCGTGGCGCGCTGGACGGGCATCCCGGTCGACCGGCTCCTCGAGGGCGAGACCGAGAAGCTGATCCACATGGAGAAGCGCCTTCACCAGCGCGTCATCGGGCAGGACGAGGCGGTCGAGGCGATCGCGAACGCGCTGCGGCGCGCACGCACCGGCCTGCAGGACCCGAACCGGCCGATCGGCTCTTTCATCTTCCTTGGACCGACGGGTGTGGGGAAGACGGAGCTCGCGCGTGCGCTCGCGGAGTTCATGTTCGACGACGACCACGCGCTCGTCCGGCTCGACATGAGCGAGTACCAGGAGCGGCACACTGTCGCGCGCCTGCTCGGAGCCCCGCCCGGCTACATCGGCTACGACGAGGGCGGCCAGCTCACGGAGGCCGTGCGGCGACGTCCGTACAGCGTGATCCTGCTCGACGAGATCGAGAAGGCACACGCGGAGGTCTTCGACGTACTCCTGCAGGTGCTCGACGACGGGCGTCTCACCGACGGCCAGGGCCGCACGGTCGACTTCCGCAACACCGTCCTGATCATGACCTCGAACGTCCGCTCGGCCGACGCGCTGCGGGATGTTTTCCGGCCGGAGTTCCTGAACCGCGTCGACGAGGTGATCGAGTTCAGGCCGCTCTCGAAGGAGCAGATCGCGGAGATCGTCGAGCTGCAGCTCGGACAGCTGCGCGAGCGGCTCGCCGACCGGCGGATCGAGCTCGAGCTGACCGAGGCGGCGAAGGAGACCCTCGCGGAGGCGGGCTGGGACCCGGCGTACGGAGCGAGGCCGCTCAAGCGCGCGATTCAGCGACTCGTCGAGAACCCGCTCGCGCTACGCCTGCTCGAAGGCGACTTCGCCGACGGCGACACGATTCGCGTCGACGCAGGGGACGGCGAGGTCCGCTTCGAGAAAGTCGGAGCCGAGGCGGTCGCGGCCTAGCTCTCGGCGTAGATCTCGAAGGACGCACTCCAGGCCGGAGCCGGCCGATGCCGCTCGGGGTCGGCCGCACGCCGCTCGCCCACGGCGGCGACCGCGCTGCAGCGCGGATCCTCTCACGGACTAGGGTCCGGGCAATGCTCGTCGTTGCCGCCACCGAGCGTGAGCTCGCGCTCCTCGATGAGCATGAGACCTTCTGCTGTGGCATCGGTCCGGTCGAGGCCGCGCTCCAGACCACGCGCGCGCTCGCTGAGCACCGGCCGGACGCGGTCGTCCACGTCGGGGTCGCAGGGTCGCGGACGCTCGAGCCGCCCGCGCTCGTGCTCGGAAGCGAAGCGGTCTACTGCGACGTGATCGACCCTGCGTCGACGCTGCCGCGCGTCGAGCGGGTGCAACCCGACGCAGCGCTGCTCGAGCAGGCGCGCGTGGCGCTGCCCGAGGTGCATGTTCTCCCGATAGCCACCTGCGGCAAGGTCGGCGGCGGCACTGGATTCGACGTCGAGGCGATGGAGGGCTTCGGCGTGCTGCGCGCGTGCGAGCTCGCCGGCGTGCCTTCGGTCGAGCTGCGCGCGATCTCGAATTCGCCGGACGAGGCCGACCGCGGGCGCTGGCGCTTCGACGAGGCGTTCGCCGCGCTCGCCGCGGCGTTAGACCGACTCGACGTCGTCTAGGAACTCGGCGTTGCCGTGGCGCGTCGGCGCGCCGTAGACGAAGACGAGAATCTCCTCGCCGGTCTCGTTCCGCATCTGTAGCGGCGTGCCGGGATGGACGACGACGACTCCGCCCGGCTCGACGTCCACGCGCTCCCACGGCTCGCCGAGCAGCATCGTCAGCGTGCCGCGCACCGGGACGAACACCTCTTCCTGATCCGGATCGAGATGCCGGCGGCCGCGGGTGTGCGCCGGATACCGCCACATCCGCGCCCGCGACTCGGTCATGTTCGCGGCCTCTGTCAGGGCGCCCGCGTGCCGCGGCTCCTGCCCCTCGTGGCCCGGCCGCTCCTCCCACTCGAGGTCGGCGTGGTGGACGACGTCGTACGCCACATCGGCATCCTACGAGCGTGCGCGTCTTCACCGTGGGGCACGGCACGCGGCCGATCGACGAGCTTCTCGAGATGCTCGAGGAGGCGGGCCCTCGGACGCTCGTCGACGTGCGTCGCTTCCCCAGCTCGCGGCGACACCCGCAGTTCAACCAGGCAGCTTTGGCCGCGGCCGTCGAGGACGCCGGTGTGGACTACCGCCACGCCGTCGACCTTGGCGGCCGGCTCAGCGGGGAGCCCGGAGAGGAGCGGTTCAGCTGCATCGAGGTCGCCGCCTTCCGCAGCTACGCCGCGCGGATGGGCACCCCCGAATGGCAGGACGCGCTCGCAGCAGCGTTGGCCGAGCCTGCGCCGTGCTTCCTGTGTGCCGAGACGCTCTGGTGGCGCTGCCACCGCCGCCTCATTGCTGAGCTCCTCCACGCACGGGAGTACGAGGTGATCCATCTCCTGAAGCCCGGCCACAGTGAACGGCACCGGCCGTGGGAGCCGATCTCGGAGATCCGCGACGGTGTCCTCCACATCTGCGGCGAACCCGTGGCGTAGCCGCGCTACCTTCTGGCCGATGGCCGAGCTGCGTCCTGTCGCGTTGCCGCCCGCCGAGCGCACGATCGGCCAGCTCGTCGCCGAATCGATCCGCTTCTACGGCGAGCACTTCTGGCCTTCTCTCCGCCTGGGGGTGGCGCCCGCGGCGCTCGCGGTCGTCAGTGCCAACGTATCGCGGCGCACCGCCCTCATCCTCTCGCCGACCCTGTTCGGCGCGTTGCTCAGCGCGACGTACGTCTACGCGAGCGTGCTCGTGCTCGAGCGCCGCCCTTCCCGAAAGCGGCTCGTCCTCGCCTGGCTCTTCGGCTGGCTCGTCTTCGCTCCCGTCCCGTTTCTCGTGCTCGCCTATCTCGTGCCCGGCGTCGCCTGGCTCGCCGCATTCGCGCTGCTCGTGCCGGTCCTCGTGGTCGAGAGTCTCAGTCTGCGCGGCTCCGCCTCGCGCGCCTGGCAGCTCGCGCGCGCCGATCTCGTCCACCAGGCCGGATCGCTGATCACGCTCGCCATCGTCGCGCTGCTGACGGAGGGCGTACTGGCGTTCATCCTGCGCGGCTTCGGCGACGCCGCGGTGTGGGCTGCCTACTTCCTCGCGAGCGTCGTCGTCTCGCCGCTCCTCTTCATCGGCGCGGCGCTGCTGTACGTGGACCAGTCGGCAAGGGTCCAGTAGGGTCCGGCCATGCCCATCTACATCCTGCTTTCGCGGCTCTCGCAACAAGGCGTGCAGACGCTTCAGAGCAACCCGTCCCGGCTCCAGGAGGTCAATCGCGACGTCGAGGAGCTCGGAGCCAAGGTGCTCCACCAGTGGGCGACGCTCGGCGAGTTCGACTTCGTCAACGTCGTCGAGGCGCCCGACACGGCGACGATCGCGAAGGTCTCGGTCGCGCTCGGCGCACGCGGCTCGACGCGGATCCAGACGCTGCCCGCACTCAGCATCGACGAGTTCGTTCAGACGATCCAGTAGCTAGTCGTCGACCGCGACGCGGCGGACCGTGACGCCCCAGGCCGCGCCGGCCGCGAAAAGCTCGTCCGGATCGACCTCGCCCAGCCAGCCGAGGAAATGCGGCTGCGGATCGTCCTCCGTGCAGCCGTACACCGCGGCCTGCAGGTCCGGAGCCGGCGGCTCGTCCTTGGTGCGCGCGGCTTCCTCCGCCCGGCGCTCGGCCTCCTCGGCGGCGGGCCCCTCCATGTAACCGCGCGGCATGCCGGGAGAGTAGTGAGGGTACGCTCGCCGCCGTGGCCCACGCGCTCGCCGTCCACGCGCTCGAGAAGCGCTACGGCTCCGTCGAGGCGCTGAAGGGCGTCGACCTCGCGGTGGAGGAGGGAGAGCTGGTCGGTCTGCTCGGCCCCAACGGCGCGGGCAAGTCGACGCTCGTGAAGATCGCCGTCGGCCTGGTGCGCGCCACGCGCGGAAGCGCGGAGGTCGTGGGCGCTCGCGCAGGCTCGCGCGCCGCGCGGGCGCAGCTCGGCTACCTCGCCGAGCTGTTTCGCTTCCCGGGCTGGTACACGGCGGACGAGGTCCTTGCGCTCCACCAGCAGCTGACACGCTCGGAGGGCGGCGCTGCCGAGCGGAAGCGGTTGCTCGAGACCGTCGCGCTCGCCGATGCAAGCGACCGCCGCGTCGACGGCATGTCGAAGGGGATGCAACAGCGGCTCGGGATCGCCCAGGCACTCGTCGGCTCGCCGCGCGTCCTCGTCCTCGACGAGCCCACCTCTGCTCTCGACCCGGCCGGGCGCCGCGTCGTGCGCGTCCTGCTCGAAGAGCTCCGCGCGAGCGGCGCGTCCGTCCTCCTCAACTCGCACCTCCTCTCGGAGATCGAGCTCGTCTGCGACCGCGTGGCCATCCTCCGGGCCGGTGAGGTGGTCGCGGCCGGCTCGCCGGCGGAGCTGTCGCGGCCTCGCGGAGTCGAGCTCGAGACCGACGAGGGAATTCGCACGATCGAGGGCGCGACACGCGAGGATGCGGCTCGACTCGTCGCCGAGGCGGTCGCGGCCGGGAGACAGGTCTACGGCGTCCGGGTGCTGACGTCCACGCTCGAGGACACGTATCTCGAGGCGGTCGGGGACGAGGTCTCGTGAGCGCCGTCCTCACCATCGCCGGCTACGGATTCCGGGAGGCCGTGCGCCGGAAGGTGTTCGCGGTGGTCGTACTGCTGACGGCCGCCTTCCTGTTCCTCTTCTGGCTCGCGAACCACTACGTCTTCACGCGCCTCTCGACGATCTCGCCGCCGGCGGACGTCCACGTCGACACACGCACCTTCGCCGGCGCCTTCCTCCTCGGACTCGCGATGTTCGCGACGCTCTTTCTGGGCGTCGTCCTCGCGGTCTTCCTCACACTCGGCGTCGTCACGGGGGACGCCGAACGCGGCCTGCTCCAGCCGCTCGTCGTGCGCCCGGTCGGCCGCAGCACGCTGCTCCTCTCCCGGTTCCTCGGCGCGGCGGCGGTCTGCATCGTCTACGTGCTCGCCGTCTACGGGATCGCGCTCACGATCATCGACCTGACCGGTCACTGGACACCACCGTCGATAGTCGCGCCCGGGCTGGAGCTGGCGGGCGGTGTCGTGATCGTGATCGCCCTGTCGATCCTCGGCTCCATCGTCCTTTCGTCCACCGCGAACGGGATCGCCGTCTTCATGCTCTTCGGGGCCGGACTTACCGCGGGGTTGCTCGGGACGATCGGCCACGCGCTGAACTCGCACTCGATCCAGCACGCGTCGAAGGTCGCGGCCTGGGCGTTGCCGTTCGAGGCGCTCTACCAGGACGGGCTGCGGCTGATCTCGAGCAATGCGAGCGGGCTCACCGGCTTCCTTCTCCAGCTCGGGCCGTTCGGCGGGGCGTACGTGCACGGCTGGGGGATCCGGATCTGGTCGGCGGGCTACCTCTGCGTCGCGCTCGTCCTCGCGCTCCTCGCCTTTTCCCGACGCGACCTCTAGAGCGCGACAGCGACCTCGCCGGCGAGGCGGGCGTTCTGCGCCACGAGCGCCTTGTTCGCGGCCTCGGTGCGGCCGCCGCTCTCACGGTGCAGGTACGAGAGGACATACGGCGTGACCGCCTGGCCGCTCACTCCGCCGGCCGCGGCGGAGGTCAGCGCTTCCTCGATCAGCGGCTCGACGTCGTCGAGCGGCTCGTCCGGCGGCCTGCCGAGCAGGAGCCCTGTGCCGTCGAGCTGCCAGTGCGCCGTCGCAACTCGCGCCGCCTCCTCCGCCGTCTCGACCCGGGCCGAGACCGGCGGCCCGCCCGCCGCCGCGTAGAAGAGTGGCAGCGTGTCGACGCGGAAACCGAGCATGGGAATGCCGAGCGACTCGAGGAGCTCTGCCGTCGCCGGCACGTCGAGGAGCGACTTCACACCCGCCGAGACCACGAGCGCCGGAGTGCGCGCGAGCTGCGCGAGATCGGCCGAGATGTCCGGTGGATGGGGAAACCCGCGATGGACGCCACCGATCCCGCCCGTCGCGAGGACGCGGATTCCCGCCGCCCGAGCGACGGTGAGCGTTCCGCCGACAGTGGTCGCCCCGACGGCGCTCTGGACCGCGGCCGCAGCGAGGTCGCGTGGCCCGACCTTGCGTGCCTCGGGAGCGAAACGCGCGAGCTCGTCCTCGGTCAGGCCGACGCGCACTTCTCCATCGAGCACGCCGACGGTCGCAGGAACCGCGCCTGCCGCCCGCACCTGCCGTTCGGATTCGAGCCCGACCTCGACGCCCTCGCCCGGCGGGAACCCGTGCGCGACGAGCGTGGTCTCGAGCGCGACGACGGCACCGCCGCCCGCGAGTGCCTCGCGCACCTCGTCGGCGAGGCGGATCACGCCGACCGCTCCATCTCGATGAAGCGGCTCTCCTCGCCGTGCCGCGCCTCGTGAAATCCGGCGCGCCGGTAGGCACGCAGCGCGCGCTCGTTCCAGCTCGCAACCCAGAGCCGGAACGTCCGTGGTCGCCACTCGCGACGCGCGTACTCGAGCCCGGCGGTGATGAACGGCTGGGCGAGGCCGCGACCCGTCAGGTCGGGCCGCATGCCGAGACCGAGCCGCACCTCGTGTCCCTCGGGGACGAAGTTGAAGAAGCCGACGAGCTCGCCGTCGTCGTCGACGACCGCTCGAAGATGCGTCCGCCGAGCGGGGTTCGCGAACAGCTCGATCCGCCGCGGATCGGCCGAGGTGTCGTACCACTCGTACGGGAACTCGTACCGCCAGCCGGCGATCGCCGCCGCCTGCTCGTCGGTGATCGGCTGCACCCTCACGGCATCGACCCTACTTTCGCCACGCAGCGCGCGGCCGCCTGGAGACCGCGCCGAGCCGCCTCCTCGAGCGAGCCTCCGAGGAGGAATCCTGCGGCGAACGCGTCCCCGGCGCCCGTGGGGTCGACGACCTCCGTGTCGAGCGCTGCGAAGTCGAGCTTCGCGTCGTCGGTGAACACCGTGCACCCGCGTGCGCCCCGCTTGAGGACGCCGACCGGCGCAGTCAGATAGGCGCCGCCGAGCAGCTCCCACTCGGCCTCCGTCGCGAACAGGATGTCGGGGGCGAGCACATCGAGCAGCTCGCGGAACTCCACCGGCCCGTAGCTGCGGATCTCGGTCCAGGCCGCGACGTCGACGGAGACGCGCGCACCCTGTTCGCGTGCCAGTCGTGCCGCGAGGAGCGCCGCCGCTGCGATCGGCTCCCGCAGCAACGCATAGCCGGAGACGTGGAGGACGTCGCAGGCGACCCAGGCGGCGTCGAGCTCCTCGGGCGAGAGGGAGGGCGCGACGCCGCGGTCGGAGGCGAGTGAACGGTCGCCGTCGCCGACGATCGAGACGACGACGCCGCTCGGTCCGGCGGCCACGGGGCCGACGAGGTCGACCCCGAGCGCGGCGAGCTCTCGCGCGACGAGCTCGCCCGTGGGATCGTCGCCGCGCTTCGCAACACACCGCGCGTCCTCCGCGCCGAGCTTCGCAGCCCACGCGGCGACGTTCGCGGCCTGGCCACCGGCTCCCGCGCGGTTCGAGGCTCGGACGTCACCGCCCGGAGCAAGCGGCTCCGAGAGGAGGACGACCACGTCGAGCAATACGTCACCAAACGTCGCGATGCGCAAGGCACAATCGTCCCATGGACGCGGAGAGAAGAGGTGGAAGAGCAAGGGACTTCCTCCTCGGCGGCCTCGTCGGCGCCTCGGCGGCGGTGGCGGCTGCTCGGCGGCGGCGCATGTTGCGTCGACGGCGTGAGCAGCGGTTGGAGCGGCCCGCGGGCCTTGCCGCTTTTGAGGGTGCGCCGTGCTTCGAGGAGCTGCTCGAGGAGCAGAACGCAGAGCACGTACGGTGAACTCATCGTTTGGTTGCAATCTTCGGTGAGAATGAGCAACTGATGGTCCGCCCGGCCCGCCTCCTCGCCCTGCTCGCGGTTCTCTCCGCGGTCACCGTCGCGCTCGCCGCGCCGGGGACCGCGTCTGCGCGCCAGAACCCGACCGGCGAGAACTTCCGGGTCGTCGTTCTCGACCGGATCAGCGACGCGACCTTCGCGACGCTCGCCGAGCGCGGTGCCGTCGGCCTCCTGCGACCGAGCTACGGGCCGACGACGAATCGCCGTCGTGCTCTCGCAGAGCTCGTGCGCGGTACCGAGGTCAGTGCACGGCTTGGCGGTGTGCCGAAGGGCAAGCCGCTGATCGACGCGCAAAAGGCGAGCGTCTTCCCCAACTGCCACATGTGCATCGTCCTCCAGCTGCCGCCACGCGGCGCGCCGACCTCGAACGACCGGCTGTACCGCATCGCGGTCATCGGCCGGAACTTCCACGGGCTGCTGACGTCCCCGACGACGCACATTCCGGGCCTCGTCTCCGTCGTCGACGTGGCGCCGACCTCGCTGGGGCACGTCGCGACGACGCTCTCCTGGGCGCCGTCGAATCACGCGGTCGGGCAGCTGTCGCGTCTCGGCAACGCGATCGACTCGAACAACCGGCTCAAGTTCCCG
>DATFHC010000203.1:0-3129 GCA_035248765.1 Gaiellaceae bacterium
GGCAAGCTGACGCTCTTCGACGCCGACGGCCCGCGCGAACGCGGCGCCCTCGAGCACGTCGCGCTCAGGGTGAACGACCTCGACCAGGCGCTCGCCGAGCTGCCCGACGGTCTCGAAGTCGAGCGCCGCCACGAGGGCGAGGCGTACTTCGAGCTGAGCGAAGGCGTGGCGCTCGGGCTCGTCGAAGCGGAGACCGACCTCGACTTCGACCTCGACCACGTCGCGCTGCGCTCGGCAGACCCGGAAGCCACCGCGTCGGAGTACGGCTCGCTCGGCTTTCGCGCTGCTCCGCCCGGCCGGTCCGGCTGCCCGCGGGTCGAGGTCGGCGGGGCGTGGATCGAGTTCCAGCCCGGCGAGCCTGGCGCACCCGAGAGACCGCTCCTCAACCACCTCGCCGTGCTCGTCGACTCGGCGGACGAGCACGAGGCCGCCGCGCGCGACCTCGGCGTCGAGATCGACGACGTCGTCGACGCTCCGAACACGCTCGCGGTCTTCGTCTGGGGCCCGGAGCGCGTGCGGATCGAGTACGTCGAGCACAAGCCGACGTTCTCGCTGAACTGAGTTGCGCGTAACGGTCGCCGGCGCGGGGATGGCGGGCCTCGTCGCGGCGGCACGGCTTCGCGAGCTCGGTCACGAGACGCGTGTGCTCGAGAAGGGGACGCGGGCGGGCGGCTCGATGCTCCTTTCCTCGTGCGTCGTCTGGCGGCACGTGGAGTGGGAACGCTTTCGCGCGGAGTGTCCAGGCGGCGATGAACGCCTCCAGCGGCTGATCTGGGAGCGCCTCGACGAGGCGCTCGTCTGGCTCGAGTCGCTCGGGGCCGAGCCGGTCTGGCAGGACACCGAAAACCCGCTCACCACCGGCCGCCGCTACGAGCCGCGTGCGCTGACCCGCTTGCTCGCCGCTGCAGCCGGTGAGATCGAGCTCGAGTCGCCGCTGCCGGAGAAGGCCGAGCCGCCGCTGATCCTTGCGACCGGAGGCTTCCCCGTACGGCTCGCGCGGGAGCGCGGCCTACTCATGCGGGCGAACCCGTGGAGTGAGGGCGACGGCCTCGACTACGGCGTGGGACGCGGCGGCACGGCCACGGCCGGGATGGACGAGTTCTACGGCCGCGCGATGCCTGCTCCCCCCGCGCGGATCCGCGAGGAAGACTTCGTCCCGCTCGCACAGCTCTACGGCCGCGAGGCGCGCATCTTCACGGACGACTGGAGCGAGATCACGCCGCAGGAGGTCGCGTGGCACGAAAACGACCTCGTCCAGCTCATCGGCCGTCGAGCCTGGTACTGCGTGGCCCAGACAAACGACCGCATCGAGGCTGCGCGTGCCGCCGGGGGCACCGTCATCGACCAGGAGTTCGGGCTTGCGGTGCATGTTGCCGGTGCGGTGACGCACACGATCGGCGGTCTGCAGGTCGACACGGACGCGCGCGTGATCGGCGTCGACGGGCTCTGGGCCGCCGGGGTCGATGCCGGTGCGGTTGCGACAGGCGGTTACTCCAGCGGCCTTGCTCAGGCTTTGGTGCTCGGCCTCGCGGCCGCGGGGTCGATCGCGGGGATCTAGCTAGGCGCCGAGGTACGCGCAGACACGGCGGTCGCCCGGCAACGGCGAAGGAGCGAGCTTCGTGACCTCGAGCAGCTTGCCGTCCACCTCGAGCCGGGAGCCGATAGCCGGCGGGTCGCCGTCTTGTGGGATGAGCTCGTACCCAGAGGGCTTCCAGACGAAGAGGAGGTACTGCTGCGCGCCGCCGTCCATCGCGCGAAAGACTACAGAGGCCCTCCTAGTCGCCGGTCGGCTGGCCGCGCAGCTCGAGGACCATCGTCGTCCCGTCCGTGTCGTGGTCGAGCGTGAGGTTCGCGCCGAGGGTGCGGGCGCGCTCCGACAGCACTTCGAGCGCCCGCTTTCGGCGCTCGGTCGGGGCGTCGTCCCGGATCACGAGCCGCAACGTGCCCGGTACCTGCGCCGAGGCCGCGACCTCGAAGCGAGAGGGAGGCCCGCGCCGGATCGCCTCCTCGAGCGCCTCGCGCACGATCTGGTAGAGCGCAGCCTGCGTCCGCTCTCCGAGGTCGTCGATCATCGCGACGTCGAGCGAGACCTCGATCCGGTGCTCGCGGCCGCGCGTTTGCGCGAGCGCGTCCACGGCCGCGGTGAAGCCGTGGTCGCGCAGCGCGACGGGCTCGAGGTTGAAGGACAGATCGCGGAGCTCGCCGACCGTCGTGCGCGTCCGGCCCAACGCCCGGTCGAGGATCTCGCGCGCCTGCTCGAGCTCGCCCCGGCTGATCAGGTCGAGCGAGGCGTCGACCATCAAGGCGACGCCGGCGAGCGACTGCACCGGCCCGTCGTGGAGGAAGAGGGCAATCCGCCGCCGCTCGTCCTGCTCCGCGGCAAGAACCTGCTCGGCGAGGTCGCGGTCGGCGTCGTCGATCGCCGGGTTCCCGTTGCTAGTCGATGATCGCTTCACGGAGAGCTATCGCGACCGCGTGTGTGCGCGTGTCCGCCTCGAGCTTGGCCAGGATGTGCCGGACGTGGCTTTTCACGGTCTCCTGGCTGATGAACAGCTGCGTCGCGACGTCGGCGTTCGACATGCCGTCGGCGAGGAGCTGGAGAATCTCCCGCTCCCGCGTCGTGAGCATGTCGTCCTTGTCGCGGCCGGTGAGGAAAGCCGGCATCAGCGCCGGGTCGACGTAGCCCTCGCCGCTGGCGACCTTCTCGATCGCCCGAAGGAGGGTCTCGTGCGGCGCCTCCTTCAGGACGTAACCCTTCGCGCCGGACTCGAGCCCGCGGCTGAGGAGGCTCCGCTCGCTGTAGGCGGTAAAGATGAGGACGGAGCTGTCGGGCACCCGGTCCATCAGCTCTTTCGTCGCCTCGAGCCCGTCCATGCCCGGCATACGAACGTCCATGATCACGACGTTCGGCCGCCGGCGCTCCGCGAGCGCGACGGCAGTCTCCCCGTCCGGTGCCTCGCCGATCACGCGAATGTGCGGAGCGCGGCTCAGCGACAGCCTGAGTCCCTCACGGACGACCTCGTGGTCGTCGACGATCAGGCAAGTGATCTCCTGGGCGGCCACGCCCGGGGGATCATAGTCCGGCGCCCAGCTGTCACATAGCCGCGATTTGCAGCTGCTCTGCGGGTG
>DATFHC010000204.1:0-17735 GCA_035248765.1 Gaiellaceae bacterium
CGCCACCGTCGATTCTTCTTCAGAGATCGTCGCGCAGAAGCTCTACTCGCCAGAGGAGCTCGCGCAGGTGCCGCAGAGCGCGATCGACAGCGCACTCGGCGTCGGGAACCACCTCCGCCACGCCCAGATCGACGCCGGCGAGACCCTCCTCGACCTCGGCTGCGGCGCCGGCATCGACACCATCCTCGCCGCCCAGCGCACCGGCCCGACCGGCCACGTGATCGCGCTCGATTTCCTGCCCGAGATGCTGGAGCGGACGAGTGCGGCCGCCGCCGAAGTCGGTCTGGCGAACATCGACCCGCTCGAGGGCGACATCGAAGCGATCCCGCTCGCCGACGGCAGCGTCGACCACGTCATCTCCAACGGCGTCATCAACCTCGCCCCACGCAAGGCACGCGTGCTCGCCGAGATCGCCCGCGTGCTCCGACCCGGCGGCAAGCTCACCGTCGCCGACCTCACCGTCGCCGAGGAAGAACTCCCACCCGAGATCCTCACCCACCCCGCCACCTGGGCCGGCTGAGTGGCCGGCGCCCTGACGGAGCGTGACTTCGTCACCAAACTCGAACGAGCCGGCTTCACCACGATCGAGATCCTCGAACGCCCGCCCATCAGCGTCGACGACTGCAGCCTCTACCCCCTCTTCACCACCGACGTGCTCGACCTCATGCGCACCCTCATCCCGCCCGAGCAACAGCAGGCAATCGGAACCGCCATCGTCGTCCGCGCACGCCTCGAGAGTCACGACCACGCGTGAGAAGAATCGGAAAGGACCCAAGTACTGCTTGTCCGCGAAGCGGTTATCGACGGACGGCGTTGCCCCCGCTCGAGGCAGATGCGAGCCTGCCGGGATGAAGAACACCGGCGGATGCTTCGTGGTGGCTCCTGGCGAGGGCCGACTGATCGACCTTCGCGAGTTCGAGATGCGCGTCAAAGCCGACGGGGGAAGCACGCATGGCGTCGTGTCGGTCTTGGAGGCGACCGAGCCACCCGGATTCGGGCCGCCCATCCACGTTCACGACGATGCAGCCGAGGCGTTCTACGTGCTCGAAGGTGAGTACGTCATGAACTTGGACGGTGACGAGCGCAGCTGCCCAGCGGGCTCATTCATCTTCATCCCTCAAGGCGTTCCGCACGGGTTCCACGTCGGTGCTGTGCCTAGCCGGAAGCTCAACTTCTACTTTCCGGCGGCGATGACGGCCTACTTCGATGATCTCGCCGCTGCGCTCGCGCGATCGGATGTCACGGACGAAGAACTAACGGAGATCGCAGAGGTTCACCATATGCACATCGTCGGGCCGCCTTCGGAGCGGTACGTCTAGCGCCACGCCTGGCGCGGTCGAGCATGACTGAGACAGACGTCTTCAAGCATTCGACTCCTCATCTCTACGACCGCTGTATGGGGCCGCTGCTATTCGAGCCGTACGCAGGGCACGTGGCTGATCGTGTCGCGCTCCTCGGGCCGAGTCGGATTCTCGAGACAGCCGCCGGCACCGGGATCGTGACTCGCGCCGTCGCCGAGGCGTTACCGGCAGCGCAGATCGTCGCTACCGACATCAATCCGGCTGTCGTTGAGTTCGCGGCGCAGCACCTCCGCTCGGAACGAGTCCTTTTCGAGTGCGCCGATGCGCAGGAGTTGCCCTATGAGAGCGAATCGTTCGATCTCGTCTTGTGCCTCTTCGGGCTGATGTTCTTCCCTGACAAGCGGCGCGCGAACGCCGAGGCGCGGCGCGTGCTTCGGAGCGGAGGGACGTACGTCGTGGTGACGTTCGATCGCCTCGATCGCAACCCGATCCCGAAAGCCGCCGGCGAGGCGGTCGCGACGCTGTTTCCGGAGGACCCGCGCTACATGGAACGAGGGCCCTTCAGTTATGCCGATGCGACGGCGGTCGAGAGCGATCTGCGGGCCGCAAGCTTCGAGGACGTCGTCGTTGAGAGCATCGAATTGTCGAGCCGCGTGACGGCGCACGAAGCCGCGCAGGGGATCGTTCTCGGGTCTCCGTTCCGCGCTGAGATCGAGCGGTTGGATGCTTCGGCTCTCGAACGCGCGACGGCCGCGGTGCGCGAGGCGCTTCTGCCGTGGGATGGAAAGGACGCACCGATGGGCGCGCACGTTGCGACGGCCACTCGGTAGCTCCGTTCTCCCCAATTTCCTAGACGCGTCTGCTTGCCATACGCGCCGAGTGGGACAGGCGCGCCGGCTTCGTAAGGTCGCAGCGCGGTGCGAAACGCGGGCACGAGCGGCGACGGGCGAGACACCTGGCACGGCCCATCTGGACTGAAACCCGCATGAGCACCTCGATTCGACCGATGCTCGTATTGCGATTCAGTGCGGTTACGGCAACGTTCCGCCTGGGATACAGGCCGGAATGACCCCGACGCTCGGTCAGGGCCGGTTGTCGCTCGGTAGGTCTTGGTCGAGCGAGCTGAGAACGTTTGCGAGCTCGGCTGGCTGGGTGAAGAACGGCGAATGGCCGGAGTCGAGCTCGATCAGACGTGCCCCATGGGTACGGGCCGTCTCAATCTGCCAGTCAGCGCTGACGGCGGCATCGTGCAGGGTCGCGATGACCACGTCGCCGGGCCCGAACGGCCCGGGAATGGGCTCAAGCCGAGCTTGGCGGCGAAGCTGCGGGAAGGCCCAGTCGGACTGCATCCGCGAACAATCGGGATACATTCGCGCCGCAGCCGTATCCGCATCCGGCCAGTAGGAGCGGCCATTGGAGTCGCGCACGGCCCCACCAAAGCTCTCGACGAACGCGTCGTTAACCTCGCGGCGCTCCAGCGGCGGAAGCGCGGCAAGATAGACGCGGGCGCGGGCGTCGATGAACGGGATCGTGAATCCAGCGAGCGAGTGACCGACGACGATCGCGTCCGGCTGGGGCCCAACCTCGCGGGCATAGTCGAGCGGCGTCAGTCCGACCTCCTCACAGGGCAGATCGGGAGCCGCGACCTCATGACCGCGGTCCTCCAGTTCCTGAGCGAGCCAGCGGAAGCACCAACCGCCGTGCCAACCTCCGTGTACAAGCACAAACCGTGCCATCGGGCGAGTATCGACCATTCCATGCTCCGCTCGGGTGCCACGCCGGTCGCCTGAGCCAGCGTCCTCTCGCCTGAGGTCAGCGAAGGACATACTCGCCGAAGCCAACACCCCGGAACTCCTCGCGCGATCGACTGTCATCGGACTGACCACCGGGCAGCAAATGGGCAGCAAACGCCGCGGCTACGGCCGCTCAGTCGTGCGGAACCTCCGTCGCCAGTGCCGAAGGACTGCATGAACGGAGGGGTTGCGCATCCGTCGTCGTTCACCTAGCGACCCTCGAAGTGGCCTGTCACGCCGGAGGTCGCGGGTTCGAGTCCCGTCGCTCCCGTCTTCGAAGTGCCCGCACAGAGATGCGTGGACTCACACGTGCAGGGTCGGCCGGTAGGTCAGCTCCTGGATGCGGCCGTCGAGCGTCCGGCTCTCGAGCAGCTCGAGGTCGAAATCCGCAGCTCCCTCGAAGATCGCATCCGATCCGTTCTCGCCGGTGATGACCGGGAAGATCGTCACCTGGACACGGTCGACCAGGCCTGCGGCCATCAGCGCCCGATTCATCGACAAGCTCCCGTGCGAGCGCAGCGGCACCTCGGACTCCTCCTTGAGCCGGGCGACGACGTCGACCGCGTCGCCGCTCGCCACGGTCGCGTCCGCCCAGTCAAGAGGTCCGTCCAGCGTGGTCGACACGATGATCGTCGGCAGGTTCACCATCCGGGTGACCCACGGATCCCTCACCTCCGACTCCTCGGTACTCGAGGCCAGCATCTGGGCGAATAGCCGATAGGTGTTGGCCCCGAAAACCATCCGCTGCGCCTCGCTGTACAAGGCGAGGCGGTGGTCGAGCAGCTCCGGGCCTTGCTTGCCCCAGTAGCCGCCCCAATCGCCGCCGCTGACGGAGCCGAAGCCATCGAGGCTGGAAAAGACGTCGAAGGTGTAGGTAGCGGTCATGAGGCTCTCCTCGAGTGCGTTGATCGGTCGTGAGCACAGACTGGAACCCACGGCGAGACTCATCGCCGGTGCCCGCGTCTAGGGCGCACAGAGCGAAGTACACGTGCGCCCATCATCCACAAGGCAGCAGCTTCGGGTCGCCGTCCTTACCGCTGGGCTCACGGGCTGACCCACCTGTGTCACGCTCGCCCCTAGATCGGCACCTGTATTCATAGATGAACGAGTTCGCCGCGCATCTCGAGCCAGCCAAGGGGGAGGGTACGCCTTGGCCGGGCGCCGCCCTCCGAGCCGCCTCCGCGTTGCACGCCGAAGCTGTCGAGCAGCTCTTCTACGCGTGCGAAATGCGGCTCGGGCGGTTCCTCGCGCAGATGGTTGGGGATCGGGCGCTTGCCGAGGATTTGCTGCAGGAGAGCTTCTATGAGGCGTTCCGCTGCCGCGACCAGCTCGGCGAGATCGAGAATCCGGAGGCGTGGCTGTTCGGAATCGCTCGTAACCGCGCCCTCTCCTCGCTCCGGAGGCGCCGCCGCTTTCCGAGCCGCTCTCGAGCGTCTCGCGCCACGCTCTGAGCCGGGCGAGCGGGACGATCTCGAGTTGCTCGCCCTTCGCGACCTACTCGAGCGCACCCTCGAACCAGATGATCGCGCGCTTCTTGTCCTGCGTTACCTGCATGGGTTCGACGCGGTCGCGCTCGCTGCGATGACCGGCCGCACGCCTGAAGCCATTCGCCAGCGGCTCGCGCGAGCCAGGGCCCGCCTCATTCGCGCCGCCGGCCACCAATCCACCACCGCCTTGGATGAGGAGATGAAGTCATGACCCCCGTACTCGAACTCAGCCGGGACGACGACCTGGTTCGCGAGCTGCTCGCGCCGTTCGCGCGGGTTCAGCCCGTGACGCTCAAGCGCCGGCCGGTGCGGCGCTGGCGGCGGAGTTTCACTTTCGTCGCTGTCGCCCTCGGCCTCACAGGCGCAATCGCCACCGTTGCCGTCGCGGGCACCGGCTGGCTGATCGGCTCGCCCGCTCCCCCGGACGTCAAGGCGGACTTCGGCTCCTACGCGACCCAGCTCGGGTTCAACCCGCAGCCAGGCAAGGCGGTGCTCGTCGCAAGCAGCGGGCTGTACCACCTCTACGCCACGGCGAATAGCCAGGGTGGCCTCTGCACGCTGGTCATCACTCCCTGGGTTCCGGCTTCGGCGCACGAGGGCGGCGAGTGCTCTGCCGCGCCGACGGGTTCCTCGAGCGTCTACGCGAGTGTTGGTGGTCAGTCGCCCCTGGTCGACAACGCGACCACGGTGGTCGTGTACGGCCATACGAGCGACGCGGGAGCCTCGAGCGTCCAGTTCGACGGGCCGAACGGGGCGCCGGCCACGGCTACGGTCGGCAAGGGCGGCTACTTCATCATCGGCACGACCGTCACCGGCGGGATGGGTTGCGGCTCGGGCACCTGGGCTCCGACCTTCCACGTACTCGACGCGACGGGTCAGCAGCTGAGCGCATGGACGGTCACGCTCGTGACCGACACGAAGTGGGTCACCCTGTCCGGGGGAGCCAAGGTCTGCGAAGCCGTGACGGCCGGGCCGGGAGCCTCGCCTCCGCTCCAGCCGGCGAGATAGCTCCTCCAAGACGCTAGTGCCGGCCTGGGTCGGCGCCCAGGCTGGCGCTTAGCGCGAGAGCTTGTCGGGCCACGTGGTGCCGTACTCCCCGGTGGCTATGGTCGAGCTGATGGTGCTTTCCTGGAGTGGCGGCAAGGATTCGGCGCTTGCGCTCTGGGTGTTGCGCGAAGAGTCGGGGACGTCTCCGGTCGCGCTTCTGACGACGGTAACCGAGGAATACGAGCGCGTCTCGATACACGGTGTGCGGCGGGCGCTGCTCCGGCGACAGGCAGAAGCGGTGGGGCTGCCACTGGTCGAGGTCGAGATCCCACCGGAGTGCAGCAACGAGGTGTACGAGACTCGGCTCGGCGGAGCGTTTGCCTCGGCCGAGCTGCGAGGAGCAGAGGAGGTCGCCTTCGGAGATCTGTTTCTAGAAGACATCCGCGCCTACCGCGAGAGCCGACTCGCGGCCGCGGGCAAGCGTGGTTGCTTTCCACTCTGGGGCCGTGACACCGGCGAGCTGGCCGCGTGTTTCCTCAACGCCGGCTTCCGCGCGATCGTCGTGTGCGTCGACCCGCGCGTGCTCGACCCGTCGTTCGCCGGGCGCGAATATGACGAGGAGCTGTTGCGCAACTTCCCAGTTGAAGTAGACCCGTGTGGCGAGAACGGGGAGTTCCACACCTTCGTCTACGACGGGCCTGTTTTCGCCGAGCCGATCTGCTGCCGGCACGGCGAAGTCGTAGAGCGTGACGGGTTTATCTTCTCCGACCTGCTGGAGGCGCGGGGGTGAGGAGCGGCCTGCGCATCTGCTCTTTGCTTCCGAGCGCAACGGAGATCGTGGGCGACCTCGGCCTGACCGAACAGCTTGTCGGTCGTTCCGCCGAGTGCGACTGGCCTCCGGAAGTGCGGAGTTTGCCGGTCGTTACAGCTGCGCGCCTCGACACTGCAGAGCTCGCCAGCGCGGAGATCGATGAGGCTGTGCGCGGCGCTCTCGCAGACGGTCGCTCGCTCTACGCGCTCGATGAAGCCCTGATTGCCTCGCTCGCTCCGGATGTGATCGTGACTCAGGACCTCTGTGCCGTATGCGCGGTCTCAAGCAGTGAGGTGCGAGCCGTGTGCGGCCTCGATGCCGAGACGATCTCGCTCGACCCGCACACGATCCGGGAGATCCAGGAGTCGGTGCTCCTGCTCGCGCAGCGGTTCGCCGTCGAAGAGCGGGGGCGGAGAGTCGTCGAGGGGATGCGGGCGACGATCGAGGAGGCGAGTTTGGCCGTCGCGGGACAGGAGCCGCGTCGCGTCGTCGTTCTGGAATGGCTGGACCCGCCTTTTGTGGCGGGTCACTGGTTACCGGAGATGGTCGCGGCGGCGGGTGGTGTCGACCTGCTCGGGCGTGCGGGAGAGCCGTCGCGAACAAGCAGCTGGGACGAGGTGTTCGCCGCCGCGCCCGAGCTCGTCGTGCTCGCCCCGTGCGGCTTCGACGCCGCGCGGGCGATCAGGGAGGCGGCGCGGCTTGGGCTGCCGGCGCGGCTCGCCGCGTCCGCGATTGCGAGTGTCGCCGTCGACGCGAATGCCTTCTTCTCTCGTCCCGCGCCGCGCGTCGCGGAAGGCGTCGCGCAGCTAGCCCTGCTATTCCATCCGCACGCCATCGATGCGGATCGAGGCCCGGCGACGACAGCTGCGACACCGCGCACCGTCTAGAGAGAGAGTCGGCATGGCCCAAGGCGTCCTTTCGCTGTACATGCCAGCGTTGACTAGTCGCTCTCGGACAGGCGCTGCCTGAGTTCCTCGGTCGCGACCTCCAGGGTTAGCGTTCGCCGTCGAAAGCCCCAGCGCTCGTACGCCGCCAGAGCTGGAGCGTTGGCGACGTGGACGGACAGCGTTATGTGAGTTGCGCCACGTTGTTGCAGTGCCTCGGCCGCTGCTCTGGCTAGCGCTGTTCCGTGTCCACTCCGCCGCGACTGCGGACGCACGTAGATGTCGGAGAGCAGCCCGCGCGTTCCCTGCTTGCGGCGAGCAAGCACGAAACCAACGACGTCAGCGTCTTCTTCGGCGAGGAATGCCAGACCGTCCGCCACGATCTCGTCCACCTCGGCTAACTCGGCCGCAAGCGTCACACCCCAATAAGCGGGTGTCTGAATCTCCTCGAAAAACGCGCCGTACAGCGCATGCAGAGCTTCCCGGTCGGATGTCGTCGCCTGACGGACGATCACCGCCCGAGTGTGGCATTAGAGCAACAACACTCGCCTGGGTCACTGTTCGGGAATGACCCCTGAGGAAGCTAGCCGACGCTCTCGATGATTTTGATTAGTTCGTCGGTGCGGTAACCGTTTTGGCGGGCGAATTGGACCAGTTCGCGAGCGCGGGCGAGTACAGCTCCTTGCTCGGGGGTTCCGGCGACACGGGTACCTAGACCGCGGCGGAACTCGAGCAGACCCTCGTCGCGGAGGAGGCGGAGGGAACGAAGCACGGTGTTGGTGTTGACGCCGAGTACAGCGGCGAGGTCGCGGGCGGGGGGGAGCCGTTCCCCGGGTTTCGCTTCGCCCTCGGCGATGGCGCGGCGGATCTCGGCCGCGACCTGTTTGAAGAGGTCTGTCTGTTCTCCGCGGTCGATCTTGACGTTGAGCATTGGTGCTAGCAATAATAGCTCTATGTCGGCACATGCGCCACGCCTTCCGTTCTCGCTCGATCCACTGATCGCGGAGGCGAGGCGGCGCGCTCGCCGGAGGCGCGGACTGACTTTGACTGCGCTGGTCGTCGCGGCCGCAGCGGTCGCCGCGACTCTTGAGCTACGGCCGGCGTCTGGCTCTCAGGCGAGCTTCCATGGCAGGCCGGTCATCCATGTCGTGATGGAGTGGCCGCCGAGCACGGTCTTCGTCGATCTGAAGACTGGTCGGCGGACTGTGAGGACGGCAGGCGAGGAGATGTGGGTCGACCGGCAGTCGAACGTCCACCACATCATCTCCACCGACGGCGGTCGGCCAGTCGCCGATCAGCTCTGGAAGTCGCACTACGGATCGGCAACCGAAGCCGCCGCGGTTGACCGCTTCTATGTCGCGCTAGCCAGCGACTTTCGCGCAGCGCTCCGGCGCGGAGCGGTCACGCTCGTGGGTCGAGGAACTTTCCAGGGGCATAACGTCGACTGGCTCCGTGTGGTACCGCCACGAGATCGGCACTGGTTCGAGCTGCGCGAGATCGGAGAGGTCGGCGTCGATCCCCACTCGTACAAGCCGGTCCTTCTTCGCAGTCCCAGCGGAGAACGCTACCTCTACACCCGAATCCGGGTGGCCAAAGCGATCGCCTACAACCCAGCCGACTTCAAGAGAAGCTGGGCGCCACGGCAAACCCCCGCCTTCCGTGGACAACTACTAGCCCCAGGCTACGCGTTCGGCTCGGCCAATCCCTCCGCCACGCACAGCACCGTCGTGCGCACGCCATGGCTGACCGCCGGGGCGAAGGTGGCTGGTCTCAAACTCCTCACCGTCACGCCCTTCACGATTCGCAAGACCAAGCATCGGTTCTCCTACGGCGCGCCCAGACCCAAACCGATCCAGGGAATAGCGCTGGGGTACGGGCCACCCTCAAACGGAATAGAGCCGACGCTTCCCACCCCGGTAAACGTCTACGGGCGACCCAGAGACGCGCTCGCGACGACGCACTTCACCACCATCTACGAGCTTCCGCGGGCACCCCGAACACCGCCCTGGTTCAGCATCCCTGCCAACACAGTGGAAGTCCAGACCGGCTACACGACCATCCGCAGCCGCGTAGTCCCCACGCCCTGGATCGGCTACCTGAAAAAACAAAGCGTCTACATCACGATCAGCACACCGCGAGGCGAACAAACCGCCCTCCAGATCGCCCGCAGCCTCCACGCCGGCCGCAGGTAACGAGTCGCCCTGCCGGACGCTCGCATCGGCCAGTGTTCGGGAATTTAGTGGCTGCTCGGCGAAGTGAGCTGCCGCCGTTCCGCGCCGCTGGAGCCGCCGATCCGGACTAAGTCCCGCAGGACACGAGTAGACGCCAGACGATCGGCTGGGGAGCGTTCCGGAATGAGCCCGAGCGGGTGCGACCAAACAAACGGTCCGGTCTGCGCATCATTTATCCGATGGCGCGACCGCGAAGGCTCGAAGGCGAGCTGAGATCATCTACCGGTTGCGGTACCGGCAGTTCCTTCGTGTGGCAATGGCGATCCTCGGAGAGGACGCGGCCGGCCACGACGCCGTTCAAGAGGGTTTCGCTCAGGCGTTGTGTGACCAGGCGTCTTTTCGGGCGAGGGGCTGTTGGAAGCCTGGGTCTGGCGGGCGGTCGTAAACGCTGCGCTGGCTACGCGTCGCAGTCGGGTGGTGCGGCGGGAGAGTGTCGAAGCTGCTCTTCTCGCGCGCGAGAACGGACATTCCGCGGACGGGCTGGCGTGCGGTTTGGGTTGCGGCACTGCTTCGTGCGGATGTCGCCCATTGAGGCGAGGCACGTGCTCGACGTGTTGCGCAAGTGGGACGAGCCCGAGCACAGCCGCCAAGAGCGTGAAGCCCTGATTGGGCAGCTTCGCGAGCTAGGGCTTCAGGGTCGGTCAGTTTAGGTGGGTTAACGCTGCTTGAGTCCGCCGCGCGAGCGCAAGGCGATGCTGCGCGACGAAATCAGGCCGACCCACTACCTGCTATCCCGGCGAGTGCCACCACCGCTGCCCCGACTCCTGCCATCATCTGATCGCCCTCGCTCTATCGCGATGCGATCTTGCATGAAGCGGGTGTTCGGCTGTGTCTATCGCTCTGTAGGGAACCACCCAGCTTGCGCTGCGATGGGATCCGCTCGGCGGCGTGGAGGCCCCCTGCCCGAGGGTGGGGTGCCGGCTGACTCGTTAGACCGATTGACGAGGAAGAACGAACGCTCATGCGTCGACCGAGTAGAGCTCCCACTCGCCCGGGATGCCCTTGAGCACGGAAGAGCCGTGTTCGCGGAAACGGACTTCCGAGCCGGCCACGAGGTCCCTGACCGTTCGGGAGACGAGGACTTCCTCGGGCCCCGCTTCGGCAGCGATGCGGGATCCAATCACGACGGGGACGCCGCCGATCTTGTTTCCGATCACCTCGCATTCCCCCGTGTGGAGACCAGCTCGCACATGAAGGCCTAGATCGGCGACGGAATGGACGATCGAGCAGGCGCAGTTGATCGCGCGCAATGGGCCGTCGAAGCTCGCGAAGAAGCCATCGCCAGCGGTATCGATCTCGCGACCTCGGAAGCGGTCGAGTTGGGTGCGCACGGCTGTGTGATGCCGTAAGAGAAGCTCGCTCCAGGCCCGATTGCCGAGCTCGACCGCCCGCTCGGTCGACTCGACGATGTCGGTGAAGAGGACGGTCGAAAGAACGGTCTCCGGCCTTGGTTCCTCCCAGACCTCGCCCACGAATCGCTCGATCTCGTCGGGCAGAGTCTCTGCAGTCCAGGTTGTCTGGTCCGCTCCCGGCAGCTCGACCCGGCGCGCGTTGGGGATGCGTTCCTCGAGATACCGAGCGTGGTCAGCGGTCGCGTGCTGATGCAAGACCAGCGTCGGGACTCGGATGGCCTGGAGGATGTCACGGATGTCGACGTCCATCGCCATCCGGTGCACGGTGAGCGCGGCGGAGGGGCTTGCGCCGTAGCGCATGATGTTCACGAACCAGCGTCTGAACTCAGGGTCGTCGGCCACCGACGGGTAGCTGCGACGGAGAACCGAGTCGAAATACGCCTCGGTTCCCCAACCTTTTTCGATTTCGCCCAGCAGCGCCAGCCACTCCTCCCGCGTGCGCGCCCACGGATAATCCGCCGACCAGAGCGCCTTCGCGTAACCGTTGTGCATCACCAGAGCCCCAACGCGTTCGGGATAGGTTGCCGCGAATAAAGCCGTCATCGGGGCTGCCTCGGCCGTTCCGAGCAGGATGGCTCGTTCCGAACCCACCGCGTCCATCACGGCCCGCACGTCGTCCATCCTCGTTTCGAGGGTTGGCACTTCGCGTGGCCGATCAGACAAACCGGTCCCTCTCCGATCGAGCCGAATCAGGCGGGCGAACCGGGAGATCCGCTCGTAGAGGCGTCGGACGAGCGGATTCTCAAGGCCGTACTGGATATTCGAGACAAAACCGGTGATGAAGATCAGGTCGATCGGGGCATCGCCGTACGCGTGATAGGCGATAGAGACGTCTCCGCTCCGCGCATACCTGACCTCAGGCTCCACGACGCCCTCATTTTGCAGCCACCCCCATCGTCGTGCAATCCAGTTTCTCGATCCTCGCGCCTACAACCGGTTGGAGCCGCGTCGTCAGTCGGCTTTGACCGCATCCGCTGGAACGATGCGGCGCATCCCCGACATCGTCTTCTCTGCTCGTTCGCGCCGAGCTCAGGAAGCTGGCGCGGAACCAGCGGCGACACATGCCTGCGCGTAGGTCGCTTGCTTCGCGCAGCAGCGGGTCAGGGTCGCGACGAACGCGGTCTCGGCCGGCGAGAGTGGGCGGCTCGCGAGCCGGGCGATGTGGAAGTTGCGGCTGAGCGGCCGGCGGCCGCGTAGCCGGAAGACATCGAGCTCGCCACGCTCGATCTCCTCCGCGACGGCGTAGGCCGAGAGGAAGGCGACACCGAGTCCTTCGCGGGCGGCGCGCTTCACGGCTTCGGTTGAGCCCAGTTCCCAGACGTGTGCCGGCTGGACGCCGATCGCGCGCAGCTCGGCCTCGACGTAGCCGCGGGAGCTCGAGTCGGGCTCGCGGCAGAGCAGCGTCACCTCTCGGAGCGCTTTCGGATCGAGCCTGCCCTTGTTCGTCTCGACGAGCCCGGCTTTCGCGATGCCCACGATTTCGTCGGCGAGGAACGGATCGAGCGCAATCCGCTCATCGGCCTTGTCGACGCCGACAATCGCGAGCTCGATGCGACCGCCGAGCAGGCGACGGAGGATCTCCCCGCTCGCCGCGATCTCGATCTCGACCTCGACGCCGGGGTAGTCGCGGCGGAAGCAGCCGAGTGTGTCCGGCAGCAAGTAGGAGCCGGGCGCGGTCGAGGCGCCGAGGCGGATCGTGCCGGTCTGGAGGCCAGCGAGCGCGCTGAGCTCTTGTTCGCCCGCCGCGAGCGCGGCGAGCGCCTGCGCTGTGTGCGCGGCGAGCAGGCGACCGCCCTCGGTCAGGCGGCTGCCGCGGCCGTTCCGCTCGACCAGGCGCTGCCCGGCTGCGGTCTCGAGCGTGCGGAGGTGCTGGCTCGCCGAGGGCTGGCCGATGCCGACAGCCTCGGCCGCGGCTGACAGGCTGCCGCGCCGGTCGATCTCGACCAGCAAACGCATTCGCGTCGTGTCCCAGAGCTCCGAAAGCAGTGTCATCGGATATCGACTCAGACGATACGTGCTATTGCAGATTTCGTCTAGCGCGATGCGTCGCTGAGCCGTACGTTCTTCTCATGAGCGACATCCGCGAATCCATCATCAACGTCAGAAGCGTCCTAGCTGGGAAGGCCGATGCCGGTCCGGCGCCCGACCGTCCGGCGACCGCGGTCATTGAGGACGGTCTCCGCTGTCGGGCAGAAGGTGGCGACGGCTGGGCCGTCGTCACAGACATGCCGCCGCCGGTAGGCGGCGAAGGTACGGCGCCGACGCCGGGCTGGTTGATCCGCGCGGCCCTGGCGTCCTGCGCTGCGACGACGATCGCGATGCGCGCCGCAGAGCTCGAGATCGCCTTGACCCGACTGGAGGTCACGGCCGAAAGCGAGACCGACATGCGTGGGCTCTTGGGAGTCGGCAACGGTGTCGACCCTGGACCGGTCGGCGCTCGGCTGCGAGTCGAGCTGACGGCGGAGGCGGCGAACGAGGAGCGGCTCGGGGAGCTCGTCCGGTGGGCGGACAGCCATTCGCCGGTCGGTGATTGCCTGCGTCGCGCCGTCCCGGTCGAGCTGGTGATCACCGTCGCATGATCCTCCGCCAGTTCCTCGTCCCGGAGACCGCATGCGCGAGCTACCTGCTCGGCTGCACGAGCCATCGGAAACTCGCGGTGGTCGATCCGCACGCAAATCTGGTCGAGGAATACCTCTGGGCCGCCGAACAGATCGGTTCCCCGATCGTGGCCGTCTTCGAGACCCACGTCCAGGCCGACCACGTCTCCGGCCTGCCCGAACTCGTCGCCCGGACGGCGGCGACGGCCTACCTCCCTGCGGAGGCTGACGTCGCCTTCGAGCACGAGGCAGTCGGCGACGGCGACCGAGTCGAGCTCGGCAACAACGTCGTGACCGCGCTCGCGACGCCGGGACATGCGGCCGTGCACCAGGCCTACCTCGTCGCCGACCGCGGGCGCGGCGACGATCAGCCGTGGCTCGTCTTTAGCGGCGACTCGATGCTGATCGGCGACGTCGGCCGGCCCGACCTGCACGGCGCCGGCGATGCGCACGGCCAGGCCCGGCTCCTTCAAGTGAGTCTCCGCCGCCTGCTCGAGCTGCCCGACCACGTCGTCCTCTACCCGAGCCATTTCGGCGGCTCGGTCTGCGGCCGCGGCCTCTCAGGTAACCCCGTCTCCTCGATTGGTTTCGAGCGGACACACAACCCGCTGCTGGCGATCGAGGACCCGAAGAGATTTGCCGCTGAGCTACTCGACGACCTGCCACCGCGCCCCGCCGACCAGGCGGCCATCGTCGCGGCCAACCGAGCCGGCAGCGTCACGGCGCCCGCATGAGCGAAACGGTCAAGCTCGGGCTGCGGGCCAACGCACGCCAGTTCGCGCTTCTGGTCGGATTGAACGCGCTCGTCGGCGGCGTGGTCGGCCTCGAGCGGAGCGTGCTGTCGCTCATCGGCAAGCAGGAATTCGGGCTGCGCTCGAGCTCGGCGATCCTCGCGTTCGTCGTGGCCTTCGGCGCGGCGAAGGCGTTCACCAACCTCGCCGCCGGCGATCTCGCCGAGCGCATCGGCCGTAAACGGCTACTCGTAATCGGCTGGCTGGTCGCGCTGCCGGTGCCGCTGTTGATCGGGCTTGCCAGCTCCTGGTGGTTCATCGTTGCCGCCAACCTGCTGCTCGGGATCAACCAGGGCTTCGCCTGGTCGATGACGGTCGTGATGAAGATCGACCTCGCCGGACCGCGCCGCCGCGGCCTCGCGCTTGGCCTGAACGAAGCGGCCGGGTATCTGGGGGTTGCCGCCGCTGCCTTTGCGACGGGCGCCCTCGCCGCGAGCTACGCCCCGCGCACGGTCATCTGGGTGGGCGCGGCAGTCCTCGCGACCGTCGGGCTACTCCTCAGCTTCTTCGTTGTCCGCGACACCGGAGCGCACGTCGCGCACGAGCAGCTCGCACACGGAGACTCGACGACGCGACCTCAAGGTCTCGGCGAGGCGTTCGCCCAGGCGAGTTGGCGCGACCCCGTCCTCCGCGCCTGCAGTCAAGCCGGACTGGTCAACAACTTAAACGACGCCCTCGCCTGGGGGCTGGTGCCGCTCTATCTCGCCGCCCACGGCGCCTCGGTACGGGAGATTGCGGTCGTTGCTGCCGCCTACCCGCTCGTCTGGGGCGCTGGCCAGCTCGCGACGGGCTGGCTCTCCGACCACACCGGGCGTAAACCGCTGATCACAGCGGGGATGCTCGTCCAGGCTGGCGCACTCGGTCTGCTCGTCGCAGGCCGCGGCGCGTTCGCCGCCTCGCTCGCCGCCGCGTTGCTCCTCGGCCTTGGGACAGCGCTCGTCTACCCGACCTTGATCGCCGCCGTTTCCGACGCCACCCAACCCCGCGAGCGTGCCCGCACCGTCGGCGTCTACCGCTTCTGGCGCGACTTCGGCTTCGTGGCTGGCGCCCTGGTCGCCGGTTTCGCCGCCGACGCCACCTCCCCAAAAGCGGCGATCGCGACCGTCGCAGCGCTCACCGCGGCCAGCGGCCTCGTCGTTGCCCTGACCAGATGGCAATCACGACCGGCACTCATACCCGCCCCGGTTCCCTAGGGCACGAAAGCGAGGAGTAGACGATGGGAGCAAGTGACAAAGTGCTGATCAACCTCGCGACCGGAATGGAAGACGGTGAGCGCGTGCTCGTCGCGCTCCTCGTGGCCACGGCCGCGCAGCAGCAGGGAAAGGAGGTCGTCGTCTGGGCCACGAAGGATGCAGTACGCCTCGGCCTCCCGGGAGGGCTGCAGGGCGCCGTCTGCAAGGACTGCCCGCCACTCGAGGGGCTCTGGCAGCAGTTCACGGAGGCCGGCGGTGAGCTTTGGCTATGCCCAATCTGCCTCGCCTCGCGCGACCTCGCCGAGGCCGAGACAGTGGCCGGCACGAAGGTCGCGGGCGCAACTCCGATGTGGGAATGGGCGGGCAGCGATGCGACTGTCTTCAGCTATTGAGGTTGTGAGATGGTTCTCGTATGAGGCTGGCTGTATCAACGGTCGGGGTGGCGTGATGGCCGTCGAGGTCGGAGTCGACGTCGCCGTCCTGAAGAGCGAGATCCAGAAGACATACACGTCGGTGTCCGAGGAGCCGGGTCGCGATTTCATCTTTCCGACCGGTCGAGCCTGGGCGGAGGATCTCGGCTATCCGGACGAGCTCGCGAGTGTGCCGGAGGCGGCGGCGCAGTCATTCGCTGGTATTGCCAATCCGTGGGAACTCGGTCGGCTCGCGCCCGGCGAGCGAGTCCTCGATCTCGGCTCTGGCGCCGGTACTGACTCGCTGATTGCCGCTCAGATGGTCGGGCCAGAGGGCCATGTCACCGGGATCGACATGACTCCGGCGATGCTGGACAAGGCCCAAGCCGCTGCCGCAGAGATGGGTGCCACGAACGTTGAGTTCGTCGAGTCAGAGGCCGAGCGGCTGCCGTTCGCCAACGAGAGCTTCGACGTCGTGATCTCGAACGGGGTGATCGACCTGATCCCGGACAAGGACGCGGTCTTCTCCGAGCTGCATCGCGTGCTCAAGCCGGGCGGACGGCTGCAGATCGCCGACATAACGATCCAGCGGCCCGTAAGCGAAGAGAGCCGCCGCAACATCGACCTCTGGACCGGCTGAATAGCAGGGGCGCTGCTGGAAGCAGCGTACGCCAGAACCCTCGAACGTCATGGCTTCGAGCGGATTGAAACCGGCCAGCTTGTGGACACCTACGCGCGCTCCAAGTTTGAAGACACTCGGCGTAAGGCGGAGAAGTTCGGCGCCCGCGGCACGATTACAAAGGCATACAAGCCGGCCGCGCCTTCGTAGATGGCTCGAATGCCGAGCGGAGCTCGCGAGCAACGAGGATCTGCATTCTGCAATGCACGTCGTAGACGCACAAGAGGCCGAGCCCCGACGGATTGAGTCGCTCGTTCGCCTGCAGGATGCGCGTGTTCTGGAGATTGGCTGTGGGGACGGGCGGCTCACGCGGTTCGCGGCTGCGCGGGCCCACAGCGTTTATGCATTCGACCCTGATGGCGACGAGGTGGAGGCGGCTCGAGCAGGGCTTTCCAGCGACGAGGCGCGAAGAGTGAGCTTCGCAGTGCACGGGGCGGAGGCGCTCGACGTCGAGCGTGAAAGGTTCGACGTCGCGCTTTGCGGCTGGTCACTCTGATGCGTCCCGCCGGAGCGTGTGGTCCACGCGCTGCAACGCATCCATACGGCACTCGTTCCCGGTGCAGTGCTCGTAGACACGCAGCCGATCGGCTCGCGCTCACCCGTCCGAGTGGAAGGCGAACTGGCTGGCGAACTCGAAGAAGACGAATGGCTACAGACGGTCGCGGCCGTCGACTCGCGTGTCGAGGAGGCCATCGAAACTCGCCTCTTCGAGTTGCGACACGAAGAGCGTTATGCCGTCCTGCACGGCTTCGACTCGGGGAGCGAGGCGCTCGAGGAGACAAGAACGTGGGCAGGCACTTTGATCCCGAAAGACGTAGTAGACCGACTTGAGACGACGCACCGATCCGTTGAGATCGAGCTCGAGGTCCGACTCCGTCTATTCGCCCGCTGCTGATCGACTCACCGCCCAGACGGCGAATTGCCGTCGAGCGACAGCCGGCGCGGACGCGGTCATTGTTCTCGCAGCGTCGGCTCGCGACCTCCGGAGCTTCGGTCGCCGTAGGTCGCAAGTCAGATGCCACGTACTCCAGCGCCCGTGGTTGGAGGACCCCTTCGAAATCTGGGACATCCATAAAGTGCTCATACCTGCATCAAGCTGCAAGATGTGCAAGTCGATCTCGAGAGAAAATCTCTGCTGTGCAGGGCTTTTAGAGAGTCC
>DATFHC010000205.1:0-7383 GCA_035248765.1 Gaiellaceae bacterium
CGCATACGGCCGCCGATTCGCTGCCTGCCGCGTCCATCACGGCGCGGATGTCGTCCATACGCGTCTCAAGGTCGGCAACGCCCGCCACCCGGTCCGACAGGCCGGTACCGCGCTTGTCGAAGAGAATCAGCCGCGAAAAGGTCGCGAGCGCACCGAAGAACCGCGCCCTGACCTCGTCCTCCCACACGAAATCCAGGTGCGAGAGGGCACCCGGCGTCCAGACAAGGTCGAACGGCCCGTCGCCGAGCACCGCATACGCGATCGAGACATCGCCGGAGCGCGCATAGCGGACGTCCTGAACCACGAGTGCAGTGTCGAGCCTGGGCCGGTGCTCCGCAAGGCCGCCGCGCTTGCCGAATGAATCCTCCGGAAAGAGCGGATCTGGGTGTCGGATTCCGGTTGATCTGCGAACGGGTTTCTTGTATCTCTGCGCCAAGGCCGGGATGGGCCCTTCCGGAAGGGGAGTAGAAGGCAGTGGCGGTAAACGAGCCCCGTAAGGGGCGCGCTTTCTTGGCTATCGCTCGCGCTGCGGCGGTGCCGGTCATCGCGCTCCTCGTAGCGGGGGTGGCACTGCCACGGATACTCGATTCAGGCACCGGTCACCTCCCCACGTTCGGGCTCGGTTCAGGTCCGGGCTCGCGTTCCGCTTCCGGCCCGGGGCCGGTGGAGAAGGTCGTCGTACCGCGTCTACCGACAGGGAAGCGCCCGCATCACCGGTCGCAGCCGCAGGCCCACTCGACTCCGGCTGCACGCCCAACCGCGACCGGGAGCAGCGGCTCACGGCAGGCAAGCGGCGGCGGGGCGGCCACGAGCCCGGTCAGCCGCCCCGTGCACCACGCTTCGGCCGGAGGAAAAGGCCCGACGTCCACGCCGACCCCGACCCCCACGCCGACGCCGACCCCCACGCCGACCCCGGCTCCGCCGCCGAGCGGAGGCGGTGGCACTGGGCCCGTGGTCACGCCGCCGCCGCCGACCCAGACGACGCCCGCCGCAGCGGGACAGGACGACGAAGGGAACCAGTCGTCGCACGGCCGGGCGCTAGGGCATCAGAAGCATCGGAGCCACGTCCCGCCGGGCCAGCTCCGCAAGGCGGAGAATCCGCCCCCGCACGGACTGGCGCTGGGGCACCGGAAGCACACCCCGCCTGGGCAGGCCCGAAAGGCCGAGCGCTCGGGCGGCAGCGACGGCAGCGAGAACGACGACGACCAAGGCGAGGACTCCAAGGGCAACAGCGGCCAGAGCGAGAACTCGCACGGCAACAGCGGCCATGAGCACTCGGGGCACGGCCGGGGGAACGGCGGCTGAACCCGGTGCCGCGTCTCGCATCGCCGCTCGAGCTCGGCCTCCGCCTCCGGCTGATGCTCACCCTGGCGGCGGTCGCGATCTTCCCCGTCGCCTTCGTCTCCTACGTGATCGTGCGGGACGAAGTGCGCAACGTCACCCGCTCGATCGACTTCGAGGTGCACGACGCTGCCCTGTCGGCACAGGCGCGGTTTGCCCGGCTCCTCGACCGGCGCGAGCTGCACGCTCTCGCGCTGGCTTCCTCCCCCCGCCTGCAGTCCGCGATCGGCAACCACGATGCGAAGAGCCTCGAGCAGTTCGCCCGGCAGAACGATTTGCTCATCGAGATCGGAGACCGGAGCTACGGACAGCGCCTCGAGCGCGCCGTCACCGGTCGGGTGCAGCTTCTGAGCGCGGGGAAGCCGATCGGGTCGATCGTGGCGCAGTTACCCGCCGATGCGGCCACGCTCCGAAGCGTTTCGGCGTCGGCCGCGCGGGACGTCCGGCTGACGTTCGTCAAACCAGGCGCCAGGCCAGAGCAGGGCGGGCGAGGCGTGACACTGCCGGTCGCGGCGCAGATCGGGATCCGCGCGTACGTCCCCAGCGGAGTCGAGTCCCACCGGAAGAACGCCGCTTACAAGCGGGTCGCCCTCGCCGGCCTGCTGGCGCTGGCCGCGCTGATGCTCCTCACACTCGTCCTCGCCCGGCCGCTGCTGCGCGCGTTCCGCTGGACGGAAGAGCAGGCGAGCGAGGCACGCGTCGACTCCTTGACCGGGCTTGCGAACCGGCGTGCGCTCGAAGAAGTTCTCGCCGCCGAGATCTCCCGCGCCCAGCGGTTCTCCCATGAGCTCGCGGTCGTCCTCCTCGACCTCGACCGCTTCAAGGAGATCAACGACTCCTTCGGCCACGCCGCCGGCGACGTGATGCTGCGCGAGGTCAGCCGCCTCCTCACCTCTTTGGCGCGCCAGGGGGACACCGTCGCCCGCTGGGGCGGCGAGGAGTTCGTCGTCGTCCTGCCGGAGACCGATCTCGCCGGTGCCCACCGTTTCGCCGAGCGGCTCCGACGCACGATCGAAGCGCAGTCGGTCGGAGACATGCAGACGAGCACCAGCTGCGGCGTCGCAACGATGCTCCCGGAGGACAATGTCGAGGAGCTGCTCCGCGCCGCCGACCAGGCGCTCTACCAGGCGAAGACGAACGGGCGGAACCGCACCGAGAGCGCGATCCGCGGCCCTCGGCCCGCAGCCGCCTGATGTGGGAGGGGCGGAATGACCCCTCCCACATCACGACCGGTTGTCAGCAGGTGTTGGTGAGCGGCCCGCTGTTGTAATTCTCGATGAAGTTCGCGGCCTTGCCGTGTTGGCCCGTGAGCCAATACGGCTCCGCAAGGAGCGATCCGAACTCGGCGGCGCTACCGCCGAAGTCGTTGATCGTGTTCGGCAAGGTCGAGCCGGCACCCCAGTTACAGGCTCCGCCGTTGTCGACGGTCGAGAAGTAGGGGTAGAAGTTCGCCGGAGATCCATCGTCCGTCACCGGCGGATTGGTGCAGCCCACTCCGGTGACGTTGTCGCAGGGACCGCCGGTCGCGTTCGATTCGATGGCCGGGAGATCCGCTTCGAAGGCGAACTGCGGGTACGGCGTGGTGTCGTTGGCGCCGGTCTTCGGGCTGCTGAAGAGGAACGCGGTCGCGTTCGTCCCGGTGCCGTTGGGCCAGTAGTTGTTGTAGGAGGTGCCGTCGAATCCGACGTTCGACAAGAGGCAGTACGCCGCGTCCTGACCCGGTGGAGCGACGTAGGCGGGGTTGGCGTTTTGAGCGTCGGAGAAGCAGCCGAAGTCCTCACCGTCTGCGGGCTCCTGATCCCCGGGGATTCCTTCGGTGCCGTTGCAGCCGTTGAAGTTCGGGTCGATGCTGGAACAGAAATCGAAGTGCCCGGTCTCGGCGTCCATGGCGACGTTGTAGTCGTGCGCCGCCCACAGAACGCGTGTCTGCGGGGTGGACGTCGAGTACATCGGATGGAACGTGTACGGCAGTTGCTGGCAGGCGTGACCCGAGGGCAGGAACTTCATCTGTCCGAAGCCGTTGGCGGCACTGGCGGTCATCGTCCCGGTATTGGTGGCGGGGTCCGGGTTGGAGTTGTCGTGGACGATCGTCTGCAAGCCGTTCGGCGTATCGGACAGCGACACGGTGATGTTGTCGCCCTGGTTCATGTAGAAGGTGTCGGCACTGCTGTGCGGGTCGCCCGAGCCGATGAACTGGAAATCCAGGGGGCCTGGGGGACCGATCGGCGTCCCGCTCATCGTCAGGTAGGCGAAGTTGCGGTACTCGATCGAGCCGCCGACCTCCGCAGTGCAGGTCGGGTTCAGCTGCTGTCCCGTGAACGCGTTCTCCGACAGGCTGTCGATGGTCAGGGCGACGCACCACTTCGTGGCGTCGCAGCTGATGCCGGCGAACTGGGAAGCGAAGCCCGGCGGATAGAACTGCAGCTCCATGAACGCGGCACCAGGCGCGTGCTTGGTGTCGGCCGGGTTGACGATGTTCGAGTCGCTGTCGGGCGTGCAGACCGAGCTGGACTCGGGATACGACTGGGTGTCGCACATGGCCATGCCGAACCAGAACGCCGGCGAGACTTCCGCGGAGTAGCCGTTGCTATCGGAGAACGGACCCGCCGGCTCGGTCGGCAGTGTGACGTTGTACTGCATGTGATTTCCGGAGCCCGGCGTGTTCGAATAGAACAGCACTGACGGCTCATCGTGGCCGACGTAGTGCCCGAACACAGACTGGGGATCCTGGACTTCGGTACAGAGCACGAGGCTGCTCGCGCAGCCGTGCGAGGCGGCGTAGTTCTCGCTGCTGGACGCGCCGGCGCTGCCACCCCCGGAGACGAGGATCGCAGTCATCAGCGCCCCGACCAAGAGCAAGCTGAACACACGTCGTTGCTTCAAGGTGACCTCCCAAGAAGGATCGAGATCGATTCCAGCATCGAGCCCCCGATTCGTCAGTCCATAGGCCGCCTCCCCGTTCGGTCCTTGCGTGTGCTCGTTCCCGCCTAGGGGGCGCCGTGGCGGGCGGCGTCGGCGGCCTGGGCGAGGCTGGTCATGAGGGCGAAGAACTCGGCCGACTGACCGATGAAAAGGCCGTTGTTCGTGAGCGCCCGGAGAGCCCCCATTGCGGCGCCGGTCGTCTCGGTCGGACGGATGATCGAGCAGACGGGGAACTTGCGACTCAGGAAGACGGTCGGCTCCGGCATGATCAAGTTGGTCTGCAGCAGTTCCCCGTCACTGTTGAGGTCGGGGAACGTGAGGCCGGTCACCGGGTCGGTGAGCGGCGGCGCATTGCCGGCCTTGTCCTGCCAGGTCTGGAAGTGCATCGTCTCGGTGGGGCCGATGCTGAGCAGGATCCGCAGGACTTCGGGGTGGGTGACGCGCTGGGCGAGTGAGGGGTAGAGGCTCGTCCCGCCCTGTTCGATGAAGGCGAAGTGGAAACCGGCCGTGTTCGCGATCGCCTGCAGGTGATCTGCCGGGGTCAGGTCGGCGTCGCTGCGGGGTATCCCCGGATGCTGGCCGGTCGCGAGGTCCGGGATCGCCTGCGGGAGGGTGTCGCCGAGATCGGGGTTAAGTGAGTCGCTGCGATAGCGCGTCCACCAGCTGGTATCGACGGTCAGCTGCATCAGGTTGGTCAGCCGCCCGATCTGCTGGGCGCCGGTCGCGGTGCTGGAGGGGAGCGTGCGGAACGGTTCGAGGTCGGCGGGCGCCATGCCGTTCGCCCTGAGGTAGGCGTTGAGGAAGGTGAAGTGCGTGAACTCGTCGTCCGTGTTGTCGTGGACGTACTGGGCCATGTCGGAGTCGAGAACCGCCACAGCGGCCGTGAAGTCGGGGTTGCCGCTTCCGCCCGGGACCTCGCTGTCCTGGACGCCGCAGAGCTCGTTGTACTGCTGCCAGAGATCGGTCTCGAGCGTCTCGAGCGCAGCGAGGAAACGAAGAATCGCCGCGTCACCCGGCGTTAGCCCACCACTTGCCGCCGCCCAGGGAGCCGCCGTCAGAAGCCGACCCGCAGTGATCGTCGCCGCACCGGCAGCAGCCCCCTTGACCAGGAATCCCCGCCGACTCGTTAGGCGCTCCGATTGTTCCGCTGTGTCCATGAGATCTCCCGTCGCTCGTGCGCTGACACGTGTCTGTTCAGTTGCCGCGAGAAGGGACGGGGGAACGGAATTCGGGGTCGGAATGAAGAAATTCTCATCCCGGTTTCCGGCGCACGTAGATGAAGAAATGTTCATCTTCGCTCGTTGTCGGTGCGTCCCGAAAAACCGGCCTCTTGTCGCACGCGTACACCAGGAGGCTTCATGGGCGCGACCGGACTATCGAACGAAACGGCCGCCGAGGTCGTTCAGATCCTTCTGGTCACCGGCGAGTCCCTGCCTGAGGGCGACGACGCGCTTCTGGGATCGCGAGGATTCGCCGTCACAACCGTCGTCGACGGCGCATCCGCCATCAAGGCGTTACGCGCTCGCCCAATCGACCTGGTTCTGCTCGATCTCGTTCTCCCCGACATGGATGGGATCTCGTTACTCAGGGCGATCCGTACCGCGCGCCCGCGCTTGCCGGTCATCGCCCTGACAGCTTCCGACGACGAGTCCCTGCGACTCGACGGCTTCGCCCACGGTGCTGACGACTGCGTGAACAAGCCTCTCTCGATCGCCGAGCTGACCGCACGCATCGAGGCGCGCCTCCGCTGGCGTGATGAGAGCGACACCGTCGTCAAGGCAGGCCCCCTTTCGGTCGACATCTCCCGAAATCGAGCGGCGATCGACGGCTGCACGGTCGCGCTGTCTCCGCGCGAGGCCTACTTCCTGGCCACCTTCCTGCGACACGCCGGCGAGGTTCTCTCGCGCGAACGGCTACTGCTACTCGTGTGGGAGCTCGAGTTCGATCCTCGCTCGAACATCGTCGACGCATACGTCGCCGCACTGCGGCGCAAGCTCGGGCCACGGGTGATCGAGACCATCCGCGGCCATGGCTATCGACTGCGTGTGAGCTCGCTCGCACCGCCGCTCCGCGACCCCGATCAGCAACCAACCGTGTCAGGCCGCTGAAGAAGCCGTCGGAGTACGTCCGCGGAGCTAGGGAAGCTCGACGACGATCGCGCCGTCGACGATCCGAACCGGGTACGTCTCGACGGGATCCGTCGCCGGAAGCGAGATCGGCTGCCCGGTCGAGAGCTCGAACATCGAGCCGTGCCGGGGGCAGACGACGCAGCAGCGATCCTCGTCCCAGTCGCCCTCGCAAAGCGGGCCGTCGTCGTGCGAGCAGCGATCCTCGATCGCGTACAACTCGCCGCCGCAGTTGTAGACGCCGACGAAGAGGCTCCCCTGGCGGACGATCTTCGACGAGCCGGGCGGGAAAGCGTCGGCCGCAGCGACCTCGATCTCGGGCACGCCTAACTCAGGTCGAGCTCGTCGAAGCCGGCGAGACCTTCGGGGAGCGGTGTCCCCTTCGCCTTGTGAAGCGCGACCTTGAGCGTCGTGAGGCCGAGCATCGCGCACTTGAGGCGTACCGGAGTGAGCGGGACGCCGATCTCCGCGAGTAGCTCGTCCTTGTCCAGCGAGGCGACTTCTGCGGCGGTGCGGCCCTTCGTCATCTCCATCAGCATCGACGTGGCCGCCTGCGAGATCGCGCACCCGCGCCCCGAGAACTTCACGTCGTCGATCGTCTCGCCGTCCTCGCCGAACGCGACGTAGATCGAGACCTCGTCACCGCAGAGCGGGTTCTGGCCTTCGGCCTCCGCGTCGGCCTCCTCGATCACCCCGTGCCCGCGCGGGTTCTTGTAGTGGTCGAGGATGACCTCGCGATACAGGCTCTCGAGCCCGGGATCCGTGCTCACGCGAACACCTTACGGACGGCGTGGAGGCCCTCGACGAGCTGGTCGATCTCCTCGGGGAGCGTGTAGAGGTAGAAGCTCGCGCGATTCGTCGCCGCCACTCCGAGCTTGTGCATCAGCGGCTGGCAGCAGTGGTGGCCCGCCCGGATCGCGACCCCCTGCAGGTCGAGGATCTGGGCGACGTCGTGCGGATGGATATCCCCGAGGTTGAACGAGACGACCCCGGC
>DATFHC010000206.1:0-8907 GCA_035248765.1 Gaiellaceae bacterium
CATTGCCCGCACCATCTTCCACCTCCCGGTCGCGTGCGGGATTATGACGGCCATGGCGGAGACGGACGTCTTCAAGCATTCGACGCCCGAGCTGTACGACCGCTACATGGGCCCGCTCCTGTTCGAGCCGTACGCGAAGCACGCGGCGGAGCGGCTCGTTCCTCATTGGGCGGTCCACCCTCGCCCCCCATGACGGCGACCGTTCGTTAGCTTCTCAGGGCGCGAACCGGTCGCGGAACGTTGAACTGCCTCCGCCCGATGGTGCAGCCTCCGCTCGCAAAAGGCAGCTACGTCATTACCTGCGTCAGCGCGGGGGCGGGCAAAGCCTCGTTCTCCATCAAGATCAAATCGCCAAATGGCGGCCCCGACGCGCTAACCGTGAACACTTGGAGTCCGTAGGTTTCCTCTGCGAACACGAATCGACGGTGAACGAGCATGTAGCGATCGTCAGCGGCGTGTCCCGTGGCCTCGGGGCAGCGCTCGCGGGAGAGTTGCTCGACCGCGGTTTCTTCGTTCTCGGCGTCGGTCGGACGGGTAATGCAGCCCCCGCGGGTGATCGCTATCGGTTTGCACATATCGACCTCGCCGACGCGGCTGCAACGGACGCCATCGTGGCGCCCCAGCCTTCCGAGACATCGAGAAGCGTCGGCCGGACTCGGTGTGCCTGCTGAACAACGCCGCAACCGTGGATGCGATCGGGGTTGTTGGAAGGCTCTCGTCGGCTGAAATCTCCGCCGCGATCGCGACAAATTGACTGCTGCGGTGACCCTGGCGAATCTCTTCTGTCGGGTCTTTTCCGATCGGAAGGTTTCGCCGCGAATCATCAACATCTCGTCCGGGGCGGCCGAAGAACCCCTGCCCGGTCATGCCGTCTACTCCGTCGCGAAGGCCGGCATCGAGATGCTCGCGGTTGCACTGGCCGCCGAGCACCGAGCCCCGACGTTCCGAGCGATCACCCTACGGCCGGGCGTGATGGACACGGACAGACAGACGTTCTTTCGCGCCCAACCGCCGGAGCTCTTGCCCACGGTCGAACTATTCGCGGGCTTCCAGCGCGACGGGCGGCTCGTTCCGCCCGAAGCCGTAGCCGCGAAGATTGCCAGCCAACTCGTGACAGGCGCGGTGGACGGCGCCCGAACCTACAACTACGCAGACCTCTGACGAAGCACTAGTCATCTCGTCTAGTCGGGCGACAGCATTCATTACGACCGCGGTCACCCGCGAGGGCGACGATCGCCAGCGCAGTCCCCCTAGCAGGGCCGCCGGACTACGACGAGAGTTCAGCCCGGCGCGACCACCAGGCCTCGGCGGCAGTCATCGCGCTCTCGGCCTCGCGGATGCCGTTGTCCACGAGCCCCGCGGTGGCAGCCCAGTGCAGGGGCACAAGGGCCAGGGCCCCCGGGAGCCATCGGTACTCGTCGCGAGTCAACGGTTCCGGAGCCGTGCTTTCGTAGGCGTCGAGCAGTCGTCGCGGCTCGAGCAATTCGCCGCTCGGTGCGACGTGGTGCAGGCTGGCCGCGATGTCGTACAGCCGCTCCCTGACCCTCACGAAATCCAGGTCAAAGGTGACCCACGAGCCGTCTGACAGCTCTCCCGCGTTGCCCAATTTGTAGTCCCCATGAATCGGAGCGCATGGCAGTTCGAGCTCTTTCCGGAGTTTGGCGAGCTCGCCAGTCAGTTGGCGCATCCGATGCACAACCGGCTCGCTGCGGATTCCGAGCCTGCGGCGGGTGAAGCCGACCGAGTAACGCAATTGGCCGAAGGTTCTGTGGTCGTCGAGGGGTTCGGGCGGACTTGGCTCCCAGACTGCTTTGAGCGCTGTGTGAACGCGTCCGAGCTCCTCGAATACGCGGACGTAGGAGTCCTCGTTTACCCGTGGCTGCACGTGATCGATGAACTCCTCGAGCTCAGCCCAACGATCAGCAACCCTCAGGAGGTCGCAGCCGGAAATGGGAATCGGCCGAGCGACGCGGACTTGCGTCCGCTGGAGCCGGTCCCGCAAGCGCCGCAGTCCCGCGACCCGCCCCCGGCGGACCCAGGGCCTGTGAACGCGGAGGACAACGGGCGGCTCGGCGTCTATCCGCAGGTTGAGGTTGAACTCACCGCCGAGGTCTGCCCATCCCGCCCCGCGCGCGACGGAGTCGATCAGGGCCGAAACGGCCGGATCGTCCGGGCTGGCTCTAGGGCCGAACCAGCGCGGCAAGGCAGGGGGGACTCTGGAGTGGCCCAGTGTTCCGGAATGACCCCCGAGGCGGCTAGTGCGCGTGCAGTTCGTGCATGACGGCATGGCCGCGACCTCGCACGATCAGCCAGCGATTGACGGGAACCGTTAATACGAACGCAATCGCAAGGCTCACGAGCAGGCTCCACCAGAACAGACCGTCCGCGAGGCCCGCTGCGATCGCGCCGGGGACAAGCAGGATGAACGCGTTGTCCACCAACTCCATCGTGGCGATGGACACGGTGTCGGACGCGATCGCGAGCCGTGCAGCACGCCGAGGAGCGACGCCTGCCCTGATTACCGGCCCCACGGTGAGCCCGTAACCGAATACGAACGCGAGCAGCACAGAGATGGCGATCGACGTCGCGTTCCCCAGACCGAGCGCGGCAGACAGCACCATGCCCAGGATCTCTCCGATCGCGCAGCCGGTGAGACAATGAAGCGTCGCCTGGATCGCCGAGCGCGTCGCGGAAGCGGAGCCATGATGGTGGGCGTGTTCCATGGCTCCAGGGTGCCCGAGGCGTCAAGCAGCAATCCGAGGCGCTTCGGGAGAGCGGCAGCGGACGGAGTCCTCTCGGCTGGGCCAGCGTTCCGGAATGACTCCTGAGCGTCAGGCGAGCGGGAAGAGGCGGCGAGTTGACCAGGCTCCCGTCGGCGCCCTGCTCGATCGCGGGATGGTGAGCTGCGCCAGACCGTCAAGCGAGAACGCCTTCGGTTGGGCCAGTGTGTCGGAATGACGCCTGAAACTACGATCGCGGTGTGGAATTTCAGCCCATCTTCGAGGTCGCGAGCCCAGAGGACGGAGAACAAGCGTGCGACGAACTCCGGGCACACGGGATCGAGTGCAGTTGGGTACGTGAACCACCGCCAGAAACAGGTCTGAAGCTGGGGGCTAGGACGCCGCGGGACTTCGAACTCCCACGCCTGTATGTCGTGGTCCCGGAGGAGGATGCTGACCGCGCCGCGGTAATCCTGCAGACGGCTTGGGAAGTCGCGCAACGAGGTCGCTAGGGCGTGGCAATCGGCTGGGCCAGTGTTCCGGAATGACCCCTGAACGGGAGAACGCTAGTTAGTCGAAGTCGGGGTGATGGTCCTCGTGTCCGTTGCCTTCGCGACCGAACCTCCGTTACCAACAATGTCGGAGAGTCTCTGCTCGGCGCTGAGCGCGAAGCCTTCGCCGTCGGAGACCTCGGGGTGTTCATCGCGCCAACGAGCGGGCGCCCACCATCGACGGATTCGGTCGCGTAGTCGCATCCCTGAAAGAGTAGCCCCTCCCAGGGGCCATCAAGCTCGGCTGGGCCAGTGTCCCGGAATAGACCCCTGAGCTGTCTCGAATCGTCGAGCGCCAAGCGTGTCATGTCGGATGCTCTTGCATCGAACAACGATTGGTTGGACACTTGACTGGCATGGCCAAGGCCCTGGCCAAGTACTTGCTCACATTCTTCGTCGGACTTGTGCTGATCCGGCTCGCGAACGGACAACCCCCGGTAGACCGACTTTTCCTCGTTGGATACGCATCCTTCGTCGTCTTCATGATCCTCTTGACGCTGGTCATGCCGTTTATCGCGCCACACATCGTTTCGAATCGAGAGTTCTTCGCTTCGATGAAACGCCGGCTGCGCGGAAAGAACCGGCGCGGCTCGTAGCGAGTGCGGGGCTGAGGCGGGAGCAAACCTCGGCTGGGCCAGTGTTCTGGAATGACCCCCGAACGGAGCACGATCGGGTATCTCTCTAGCCCCTAGCGAGGTTCGGGGCTGAGCGGCAGGACAAGCGAGCGGTAGCCCTTGATCGGGCCGTAGCCGCTATCGGTGTAGAGACGGAGAGCGGGTTCGTTGTCTTCCTCGGTTTGCACGACCAGGCGGTGTGCGCCCGAGGCGATTGCTGCCATCCGAACGGAAGCGAGGAGGGTGCGAGCAACTCCGAGCCGTCGGTGCGTCGGCAGAACGAAGAGGTCTCTGATCTGCCAGAAATGGGTGAGCCGCAGCGAAGCCGGAAGCTCGGTTGTGATCGCAAATCCGAGGAGCCCCCCGCCGTCTTCTGCGACGAAGGCACGAAGGCGGCTTGTGCTGAGATTCTCGTCCAGCCAGGAGGCTGATCGAGTGACATCAGAAGCCTCGCCGTAGTGAACGCGGTACTGATCGAACATCTCGGCAAGCGCCTCAATCTCCTCGCCAGTCGGGGCAGCGAAAACCCGCACAGAGATCGAATCGTCAGCGGCCATAGAACTGGGATCAGTGTTCTGGCTCACGGCGCGGGACAACCGTATCGCCAGGGGGCAGTAATCTCGCATGGGCCAGTGTTCCGGAATGACCCCTGAGCGGGCAGGTCGGCGGGGCGGTGTTGCATCTAGGCGTGTCGGGCTTCGGCGAGCCGTTCGAGCGACTGGATACTCATTGGCGTGAGGCCGACGATCAGGTCGTCGATTCGAAGCTGGTTGTACGCCGCGAGCAGACGGGTTAGGTCGGCGGTGGATCCTGCAAAGGCATCCGGGTCTCGATCTTGTTCAGGAATGAGCTCTGGATCTTCGACCCAAACGCCGACTGTTCGACGAATGGTCGTGGGATCTCGATCCGCGCCGACCAGAGCAGCGTTGAAGGCGTCCAGACGGGACCGCAGCTGCTCATCCGGCATTCCGTACCAGGCCGTGTTCCACGCGTCTGCGTACTTCGCAGTGATCTGCAGCATCCGCCTGCCGCTGCCGGCGATGAGCAGGGGAATGCGTCGCGCTGGCTGAGGGAGAAGCCGCGCCCCCTCGACGCTGTGAAAGCGACCGGTGAACGAGACGCTTTCGCCGTCAAGCAAGCCGGAAAGGATCTGAACAGCCTCCTCGAAGCGCGAAACGCGCTGATCGGTAGGGAAACCGAACGCCCGATGCTCAGCGTCGTCCCAGCCAGCGCCAACCCCGAGCATGATGCGCCCACCGCTGACGGCGTCCGCGGTCACGGCCATCTTCGCAAGCAAACCCGGACTACGAAACGCCGCACACATCACGAGCTGACCGAGACCCACCGATCCCGTCACAGCCGCGAGAGCGGAGAGGATCGTCCACGCTTCGTGAATCCCTTCCACCGGGCGGTCGCCAGGATCAGAGAGAAAGTGATCGCAGACCCAGAGCGAGTCGAACCCGAGCTGCTCGGCCCGCTGACCGAACTGGCGCACTGCTTCCCAAGAAGGCATCGGCGGCGCATCGCCCTCCGACATCGGAACGATCACCCCGACACGCACCTGCCCAGTGTCGCACTGCCGAGACCGAAACACTCGGCTGGGCGAGCGTCCTCCCGCCTGAATCCATCGTTCCGTCGCGGGCCGACGGGCGCTAACCCGCCGGCCCCGCGTTCTGGTCAGAAGGTCGGGAAGAGGCCGAGCGGTGCGGTGACGTTGCGGTAGTGGTTGTTTCCCTCCGCGACCGACACCGGTCCGGACGCGAAGATCCCGTAGTAGTCGTCGTGGATCTGGTTACCCGTGACCGTGATCGTCAGCGCCGACGCGCTGCCGAGGTAGATCCCCGTTGTCTGCAGGTCGTTCACATCCGTTCGCAGGTTGTTCGTCCCGATCAGGTTCTTCGAGATGACGTTGCCGCTCAGATCGGCACCCGGCGCGTGGGAATGGACGACGACGCCGCCGTGGCCGTTGCCCTTGAACGAGTTCTGCGTGATCGTGTTTCCGGTCAACACGCCGTTCGGGATCGGGCTCGCGATGATGACGCCGCTCCCGGCCGACGCGTCGGGCGCGGTCGGCGTGCTGAGACCGTTGTCGTTCGCGACGTTGTGATCGACGAGGTTGTCGGTCACGCCTGCGCCCGTGTGGTCGGCGAGCGCGATGCCACAGCCGCCGAAGTTCTTGTTCGTGACGTTGTGGCTGACGCGGTTGTGGGACGACGCGCGGCTCAGGTCGTCGCCGACGTTGACGCCTACCCCGTTGCCGTTCGCCACATTCCCGATCGCAACCGAATGGGCCGTGCTGTTCAGGTCGATCCCGTTACCGAGGTTGCCGGTCACGATGTTGCCGATGATCCGGACGTGGTCGGCGGCGACAGGGCCCGTCGGGCCAAGGCCGATCGTCGCGATTCCGTCCGCGAGCTTGCCGTTCTGCGGATCGAGCGGGCTTGCGTTCATGATCCGGAGTCCCCTGACGGTCGAGTAGTCGGCGGTGACGCCGACGCCGTAGGCGTTCCCGGTGGCGTCGATCGTCGCCCGTGGCTGGCCGGCGAGCGTCAACCGCCGGTCGACCGTGACCATCTCGTGATAGGTGCCGCGGCAGACGACGACCTTCCCGCCGAGCGGCGCGGCTTCGATCGCGGCCTGGATCGAGCTGAACTTCGCGTGCCTGCACGAAGTGTCGGACTTGCTCGCGGCCCCCGTCGGCGAGACGTAGACCGCTCGCGTCCGCGGGGTGTGATGGTGGTGCCTTTTGGCGGCGGCCGGCGCCACCACGACGAGCGCGATCAAACCGATCGCGGCCGCGACAACGGGCAGCCGAAGCTGAGTTCTCTTGATACGCATGTTCCCCTTTTCCTCGGAGCCCGATCAAACGTACGCGTTGTACGCGGCTCCAAACGGGAAATTTACGGTTCGGAAATGGCAATCACGAACTGTGGGGCTCGTCCCGGACTGGCGGATCCACTCCTCGTTGAGCGAGTCCGCCTGGCGTCGCCAGCCGGGGTAGGGACGCAGGGCGATTCCTGCCGGAAGCCCGATGCGGGCGGCGGCGGCGACCCGCTCGACCTCTGCCTGCGAGTCGTCCAGGAGGCGCTCGTACGTGACGACGAGCGGCTCGATCGCCTGGCTTTCGAACCAGGCGCGCCAGCCCTCCTTTCCCAGCCGCTCAACTCGAGCAACCCGGCGATCTCGGAGCGGTCGTAGCGCGGCTCGCCGGAGCCCTCGTTCCTCGTGCTCCAGAGCCCGGTCTGCATCGCGCGCGACCACGAGACGGCTTGCGCCACGGTGTCCTCCCGTTGCAGCCAGATGTAGAGCGGGTTCGGGAACATCCGGCCCACGAGCTCGCGATCGGGGAGGTCCGTCGCCCCGCGACGCGCGCGCGCGAGTAGCTCGCTCCACTGGCCGAGCTGGAACTTGCAGCTGAAGACCCGGTTCGACGTAGAGCCGCGCCGCAGCACGTGGCCGAGATCCTGGCTCGCGACGCGGTCGCCCGGCATCCAGAAGAACTCCTCCGGCCGTCCGAGCACGCCGGTACTCGCGAGCAGGCCGCAGAGAAACCAGGAGCCGGAGCGCGCGACAAAGCAGATCAGGAGCGAGCGCTCGACCCGCACGTCATGCGGGAACGAGCTTGTACCCCGAGCCGCGAACGGTCACGAGCCGTTCCGGCTGCGTCGGATCGCGCTCGATCTTGCGGCGCAGGTTCGAGATGTGCACCTCGCACGCGTGTTCGTCGCCGACGTGCTCGCTTGCCCAGAGATGCTGCATCAGTTCGCGGCGCGAGACGACGGCGTCCGGCTGCTCGGCCAGGAGCGAGAGAACCTTGAACTCCGAGAGCGTGAGATGGACGCGCTCGCCGTCGACCAGTACCTCGTGGCGGCCGAGGTCGATCTGTAGCCCGCCGAGCTTCCGCAGGGTCGCGCCGCCCCCGGCGCGGTCGAGCTCGCGGCGGCGCAGGATCGCCCGCACCCGGCTCAGCAGCTCCGCGCTCGAGAACGGTTTCGTGACGTAGTCGTCCGCGCCGAGCTCGAGCCCGAGCACGCGGTCGGCCTCCGCGTCCCTCGCCGTCAGCATGAGGATCGGGACGTCGCTCTCCGCGCGCAGCGCGCGGCAGACCTCGACCCCTGAGAGCCCCGGCAGCATCACGTCGAGAACGACGAGCGAGTAGCGGCCCGACCGTCCCGACTCGAGCGCGGCCGGCCCGTCGCGCTCCTCGTCCACCTCGAAGCCCTCGCGGCGCAGCGTGAAGGCCACGACGTCGCGCACGCCGGCGTCGTCGTCCACGAGCAGGATCGTGTCGCTCACGCCGCGGTCACCTCCTCCTGAACGCGCGTGGGCGTGAGGAGGATCCGGAAGACGGTGCCCTGGCCGGGCGAGGAGTCGAGCTCGATGCGGCCCCCGAGCGTCCGCACCGATTCCCGCACGATCGCAAGGCCGAGGCCGAAGCCGTGTGCGTCGCGCTCTCCGCGGTAGAAGCGGTCGAAGACGTGGCGCTGCACCTCGGGCTTGATCCCGGGCCCGGAATCCTCCACCTCCACGGAGACTGTGTTCGCGTCGCCGTAGGCGCGGAGAACGACCGAGCCGCGCGCGGTGTGCTTGGCGGCGTTCTCGCCGAGGTTGCGAAGCGCCTGTTCGAGCAGGTCGCGGTTGGCCTCGACGGCGAGCCCGTCGGACACCTCGACGTCCACGGCTACGCCCGCGTGCGGCTGGAGCCCCGCAGCCACCTCGCGCAGGAGCGGCGCGAGCTCGACCGCCTCGACGCGCGGCACCTCCTGTCCAGAGTGTGCGCGCGCCAGCGTGAGCATCGCGCGGGCCAGGCGCGCGAGCCGGCCCGACTCGCGCTCGATGTGGGCAAGGAAGCGGTCGCGCTCGGCAGGGTCCTCCTTCGCACCGGCCTGGAGCACCTCGACCGCGCCGATGATCGTCGTCAGCGGCGTCCGCAGCTCATGCGCAGCGTTCGAGACGAACTCGCGCTCGGCAAGCTCCCGCCGCTCCTGCTCCGTCAGGTCGTCGACGACAAGGAGCGCCCAG
>DATFHC010000207.1:0-3642 GCA_035248765.1 Gaiellaceae bacterium
TTCCGTCACGTGATCGAGGTCTACAAGCGAGAGCACGAGCGTGCCTACGGCTACTACGTCTTGCCGCTCCTCGCCGGCGACCGCATCGTCGGCCGCGCGGACCTCAAGGCCGACCGCGCCGAAGGCGTGCTCCACGTGCGGCGCTTTCACCCCGAGCCCCGCGTGCGCGGCAACCTCGGCGCGAAGCTCGAGCGTGCGGCAGCTCGGCTGGCCCGCGTGCTCGGCCTCGAGGAGGTGCGTCACGCGTGAGGGATCGCTGGAGCCGGACGGCGGGCGGCGTTCCGGTCTCGCTCGAGGAAGCGCGTCGTATGGCCGTGCGGGCGCAGTGGCTCAACGGCAGCGCGCGCGGAGTTCTCGCGACCGTCCGTCGGCTCGGCTTCCTCCAGCTCGACCCGATCTCCTCGGTCTCGCCGCCACAGCATCTCGTCCTCTGGAGCCGGCTCGGCCCGTTCGACACGCAGAAGCTCGACCGGCTCGTCTGGAAGGAGCGAAAGCTCGTCGAGTGGGACGCATTCCTCTATCCGGTCGAGGACCTGCCGATCCTGAGGGCATTCATGCGCCGGCGCGACCGGCCGACCGACCGCTACATCCTAAGCTGGCTGAAGGAGCACGCGACTTTCCGCCGCTACGTGCTCAAGGAGCTGCGCGAGCGCGGGCCGCTCCTCTCGCGTGAGATCGAGGACGCGCCGGGCCACAAGCGCGACGAGCACGTCTGGTGGGGCCAGCGCAAGATGGGGTTGATGCTCGAGTGCCTCGCCGCGCGGGGCGAGGTCGCGGTCGTCGGCCGGAACGGCAAACAGCGCATGTGGGACCTCGCAGAGCGCTGGTACCCCGAGACGGAGACGCTGCCCCTCCCGAAGGCGCGCCGCCTGTACGAGCAGAAGCGCTTCAAGGCGCTCGGAGTGCGGCTCGATCGCGGCCGGCTCTTCGCGCATCCAGACGCGAAGGACGGTTCCGTTCCCGAGCGCGTCACCTTTCTCTCGCCGTTCGACCGACTGATCCACGACCGCGACCGGACCGAGGCGCTCTGGGACTTCTTCTACCGGCTCGAGATGTACGTCCCAGCCGCGAAGCGCGAGTACGGCTACTACGTCCTCCCGATCCTGCAGGGCGACCGGCTCGTCGGCCGGATCGAGCCCGTCTTCGACCGGCGCGAGAAGGTGCTGCACGTGAAGGGCATCTGGTGGCAGCCGGGCCAGAAACCGGTCGACCTCGAGGAGCCTCTCGCTAGCCTCGCTGCGTTTCTGGGAGCGGAGCGCGTGACTCGAGCTCGGCGCTGACGGCATCGCGGAGCTCCTCGAGCGCGGCGCGCAGCTCGTCGACACGCTCGGCGCCGAGACGACCCTCGACCGCCAGCGCGTAGTCGCGGAACGCGGGGCGTGCGTCGCCGAGCAAGCGCTCGCCCTCGTCCGTGAGACGGATCAGGTACGACCGGCCGTCATCCGGATTGCGGACGCGCTCGGAGTGGCCCCTGCGCTCGAGCCGGCCGAGACGGAAGAGCATTGTCGAGAGCGGCATCTCGAGGCGCCTCGCCAGCCCGGTCGGCGTCCACGGCCCCTCCGCCCCGACCAGCACGTAGAGGGGATAGTCCGCGGCGGGAACCGCGGTCTGCGCGAGCGCCGCCTCGATCATCTGCTTCCGACGCTGATTCGTCAGGAAGACGTCCAGCAGGATCGTCGGTCCCTCACTGCTCATTTACATCAACGTTGTGGTATAACGGCACAACCTTGCGGCATCTTCGCATGTTCGCATTCGCCGCGGCGGTTGCCGTCGTCACCGCCCCGGCCGCCCTGTCGTCCGGCTCGGCCTCGCCCACGAAGATTCCGATCGGCACGACCGGCGGGATCCTCATCTCGGCCTATGGATCCGCGTGGACGACCGACCTCACCCAGAACCGGCTGATCCGGATCGACCCGAAGGAGGCGCGCGTGACCGGAAAACGCGGCCTCGGCGCGAGACCGTACGGGCTCGCGGCTGGAGCCGGGAGCATCTGGGTGGCCAGCCAGGCGCTCGACACGCTGGCGCGCGTGAACCCGCGGACGCTCAAGGTCACGAAGCGGATCCACATCGGCTTCCAGGCGTTCGCGGCAGCGGTCGGCGCGGGAAGCGTATGGGCCTCGATGGAAGCGGACGGCACGATCGTCCGGATCGACCCCCGACGCAACAAGGTCGTAGCGCGGATCCACGGCTTCGGCGATCCGAACGGCCTCGCCTATGCGTACAACGCGCTCTGGGTCAGCGACCTCGCGGGTGGCCGCGTCCTGCGCGTCAGCACACACACGAACCGCATCACCGCGCGGATCAAGATCGCGAAGGCCGACTGGATCACGCCGGGCGCAGGCGCGCTGTGGGTGTCGAGCGAGCGGAACCACGTCTACCGGCTCGACCCGCACACGGGCAAGGTGACGGCCAGCGTGAGCGTGGGAGCGAATCCGCTCGCGAGCGCGTTCGTCGGCGGCGAGCTCTGGGTGCCGAACATCGACTCGAACACGATCTCGGTCGTCGATCCCGCGAGCAACGCAGTCTCGCGGACGATTCCCGCCGGCAACGCGCCGCTCGGCGTGCTTTCGACAGCCGACGGCGTATTCGTCTCGATGTCGAACGACGGCGCCGTCTGGCGTTTCCCGACCGGCGGCTGACCCCTACACTCAGCGCGTGGACTTCGAGACGCGCGCGATTCACGTCGGCCAAGAACCGGATCCTGCCACCGGAGCGATCATCACACCGATCTACCAGACCGCGACGTACGTGCAGGACGCGGTCGGCGAGCACAAGGGCTACGACTACTCGCGCGTTGCCAACCCGACCCGGCACGCACTCGAGACGGCTCTCGCCTCGCTCGAATCGGCCGAGTACGGCGTGGCCTACTCGTCCGGGCTCGGCGCGACCACCACGCTCATGCATCTGCTCAACCCGGGGGACCGCGTCGTCCTCATCGCGGACGTCTACGGCGGCGTCTACCGGATGACCTCGCAGGTCTACGAGCCGAAGGGTTACCGCTTCCACTACCTCCCGGCACCGGAGTTCGCGAACCTCGCCGACCACCTCGACGAGTCGACCCGGATGGTGTGGATCGAGACGCCGTCGAATCCGATGCTGAACATCGTGGACATCCGGGCCGCGGCCGACGCCGCGCACGCCTCAGGCGCTCTTCTCGTGGTCGACAACACATTCGCGACTCCGTATCTGCAGCGGCCTCTCGAGCTCGGCGCCGACGTCGTCGTCCACTCGACCACGAAGTACCTCGGCGGCCACTCCGACGTCGTCGGCGGTTTCGCAGCGACGAACGACCCGACTGTCGCCGAGCGCCTGCGCTTCCTCCAGAAGTCGCTCGGCGCGGTGCCCGGCCCGTTCGACGCGTGGCTCGTGCTGCGCGGGATCAAGACGCTCGCGCTGCGGATGCGTCAGCACTGCCAGAACGCCACCGAGGTGGCCGCGGTGCTGGCGCGTCACCCGCGCGTCGAGCAGGTCTTCTACCCGGGCCTTCCTACGCATCCGGGGCACGCGATCGCGGCGAGCCAGATGCGCGATTTCGGAGGCATGGTCTCGTTCCTCGCCGAGTCACCGGAGGAGGCAGCTGCGATCGCCGGGCGCACCCACCTCTTTCAGCTCGCGGAGTCGCTCGGCGGCGTCGAGAGTCTG
>DATFHC010000208.1:0-10268 GCA_035248765.1 Gaiellaceae bacterium
CTCCCGAACGGACAAGTCTTTCCAAGTAACACTTTGTTACTAGCTGTCCCGGGAGGCGTTATGGAAAGCCGCCGGCCATGTCCGAACCGGACACCGTCCTACCAAGTAACAAAGTGTTACTAGCGAATTTCGCGGACGAGCTCGTCGAGCGGCTTGCGATTGGCTCGAGCCGACCACTCGTCGGCACTGCGGGACGCCGCATCCCGCGGCTTCGCCGGGTAGCCGAAGGAGAGGATCGCGCGGACTTCGCCGCCGCAGATCTCCGCCGCCGCGTCCGCGTCGCGCACGCCGTTCGGGCAGGAGACGACCTCCTCCTCCCACGCCGCGAGCATCATGTTCTGGGCGCAGCGGCCGGAATCGAAGCTGCCTGCCTCGCCGACGATCGCCACGACGAGAGCGGCGGTGCGGAGGTTCTCCGGTGCGTAGACCGCCTCCGCCAACCGTTCTTTCGCTTCGCCGGAGACGACCACGAATTCCCAACGCTGCTTGTTCTTCGAGCTACCCGAGAGCCGGCCGGCGTCGAGGATCCGCCCGCGCACGTCGGCGGAGATCGGCGCATCCGTGTACAGGCGCTCGTCGCGCTTCGAGGCGATGGCGAGATACGGATCCACCGCCCGCGACCCGGCTCAGCTGCGCATGAAGGACGGGACGTCGAGACCGCCGTCCTCGCCCGGTGGGCGCCGCTGTTCGGTCGGACGAGCCTCGAAGTCGCCGCGAGGCCGACGGCCCCTGCCGCCGAAGCCGGTGGCGACGACGGTCACCCACACCTGCCCGGTCAGCCGATCGTCGACGGTCGCACCGAAGATGATGTTCGTGTCGTCGGTCGCGGCGCCGCGGATCACCTCCGCAGCCTCGTTCACCTCCACCAGCGTCAGGTCCTCACCGCCCGCGATCGAGAGGAGGATTCCGCGCGCACCCGTGATCTCCGCGTCGATGAGCGGTGAGCGCAACGCCCGTTCGGCCGCTTCCTTCGCGCGGCCGTCGCTCGTCGAGGAGGAGAAGCCGATGCCCATCAGAGCCGTGTCCGAGTCGGACATGATCGTCCGCACGTCCGCGAAATCGAGGTTGATCAGGCCCGGCATCGTAATCAGGTCGCAGATGCCCTGCACTCCCTGGCGCAGGACGTCGTCGGCCACCTTGAAGGCGTCGAGCATCGACGTGGAGCGCTCGAGCACCTCGAGCAGCCGGTCGTTCGGAATCACGATCGTCGTGTCGCATGCCTGCCGAAGATCCGCGACCCCTTGCTCGGCCTGGCTGCGCCGCTTCGTTCCCTCGAAGCGGAAGGGCGTCGTGACGATGCCGACCGTGAGCGCGCCAAGCTCGCGCGCGATCCGCGCGACGATCGGCGCGGCGCCCGAACCCGTGCCGCCGCCTTCGCCGGCCGCGACGAAGACCATGTCCGCCCCGCGAAGCTCCTGCTTCAGCTCGTCATACGCCTCGTCGGCGGCGCGGCGCCCGACGTCCGGGTCGGCGCCCGAGCCGAGACCCTGCGTGAGCTCGCGGCCGATGTGGATCTTCACCGGCGCGTCGCTCGTGCGGAGCGCCTGGATGTCGGTGTTGACGGCGAGGAACTCGACCTGACTGATCCCGGCGTCGATCATGCGGTTGACGGCGTTGAGGCCCGCCCCACCCACGCCCACGACCTTGATCACCGCGAGGTAGGCGCCCGTGTCGACGCCGCTCCTGTGCAGGCGCGCAGGCGACTCCGGCAGCGGCTCGAGGTAGCGCGAGACGGGCGGCAGATCGGCCGGCCGCAGCTCGGGTGGCGGGGGCGGTGGCAGCGGATCCGGGTCAGGTGTCGGAGTCGGTGGCTGCGGATCCGGCGTCGGCGGCCCCGGCATCGGGTCCGGCGTGGGAGACGGCGGCGTCGGCTCCACACCGGCCTCCTCCTCCCAGGTCGGGACGTGCTCGACGGTGCGCTCGTCGGGCTCCGGGGGAGCTTCGGGGGCGGCGGTCGCGGCGTCCTGTGGCGACGCCTGCTCGGTCTCACCGCTTTGCTCCGCCTGTTTCTGCGCCGCCTCGGTGGCACGGAAGAGCTCCGCCAGTGGCCCTTCACGCATGCTTGCGCGCCGACGCGCCATCGAGCACCTCCTTCGCCAGGTCACGGTACATCCCGGCAGCCTCGCCGGATGCGTCGTACTTGAAGATCGACTGTCCCTTCACCGGGGCCTCCGCGTAACGCACCGTCTTGCGGATCTTCGTGTTGAGGACGAGGTCGCCGAAGTTTTCCTTCAGGATGTCGACCGCTTCGCGCGAGTGGAGAAGACGTCGGTCGAACATCGTCGCCAGGATGCCCTGAATCCCGACGTTCGGGTTCAGGTTCTCGCGAATCATCGAGAGCGTGTTCTCGAGCTGCACGAGCCCGCGCAGCGACAGGTACTCGCACTGGACGGGCACGATCACGCCGTCGGATGCGACGAGCGCGTTGATGGTGAGGAGGCCGAGGGACGGCGGCGTGTCGATGAGGACGAAGTCGTAGCTCTCGCGGACCGGCATCAGCGCCTTCTCGAGGGCGCGCTCCCGTCCGATCATCGAGGCGAGCGCGAGCTCTGCGCCGGCGAGGTCGATCGAGGAAACGGCGACGTCGAGCTCGTTCGAGCGCACGATCTCGGTGATCGGCAGCCGGTGGACGAGGACGTCGAACATCGAACGGTCGATCTCGTCGGGGTTCCAGCCCTGCGACATCGTGAGGTTGCCCTGCGGGTCGAGGTCGACCGCGAGCACCCGCAACCCCTGCTCGACGAGCGCCACGCCGAGGTTGAGCGTCGTCGTCGTCTTCGCGACGCCGCCCTTCTGGTTCGCGAAGGCGATCACCCGGGCCATTGCCGGACCGTTATCGGCCGTCCGCGCTTGCGGACGGGCTAGTAACCGCGTGAGCGCCATCCCTGCTGACCTTTCGTAGCGCCGTGACCGTCTCCTGCTTGGTTAGTTTCCCCGGAATGGAGCGGAAATGGCGCGTCTTGATCGTGGTGTGTGTTGCGGTGTTCATGCTGCTCCTCGACATCACGGTAGTCAACGTCGCGCTGCCCGACATCCAAAAGGAGCTGCACACCTCATTCACCGATCTGCAGTGGGTCGTGGACGCGTACGCGCTCACCCTCGCGGCGACGATGCTCAACGCCGGCTCGCTCGGCGACCTGCTCGGCCGCAAGCGTGTGTTTCTCGTCGCAATCGGCCTCTTCACCCTGGCGTCGACCCTCTGCGGCGCCGCGCAGTCACCGGCCTGGCTGATCATCGCGCGGGGCGCCCAGGGGATCGGCGGCGCCGGGATGTTCGCCGTCTCGCTCGCGATCATCTCGCAGGAGTTCCACGGGCGAGAGCGCGGCACGGCGTTCGGGATCTGGGGCGCGACGATCGGGATGGCGGTGGCCATCGGCCCACTCGTCGGCGGCGCGCTTACGACCTACGTCGGCTGGCGCTGGATCTTTTTCGTCAACATTCCGATCGGTGCCGCCTGCGTCGCCGCCGGGCTGCGGGCGCTGCACGAGACGCGAGACGAAGAGCGCGGCGGCGTAGACCTGCCGGGGCTGGTGACGATCACCTCCGGGTTGTTCGCCCTCGTGCTCGGGCTGTTGCGCGGCAACGACTGGGGCTGGTCGAGCGGACGCGTGGTCGGTCTCTTCGCAGCGGGGGCGGTGCTGCTCGTCGCCTTCGGATTCGTCGAGCTCCGGCAAGCGTCGCCGATGTTCGATCTCCACCTCTTCCGGATTCCGACCTTCACCGGCGCGCAGATCTCCGCATTCGCGATCTCGTCCGGGATGTTCGCGCAGTTCCTCTATCTGGCGATCTACCTCGAGAGCGTGCTCGGGCACTCAGCGGTCTGGGCCGGCGTCCGCTTCCTCCCGCTCTCGCTCGTCTCGTTCGTCGTGGCGCCGATCGCGGGACGGCTGTCCGCGCGGGTTCCGGTGCGGTTCCTGCTCGGCGGTGGGCTGGCGGTTGTCGGACTCTCGTTGCTCTTGATGTGGGGCATCAAGCTCGGCTCGACCTGGACGACGCTCCTCGCCGGGTTCATCGTCGGCGGCGTCGGGATCGGGCTCGTCAACGCGCCGCTCGCATCGACGGCGGTCAGCGTGGTCGAGCCGCGGCGCGCGGGGATGGCTTCGGGGATCAACAACACGTTCCGGCAGGTCGGGATCGCGACCGGGATCGCGGCGCTCGGCGCGATCTTCCAGAGCCGGATCACGTCGCATCTCGCAGCTTCGGGCAAGGTGCCGAGCGGGCTCGTGAACCAGTTCGCTCAGGCAGTCTCGTCGGGCGCCACGCAGCAGGCGGTTCAAGCGGTGCCGGCGGCGCAACGCTCTCAAGCCGCAGCGCTCGCCAACGCTGCCTTCATCAGCGGGCTGAACGAGATCCTCTTGGTCGCGTCGTTCGTCCTCTTCGCCGGCGCAGCGCTCGCGTTCCTGCTCGTCCGGCGAAGGGACTTCGTCGCGAGTGGCCCCGCTGTGGTGCCCGAGGCTGCCTAGGCCGGAACGTCCGCGAGGCGCGGGCGGCGCAGGCGGAGCGCGAGCCGCCACGTTGCGATGAGCAGAATCACCGCCGCGCCCGTCACGATCACGAGTGCCTGCGCGGCGACCGAGAACGCGACGGCGTTGGCTGTATGCACGCCGCCGAGGACGAGAATCGCGGCACCTGCTCCGGCCTGCGTCGCAGCACCGGCCGGAGCGATCGGGAGCGCGGCCGAAGCGGCGGAGGCGACGAGGAAGGCGAGCGCGAGCACAAACGATCCCGGCATCGAAAGCGCGTTGAGGAGGAGGAAGACGGCGACGGCGCGCAGGCTCCACGAGGCCGAGATCAGCAACCAGGCGGCCCAGGCCTCCCTCGTGCAGTGCGTGTGCTCGGCGACCCAGCGGCCAAAGCGCCAGCGGGTCACCCACGGCAGGCGCGCGATCCGCGGGAGGAAGGCGACGATGCCGGCCGCTGCGACCCCGGCGGCGGCAACGACGGCGAAGCCGGCCTGGGTCGTCCAGTGACTCGACCCCGCAGCTGCGACCGACGCCAGCGGCGTCAAGGCTGCGTTGTCGAGCATGCCGAGGACGATCAGGCTCAGGCCGAGCGCGCCAATTCCGGTCTTCGTACCCGGATAGCGCTTGACGACGGCGATGCGGATCGCGTCGTCGACACGGCCGGGGAGCGCGATCCCACCGACGCAGGCCGCACCGCCGGCGAAAGCGAGCGCGTCAGCGGTCGGCCGCTCGCTCACATGGAAGAGGCGCTGCCAGCCCCACGCCTTGAAGGCGGCGGCCGCGAGGAAGAGAAGAGCCGCGCCGGACACGAGCACCGGGTCGGCGTGATGAATCGGCCAGCCGCTCCCGATGAAGTGACGAACGCTGAAGAAGGCGACGGCGAGCAGGACGAGCCCGAAGGCACCGTTCAGAACGAGCTGAACCTTCCGATTGGAGAGAAGCCGCAACACCGCAGTTGCGGTGCTATCGGCGGAAAGAAGGCGAAGCTGTGTCACTCGATTGGGGCCCGCAGCAAGCGGGTCAAGGTAGCGGCGTTCCATGAGCGTCGCGTGAGACCGTGTTCGTGCCCAGATCGAGCGTGAGGAAACGACCGTCGGCCGTCCGCAGTCGAAGCCTTCCCCTCTGCGCCGAGGACTCGACAGCCCGGCCGAGCGGCGCAGCCGTGATGACGAGCGCGCCGGTCGATCCTGCATCAATGGTTTTTGCGGTCTGCCTGCCCGCGACGAGGTTCTGGCGGACGACCACCACGCGACCCACTGACGCATCGTTGCCCGCAGCACCCGCGTAGACGGCGACGAGCGTCTTGTCGTCGCTCACGAGCCAGCCGTTCCGAACCTCCACGATGGACGGCGCGATCGGCACGGGAGCGTCGGTGCCGAGCATCTGAGCCGGGATCGGCTGCGGCGAGGCCGTCGGTGCGGGTGCCGGCGAGGTGTTCGAGTCGGTCGTCGCGACAGATGCGAGCCGGTTCAGCGCCGCGGCCTTCTGCGCTGGGGCCGAGATCGACCCGGCCAACGCGAAGCCGCCGCCCGCGCCTGCCGCAAGGCCTACGAGCGTCGCTGCGAGGACCCGGACGCTCAGCAGCCGAAGCATGCGAGCTCCGACCCCACGAGGCCGCTGTTCTTGGAGTTGAGCGTGTTCCACGACGACGCCGGCGTCAGCCCCACTCCCGTCGACCCGGTGACCCCGTAGAAGAAATAGGTTTCTTGGGCGTTCACGTTCCACCATTTCCGGACGACCGTCCACTGGTTTGCGTTCGCCGTGTAGTAGATCTCCGGCAGCGGGAGCGCGAGCGCGGCGTACGACACGTAGCCCACGTCACTGACGTGCCAGCCGTTGTTGCAGGCTTCGTCGGCGCTTCCGCTCTGCGGGCAGCCGTCCGCGGAGCCGAAGTCGTAGTACAACGCCCAGCCCTGCGCCTGGTCGCCACTCACGAGCTGCTTCGTGATCGCCGCCGACTCCCAGCTCGGTTCCATGTCGGAAGCAGCGTCCGAGGTCTGGCTCGTGTACCCCTTCGACGACTGATAGTCGCCGAGGTCCTCCGCGCGCTGCGACTGGTGGTAGCCGGCCCACCAGGCGTCGGTGCTCGACATCCCGGAGCCGGCGAGGTGGTAGTTGCTGTTCCCGTAGACGATGTCCACGGAGCCCCCGACGTGGCAGTTGTGATACCCGTCGGCGGCCCGCTGCAGCGCACCGAGGATGTCCGCGTTCGTGAACCGCGTGTTGCTGAAGTCGACCGCGCCCCAGGTGCTCGAGTCGAGCTTTCTCGCGGCCCCGAAGTCGAGCAACAGCACCCGCAGGCCCGTGCCCGGCTGGCCCTGCGCGAAGTCGCAGCCGTGGGCGTAGGCATACGACCTGAGGTCGTCTGCCGAGCTCCCGTACATGTACCAGACGCTCACGGGATTCGGTGTCGCGGTGGCCGCAGCTGCACACCAGGCGAGGGCACCGGCGACAACAAGGGCGCAGGAGAGGAGTCTCATGGACATCTCCCGGCGAGCTCCGCGGCCGCCTCACGTGCGCGCGGGTCGCGCTCGCGCTCGGCCCACTCGGTCGCCTCGCGGACGAGCTCGCGCAGCTCGGCGAGGAGCGAGGGCACGGTCGCGCCCTCGCGCTCGAGCACCTCGATCCGTTCCAGCCGGGCCAACACTGCTCGCGCCTCCTCCATGTCTCGAAGGTAGGCGGCAACTAGTGACGTGTCTGTGTCAGCTAGCTCGCGCGTTGCTGGAGGCTTGCGACAGCCCCCGTCGCACCGAGCAGAGCGTCGTCGAGGTCGCGCACGAGTGCAAGGCGGTCGCCGTGCAGGAGGACGGCAACGAGCAGGCGACGCAGAAGCTCGCACGTCGGCTCCCGCAGCTTTTCGGCGAGATCGGACCGCTCCCGCGGAGTCGCGCCGAGCAACGCAGCGCCCCGCATCGCGGCAGCCCACACCCCGTCCCCCTCTCCGAGCGCAGCCTCGAGCGCATGGCGAAGCTGCTCTCCGCGGAAAGGCTCCGACTGGAAGAGCGCCAGCTCCCAGCGGTCAAGCGCGTCGCCGAGGCGGACGTCTTCGTCGGCCGAGCCGAGCCGGACACGCACGTCGCTCGCAACCGACGCGCGGAACGGGTCGAGTCGCGTCGGTTCGCCCGGCGGCGCGGTCGCCGCGATCGGGAGGACGGGCCGAATCCCGTACGGACGCCAGTCGAGCCGTTCGAAGAGGACGGGGCCCGCCGCGACCGGCGCCGAGGTGGCGAGACGGATCGCGGTGACGGCGTCGGCGAGCTCGCCGGGTGCGTCTGGCACCTCGTCCGCCCCGCTCCCGAGCGAGCGCTCCAGCTCGAGCACGCAGATCCGATCCGGCTCACGGCCGAAGTCCCTCGGCAGAAGACCGCCCGCCTCGGGCCACATCGCCGCGAGCTCTCCGGTGGCAGCCACGCGCACACGGATCCCGTCGCCGAGCTCAATCTGCGTGCCGACCGAGAGTCCGACGAGCGGCGCGACGGCTCCGTACGAGTGGCCTTCGCCGAAGAGGGATCCCTCGAGCTCGTCGTACGCGCGCGCGTACGCGGAATCGTCCCAGTCGAAGCCTCCACAGCCCTCCGCTGTCCGCACCAGCAGGGGCACGAGCACGCTGCGATAGACGGCCCGGGACTCATCCCTGACCTCGCCCTCGTGGGCGCGCGCAAAGATCCGCGCCGCCGGCTCACGCAGCAGATCGGCGACGGCGTCCTGGACGTCGACCCGCGTGAAGAGCCGCTCGGCGCGAGCCTCGACGAATCCGCGCACGAGCGGGCGGTACTCGTACAGCGTCGGCCGTCCGTACGAGCCGTGCTCCTCGAAGGCGAACGGGAGATCGGCGCCGTCCTCGAGCTCACGAGTGAAGACCGCGAAGGCGCCGAGGCAGAAGCGGCGGAGCGTGTCGTAGAGGTGCGGCGCGCGCATCCGGCTCTCCTACGACGGCGCCGCTCGGCCTCCTACTTCTGGCACCCGGGGCACCAGTAAGCGATGCGCGCATTCTCGCCCTGCGGTGCCGAGCGGACGATGCCGCCGCAACGGGGACACGGCCGGCCGACCCGCCGGTAGACCTGCCGCGGAGGCCGCCTTTCGTCGAGCGCCGTCCGCATCAGCCGGTGCGCCGACTCGAGCACCGCCCGCAGCTGGTCGTCCCTGACCTCGGCGAGCCGCCGCCACGGTGAGACGCAGGCCTCCCACAGCGCCTCGGCCCGCCAGAGGTTGCCGATCCCGGCCACGAGGCGCTGGTCGAGCAGGGCGTCGCCGAGCTCGCGCTCCGGTGCCGTCCGCAGCCGAGCCGCCATCGTTTCGAGGTCCGGCGGCTCGCCGAGGATGTCCGGGCCAAGCCGGGGTGCACCGCGAGCGCCGACGAGCTCGAGCTCGGCGCCGTTCCAGAGCACGGCCTCGTGTTCCTCACCGCGGAGCACGAGCCACGGCTTGCCGACGCGCGTCACGCCACGCCCTTCGAGCCGCCAGCGGCCCTTCATGCGCAGATGGCTGCGGAGGACGAGGCCGCCCTCGAAGCGGAGGAAAAGGTTCTTCCCGACCGCCTCCACCCCGTCGAGCCGCCGGCCGTCGAGCCGCTCGGCCAGGCCCTTCACCACAGCGCGGGGATGCGGCGTCTCGACCTCGACGCGCTGACCCACGAGGACCTGCAGCCGCCGGGCCGCGCGATGAAGCGAATCCCCTTCCGGCACGCGGGGAAGCCTACGATTCAGCCGTGACCAAACCGTTCATCGGAGTTCGCTGGTGGCTGGGAGTCGCGTTTGCCGTCGTCGCCGCGACGTCGACCGCGATCGTGGTCGCCCAGTTCTCCGACCGCTCCGAGAATGCGTTTCGCCGCCACGGAGAACAGCAGACCCTCGCCGACGCCCAGCGCGCCGCGCAGCAGGGCGTCACACCGGCAAACCTGAAGCGCGTCGCGAGCAAGCTGCAGGGCAACGTCCGCCTCCGGCTGCTCGGCGTGCCGGGAGCCGAGACCCCCACCGCGCCGCCGGGTCTCGAGCGCGAAGCCGTGCAGGCCGCGCGCGTCGGAGACCAGTTCGTCAAGGGGACGTCCGACGGAGGCGTCTTCGTCGCGGCGATCCTCTACCACGGCGGGGTGCTCGTCGCGATCAGCCGGCAGCCGGCCACCGCAGAGGCGATCGACACGGTCAACGGCGAGGCGCTCCGGGCGGGCGTGATCGCCGGCGTGATCGGCGTCATCGTCGGCCTCCTCTTCGCACAGCTCATCGCTCTCCGCCTGCGCCGCCTGAGCGCAGCCACGGAGGCGATCGCGCACGGCGACTTCGAGACGCCGCTCCGCTACCACTTCCGCGACGAGTTCGGGCTGCTGATCCAAAACTTCGACCGGATGCGCCGCCAGCTGCGCCGCTCGTTCCGGCGCATCGAGGCCGAGCGAGACCGCCTGCGGCTCCTCCTCGAGCGGCTGCACGAGGGCGTGCTCACGATCGACCAGGATCTCGTCGTCCACTTCGCGAACACCGAGGCCCGTCGCTTGTTCGGCGGCCGCGTCCGGGAGGGAGAGGAGCTGCCGGAGCCGTGGCAGGGCTTCGCGCTCCGTGAGTTCGCGCACCGCCTCTTCGACGAGCGGGCGACTGTGACCCAGGTGCACGTGACGCCGGACGAGCAGCACGCGTACGGCGTGACCGGGATTCCGTCCCAGCCCGAGACCGACTGGGCGCTCCTTGTCGTCGACGACCTGACGGAGCAGGAGCGGCGGGAGCTTGCCGAGCGCGAGTTCGTCTCGAACGCTGCGCATGAGCTGCGGACGCCGCTGACGACGATCATCGGCGCGGTCGAGGTGCTCCAGGCCGG
>DATFHC010000209.1:0-9967 GCA_035248765.1 Gaiellaceae bacterium
GACGGGAGACCAGACGCAGCTCGACCGGGAGCTCGCGCAGATCTCGTCCTCCTCGCAGGTGGACGACGAGCTCGCGAAGCTGAAGGCCGAGGTCGGCTCCGCAACGCCGCAGAAGGAGATCCCGGCCGGCGACGCCGAGCCCGCGCCCGGCCCGGCCGGCGCACAGCCCGGCGCCGCAGCTGAGCCGGAGGCGCAGCCGGCCGAGGAAGCAACCGAGTCCTGACCCGCCTCGGCGACATCCTCTTCGGCCGCAAGAAGCTACAGGAGCCTGCGGCCGAGCGACTCTTCGCGCTCTCGACCGCGGCCGTTACGCTCGACACGGAGTGCTCCCTCAAGCCGACGGGAGACTCGGCGCTGATCTTCAAGCCGATGTCGGCCGGCGAGTTCACCTCGACCGAAAGTGACGCGGAGGAGCTGCTGCGCAGCGTGGCCCAGGGCTCCGGCTCGACGGTCGATCGCAAGACGGACACGTTCGGCTTCGAATGGGTGATCGTCCGCGATCCCCAGCTCGACGACCAGGTCGCGGGCGTCCACGCGCTCGCGTCGGAGCTCGAGGACCACGGCTTCGGCGGTCAGCTCCTCGCCGCGGCGTTCAAGTTCGAAGGCAGCGCCTTCGGCCCGGGCCATCCGGTCTACTGGATCTACGGCTTCAAGACGGGGACGTGGTGGCCTTTCGTCCCCACCGGAGAGAAGCAGCAGCGCGACAACGCGCAGGAGCTCGAGTTGAAGGCGAAGCTGGAAAAGGAGCTGCCGGTCGAGCCCGACCTCAGCAAATGGCTCGGGCTGTTTGACGCTCCGATCTAGAAGCCGATCAGGCGTTGTAGGTTCGGATGATGGACGTGGGGGGTGCGGTGGCGGCGCTTGCACTTCATCCGCTTCGCGAGTTACCGCCTGTGCCGGGTGTGGAGCGGATTGAACGGGAGGGGATTCTTGTCGCTTTTACCCCGGGTCCGGTCGCCCCGCGGGTCGAGCCACTTGCCTTGGGGCCGGCGGATGTGCCTGCGGCGGTGGCGTTGGCGCGCGCAACTGCCCGCGAGCGAGGGAAGCGGGTGCTTGCCTGGTGGATCGCTCCAGAGCATGATCCTCTCCGCTCCGCACTGGAATCAGAAGGTCTGGTGAATGAGGACACGACCGGCCTCGAAGCGATCGAGAATGCGATGGCGCTCGTCCAGGCGCCAACTGGCGACTGCCCGAAGGTCACTGTCAGCCCGGTCGACAGCTACGAGGACTTCACGGCCGCAATCTCCGTCCTTCAGGACGCATTCGAAGTTCCAGAAGCGATGCGCGCCGAAGCGCGAGCCGCACGGCCTCGGCGCTGGGAGGAATACAAACAGCTGGGGAATCCGATGCGGCGCTACCTGGCGAGGATCGGGGACGAGGTTGTCGGAACAGCCGCAGCCACCTTCGGCCACGCGGGCGTCAATCTCTCCGCCGCCGCGGTCCTCGCCCACGCCCGCGGACGTGGCGTTTACCGTGCCCTCACGCTTGCCCGGTGGGAAGAAGCGGTACAACGAGGCACCCCCGCGTTGACCGTGCAGGCCGGAAGAATGTCGATGCCGATCCTCATCAAACTCGGATTCACACCGGTCGGAGAAATACGCGTCTACGCAGACGACCTCGAAGGCCCAGCAACTAGCCCGTAGCCGTCAGTACCAGGTCGCCGTCGAGTGGCTCTCAGGAGTTCTAGCCCTGGGACCAGCGGCACCACGTCTGACCGGCGACGGCCCCATTCACGGCAAGCTCGCGCCGCCCGCACCACGCTTGACAGCCTTATGTACCGCGGGTCATTCCGCCAGCGAGCGAAGCGTCAGCTCCGCGAGCTACGAGACGGGCTTGCCCATCTCGCGGGCGATTTCCGCGAGCGCGGCCAGGCGCTTCTCGAGGGGCGGGTGATCCATCATCCACTCGGCCATGTTCGTCTTCCAGTTCGTCGGGATGATGAAGAACGCGTTCATGCCCTGGACCTCGCGCAGGTCGCGCTGCGGGATCTGGGTGATGCCGCTCGAGATCTTCTGGAGCGCGCTCATCAGGTTCTCCGGCGCGCCGGTGATGATCGCTGAGCCGCGGTCGGCGGCGTACTCGCGGTAGCGGGAGATCGTCCGGATCAGGACGAAGCTGATCGCGTAGACGACGATCGAGACCAGGAAGACGATGAGCCAGACCGGCACCTGGTTGTTGTTGTTGTTGCGGTTGCCTCCGCCGAAGCCACCGAACATTCCGGCGTAGAGCCCGAAGCGGGTCAGCATCGCGGCGAGCATCGCGAAGAAGCTGGCCACCGTCATGACGAGCACGTCGCGGTTCGCCACGTGGGAGAGCTCGTGCGCGAGGACGCTCTCGATCTCCTGCGGCTCGAGCCGGTGCCAGAGCCCCTGGGTCACGGCGATCGCGGCATGCTTCGGATTCCGGCCCGTCGCGAACGCGTTCGGGACGTCACTCGGCACGACCGCGACCCGCGGCTTCGGGAGGTCGGCCATCGCGCAGAGCCGTTCCACCATCGCGTGCAGCTCGGGCGCCTCGTCGGGCGAGACGATCTTCGCCCCGGAAGCCGCCAGCGCCAGCTTGTCGGAGGTGTAGTACTGGAAGAAGGCGATGCCGATCACGATCACGAGCATCAGGACGATGCCCGCATGCAAGGCATAGAAGAGGACGAGCGCGAAGACGACGTAGAGCAGGCCGAGGAGGCCGCTCGTGAAGAGCATCCGCAGCGAGAGTCCCCGGTCGCGTCCGAACGATCTGCGTTGCATGACCGGAATGGTACTGAGTGGGGATGCTCCGCCGGTTCCTCGCGCCTCTGGTCTTAGCGCTTCATTAGAGTCCTGCGCGGTGCGCCGTCCAGGACTCATCCTCGCCGTGCTGTTCGGCGCCGTCGCGGTCGCCGGCTGCGGGGCGCAGGGTGTCGCCTCCCCGACGCCGAACACGGTCGTCGGGACGCTCAAGACCACCACGCCGACGTTCCCGGTCGTCCCGGCCTTCCATCTCAAGGGAGATGACGCGAAGGGCAAGGCAGTGTTCGCGAGCGCCGGCTGCGGAAACTGCCACACGCTCGCGGCCGCGCACTCGACCGGCACCATCGGGCCCGACCTCGACTCGCTCAAGCCCGACTACCGCGCCGTCACCGCGCAGGTCACGAACGGCGGCGCTCAGATGCCGTCGTTCAAGTCGCAGCTCAAGACGCAGCAGATCGCGGACGTCGCCGCCTACGTCGTGAAGTCGACCGGCGGCACCGCGCCGTAGCGCTCGCCCTCCCGCAGGGATTCCCGCAGCGCGTCGCTGCGTTCGCGTGCGACCTCGACCGTACGTTGATCGCGGCTGACCGCGAGCTCAGGCCGAGGACGCGCGCCGCGATCGCGCGCGTGCGCGAGGCCGGGGCGCACGTGATCGTCGTCACCGGACGGATGTTTCAGTCGGTACGCCCGTATCTCGAGGCGGCTGCGCTCGACGATCCGGTCATCTGCTACCAGGGCGCGCTCATCGCCGATCCGGTGACGGGCGCGTGGCTACGCCACGTCCCGATCCCGCTCGCGCCCGCGCACGAGGCGCTCGATGCCGTGATCGGGGCCGGTTTCCACATCAACGCCTACACGGACGACGAGCTTTACGTCGCCGAGCCTACGCCCGAAGCGCACGCGTACGCCGACCTCAATCAGGTGCGGATGCATGTCGTGGGCGACCTGCGCCACTGGCTGCGCGAGCCGCCGACGAAGCTTGTCGCCGTCGGCGATCCGGGCGCGCTCGACGACCTCGAGGCCGAGCTCAAGCCGCGCTTCGCCGGCCGCCTCTTCATCTCGAAGTCGCTGCCGCACTTCCTCGAGTTTGCGCACCCGGATGTGAACAAGGGCACCGGCCTCACGTTCCTCGCCCGGCACCTCGGATTCAGCGCGTCCGAAACCGTTGCGTGCGGCGACGGGGAGAACGACCGCGAGCTGCTCGACTGGGCCGGCTTCGGGGTAGCCGTTGCGAACGCCCACGAGGACGTTCTCGCGCGGGCCGACCTCGTCGTTCCCTCCGTGGAGGAGGAAGGCGTGGCCGCGCTGCTCGAGGCCTACTTAGACTCACTGGCGTGATCGACCTCAAGGCAGCCCGCGCCGCGCCGGAGGAGATGCGCGCGGCGCTCGCGCGCAAGGGGGCCGGTGAGATCTTCGATGAGCTCCTTGCCGCAGACCAGGCCGTTCTCGAGGTGCAACCTCGCGTCGAGGAGCTGCGAGCGGCCCGAAAGATCAAAGGCAAGCCGACGCCCGAGCAGCTCACCGAGCTCGAGCGGCTCAAGGGAGAGCTGCAGGGCCTCGAGGAGCAACTCGGGGAAGCGGAAGCACGGCGGCAGGAGATCCTCGACCGTGTCCCCAACCCCCCGGACGTGTCGGCGCCCGCCGGCTTCACCGACGAGGATGCCGTCGAGATCCGGCGCTGGGGCGAGCCGCCGAGCTTCGACTTCCCGGTGCGTGACCACCTCGATCTCGCGCAGGCGCTCGGCTGGATCGACATGGAGCGCGCCGCGAAGGTCTCGGGCTCGCGCTTCGCCTACCGCGTCGGCGACGTCGCGCTGCTCGAGCTTGCCCTGTACCGCTGGGCGCTCGCGCGGCTCGTCGCGAAGGGCTTCGTTCCGGTGCTGCCGCCCGTGCTCGTCCGCGAGGCGGCGATGTACGGGACCGGCTTCCTCCCCACCGACGAGGTCAACATCTATCGCGTCGAGCGCGACGAGCTCTACCTGACCGGGACGGCCGAGGTCGGGCTCGCCGCCTACCACTCCGACGAGATCCTCGAGTCCGACGAGCTGCCGCTCCGCTACGCCGGCTACTCGACGAACTTCCGCCGCGAGGCAGGCGCGGCCGGCAGGGACACCCGTGGGATGTTCCGCGTTCATCAGTTCGACAAGGTCGAGATGTACGTGTTCACGTTCGCCGAGGCGGCGGGTGAGGAGCACGAGCACCTGCTCGAGATCGAGGAGGAGCTGATCCAGGAGCTCGGCATCCCCTACCGCGTCGTCAACGTCGCGGCCGGCGATCTCGGCGCGTCGGCGGTGAAGAAGTACGACATCGAGGGCTGGTTCCCCGGCCAGGAGCGCTACCGCGAGCTGACCTCGACGTCGAACACGACCGACTACCAGGCGCGTCGCCTCGGCATTCGGACGCGCCGCGACGGCCGGCCCGAGCACGTCTCGACCCTGAACGGGACGGCGATCACCGCCCGGACGATGATCGCGCTAATGGAGAACTTCCAGGACGACGGGGGCTCTGTCTCGGTGCCCGAGCCGCTGTGGGAGTTCGGCGCGCCGCGGACGCTCGGCGGCGACCGCGTCCTCGATTGACGCGTCCGCAAGAGCGTCTTGCACCGCGGCCGACGACGCGCGACGCTCCCGTCGTGACCGAGCCCGTGATCTATCGCGAGGAAGTCGTGCGCCTACTATTTGGCGTGTACGACATCTCGGAGACGCTCAAGAAGATGTACACCCTGCTCGCCGAGGAGGATGAAGATGGCGAAGAAGGAGACGAAGGCTGAGCGTGAGGCCTTCCTAGCGCGCGTGAGCGAGAACAACCGCAAGCTTCTCGAGGTCGCTAAGAAGGCACAGGCCGAGCTCGACCGGCGCAAGCAAGGCGCGGGCTAGCCGCTTGACTCACTGGGTTCGCCGAGCCACTCCTTCGCGAGCCGCTTCTGGGCCCGCGTCAGCCACGCCTCCTCGACCAGGTCGCGGAGCTCGTCGCCGTCGAGCCGCTCGAGGTCGCCGATGCGCATCAGAACGGCCGGATAGCCGTTCCAGTGCGGCGTAGTGAAGTAGATGCCGCGCGCGTCGGAGAGTAGGAGCTCCTTCACGCCGAGGTCGGCGACCCGGAAGGCGAGGACGTCGGTCAGCCGCTCGCCGGTGTCGGGGTCGACCGCATCCTTCCGCGGCCCACGGTGGAAGCAGAACATCTTCCCGTGCACGTTGTATCTCGGGCGCCCGTCGGCGAGCTCCTTCGTCGCCTCGGGCATGGCGAGCGCGAGCTTGTCCAGGTCCTTCATGGTCGCCACGGCTGCGAGACTAGCTCCCGCGCGGCGGGGTGCCGGAGCGGCCTAACGGGGAGGTCTTGAAAACCTCTGAGCCTTCACGGGCTCCGTGAGTTCGAATCTCACCCCCGCCGCTCCGCTGTAGCGTTCGCAGCCATGGCGACGGGAGACGAGCTACGCGGCCTGATGCGGTTGTGGCCGCACGGCGTCTCGATCCTCAGCGTCGACGTCGAGGGTGACCGGATGGGTGTCACGGTGTCGTCCCTCGTCTCGCTCTCGCTCGAACCGCCGCTGATCGGCGTCTCGATCGGCAAGGACGCGTCCTGTTACGGACTCCTGCGCAGCGCCGGCCGCTTCGCCGTCAGCCTCCTCGGCGCCGAGCAGGAGGAGCTCGCGCGCCGGTTCGCCTCCGGCTATCCGCCGATCGTCCATTGGCAGGGCGTGCCGACCCGCGAGGGACAGGTCGCGCCGCTCATCGACGGCGCGCTCGGCTGGATCGAGGCCGAGACGAGCGCCGAGGCCGACGCCGGCGACCACACCTTCTTCATCGCCGACGTGCTCTCGATCGAGCACGGGCCGTCGCATCACGCGCTCGTCTACCGCGAGACCACGTACCACTCGGTGTGATCGAGGCCGTCGTATTCGATCTCGACGGCGTGCTAATCCAGTCGGAGGAGGTCTGGGACGCGGTGCGCGAGCGGTACGTCCGCGAGCGCGGCGGCCGGTACGACGCGGAGGTGCAGCGGGCGATGATGGGCATGAGCGCGCCCGAGTGGTCGCGGTTCCTCCATGAGGACGCGGGCGTGCCGGACGAGCCGGACGCGATCAACCGCGACGTCGTCGGGCTGATGCTCGATGCGTATCGGCGCGAGCTACCGCTGCTTCCCGGTGCTGTCGAGGCGGTGCGGCGGGTCGCCGCAGCGTTCCCGCTTGCCCTCGCGTCCTCCTCGAACCGCGAGATTTTCGAAGCCGTGCTCGAGCTCGCCGGGCTCGCGGACTACTTCCGCGCCACCGTCTCCTCCGAGGAGGTCGAACGCGGCAAGCCGGCGCCGGACGTCTACCTGGAGGCTGCACTCCGCCTCGGAGTCGAGGCCGACCGGTGCGCAGCGGTCGAGGACTCGCACGCCGGCATCCGCTCCGCGAAGTCGGCCGGGATGCGAGTGATCGCGATCCCGAACCCGGGCTATCCGCCCGGCGAGGAGGCGCTCGACCTCGCAGACGCGACTCTCGCGTCGCTAGATGAGCTGACGCCCGGCCGCATCGAAAGCGCGTAGCGCAGGCGCGATGGCCGGGTCGAAGTCCTCGCGGAACATGGTGAAGATCGTCACGTCGCGGAGCGGCCCGCCGCCCGCGCGGCCCGGAAGGCGCCGCCTTAGCGTGGCCTCCTCGAGGAAGCCGAGCTTTCGGGGGACGCCCATGCTCGCGTCGTTCCCCGGCTCGACGCGGATCTCGATCCGGTCGGCCTCGCAGATCTCGAAGCCCACGCGCGTCAGCGCCGCCGTCGACTCGGTGACATACCCCTGCCGCGTCGCGCTTGCGCGGATCCAGTAGCCGATCTCGAGGCCGCCGGGCCCGATGCGCTCGTGCAGTCCCGTGCCGCCGAGGAGCTCGGCCTCGCCAAAGCGGAAGATCCCGTACGTGAAGTTCTCACCGGTGTCGAACGACGAGCGGAAGTACTTCATGAGGTCGGTCTTCTCCTCGAGCGTCTGGGGCTCGCTCTCCGCCCACGGCATCCACGGCCGCAGGTGCTCGAGGCTCGAGTCGACCGCCTCCTTCAGCAGCGCCGCATCGGTCGGCTCGTAGCAGCGGATCACGAGCCGCTCCGTCTCGATCCGGTACGGAGCGGGCGGGCCCTCCCAGGTCACGCGACGCGCCCGACGAGGACGCAGCCGTTGTGCCCGCCGAGGCCCATCGCGTTCGACAGCGCGACGTCGACCTGCGTCTTCCGCGCCTCGTTCGGCACGTAGTCGAGGTCGCAGTCAGGATCCGCATGGACGTAGTTCATGGTCGGCGGCAGGACTCCGTCACGAACGGCGAGGACGCACATCATCGCCTCGATCGCGCCCGCGGCACCGAAGCAGTGGCCGGTGACGGACTTCGTGGAGGACACGGCAAGGCGGTACGCGTGGTCGCCGAAGACCTCCTTGATCGCGCGCGTCTCGGCCGCGTCGCCGAGCGGCGTCGACGTGCCGTGGGCGTTGATGTAACCGACGCGCTCCGGTTCGACGCCCGCCCGCTCCAGCGCGTGGCGCATCATCTCGGCGACGCCGACCGACTCCGGATCCGGCTGCGCGAGATGGTGCGCGTCGTTCGACATCGCGTAGCCGAGAATCTCGGCGTAGATAGGCGCGCCGCGGCGCTCGGCTGCCTCGAGCTCCTCGAGCACGAGTACGCAGGCGCCCTCGCCCATCACGAAGCCCGCACGCGTGGCGTCGAACGGACGCGACGCTCGCGGGGGATGCTCCTCCTCCGCGGCGAGCCCGCGCATTGCGCAGAACCCCGCGAGGATCAGCGGAGTGATGCATGCCTCGGCGCCGCCGGCGAGGACCGCGTCTGCGTCGCCGCGCTTGATCAGCTCAGCAGCCTCGCCGACGGCTGTGGAGCCGGTCGCGCAGGCCGAGACAGGAGCGTAGTTCGGGCCGCGGAAGCCGAGCGCGATCGCGAGCTGCCCGCTCGCGGTGTCGACGAGCACGTTCGGGATGAAGGTCGGCGCGACTCGATCCGGCCCGCGCTCCCGCATCACCTCCACCTGCTCGACGATCCCCATGATCCCGCCGATCGCGGTGCCGAACAGGATCCCGACTCGATCCGGTGAGTAGGCGCCGTCGAGCCCGGCGTCGGCGACCGCCTCGCGCGCTGCGCCGAGCGAGAGCAGGACGTTGCGGTCGAGCCTCCGCGCAGCCTTTGGCGGGGCGACCTGGGTCGCGTCGAAATCCTTCACCTCAGCGGCGACCCTCACGGGGAACCCGCTCGCGTCGAAGGAGCGGATGAAGTCGATTCCGCTCTCACCGGCTACCGCCGCGCGCCAGGTCGACGGCGCATCGGCGCCGATCGGCGAGACGGCGCCGAGCCCTGTCACGACCACCCTCCTCATCCCGCGAGGTTAGACGCGGGCAGTTCGCTCAGGTTGCGCGCCGCGACATCCGGAACTCACCGACCGTGCGGCCGAAGACGGTGGCACGGCCGTGCCAGCCGTCAGCGTCGGGCTCGAGGACGTCCACGACCATCGAGAACGGCGGCCGATAGCGCAGCTCGTGGGCCACGACGGCGAACGACACCTGCAAGCCTCCCGGAAGGACGGTCGCACCGCGGTCGCCGCTGATCCGCTTGGGCATCCCGGCCAAAGGCGGCAGCGCACCGGAGACACGCTGCAGCTCCCACTCGCCGTCGAGCTCGGACACGCGGCTGCCTACGCGGTCTCGGCGACCACCGCGTCGACGAGGACGGCGTAGACCTTCGTGGCCTCGCTCTTCCCCTTCATGCGCAGCTCGCCCTGTGGCTCGACGGCAATCCCGTCCTCGATTCCCTGCCGCGTGTTCTCGTCGATCAGGATCGGCCTGTTCAACTCCTTCGTGTGCGCCTCGAGACGCGCGGCGACGTTGACCGTGTCGCCGACGCAGGTGTAGGTCGCGCGGTTCTGCGTGCCCGTATAGCCGGCGACGACACGCCCGGAGGCGATCCCGACCCCGATCTGGATCTGCTGCTTGCCGCGAGCCGCCTGCTCCTCGTTGAACAACCGGATCAGCTCGACCATCTGGCGCGCAGCGAGCACGGCGGCCTGCCGATGGTCGTCTCGCGGTACCGGCGCCCCGAAGATCGACATCAGGCCGTCGCCGACCATCTGATTGACGATCCCGCCCTCGCCGGTGATCGCATCCATCATCAGGAGGTAGTAGTCGTTGAGCAACTCGATCGTCTCGGCCGGCTCCCGCGACTCCGAGATCGTCGTGAAGGAGCGGATGTCGCAGAACATCGCCGACGCGTC
>DATFHC010000210.1:0-10013 GCA_035248765.1 Gaiellaceae bacterium
CACGGACGGTCCGGATCCTCGAAGCCCATGATCTTGGACGGACGCAGGATCTGGCAGCCGTAGAACGGCGCCACCTTGAGTCCCTTGAGCCCACGGTGCGCGACGTCCTTCAGCTTCTCGTAGCCGTCCCCCTCGGCAATCTCCCAGAGGAGGTGCCTCACCTCGACGCCGCCGGAGTACGCCGGTACGCCGACCGTCTCGAGGTTCTCGTTCACCCGGGCGAGGAGCTCGGAGTCGCCCTGCAGCATGTAGTTCGCCTGCCGCAGGTTGAGCGTGCACACGTTGCAGACCGTCATGAGCATGTCGCAGCCCGTCGCCTCCGCGTAGGCGAGGATCCGGGCGTTGAGGTGGAGGTAGTAGTCCGGCTCGGCCTCGTGGATGTCGCCGGCGCCGCAGCAGGTCACCGATTCCAGCTCGACGAGCTCGAGCCCGACCTGCGGCGCGAGCGCCTGCGTCGACGTGTCGAGCTCCTTCGCCGAGAGCGAGGCGAGGCAGCCCTTGTAGTACGCGACTCTCTTCAGCGGCGTCTCGGTCGTGCTCACGCGGACGGTTCCTCCTTGACTTCGGGTAGCCACGGCCGCGGCGCGGCGCCGGGCCTCTCGTAGATCTCTTCGAGCGACTCGCCTGCGTGCCCGTGGTCGAGCTTCGCGAGCGCGTGCTCGCCCTGCACGTGGCCGAGAGCGCCCTGCCGGTCCTGCTCGCGCACGAGCTTGCGGAGGTTCCGCGCTTCATTGACATCGCGCGCCACGTGCGGCGGGAACGGGGGCGGCACCTTGCCGTGCTTGGCGAGGTTCAGCGCGAACTTCGTCTGCTTGATCGCCGATACGACGCCCTGCGTCTTCGGCACGAGCTCCGTCTCGCGCAGCCAGCCCGTCGTCTCGGCCGACTTGACGAACCACTTCGCGTGCTTCGCGCCCATGTCGCGGTCGATCCCCTGCGCGACCGACTCCGCGCCGAGCTTCGCGATCGCGTCGCGCGGGTCGACCCCTTTCGGGCAGCGCTGGTTGCAGAAGAAGCAGCGCGTGCAGTCCCAGATTCCGTGTTCCGAGTTGTACTGCTCGAGCCGCTCTATGGTCGCGCCGTCGCGCGGGTCGCCGACGAAGCGCATCCCTTTCGCGAGCGCCTGGGGCCCGAGGAACTCGGGGTCGGACTCCATCGCGTTGCACTCCGAGACGCAGCAGCCGCAGTTGATGCAGAGCGACTCCTTGTGGATGACGTTCATCCGCTCCTGCGAGATCCGGTATTCACGGCCGTCCTCGGGCCGGTCGTACCCGGGTTGGAGCCACGGCTTCATCGCGTTGAACTTGGCCCAGAACGGATCCATGTCGACGACGAGGTCCTTGAGGATCGGGAGGTTGCCCATCGCCGAGACGACGGGGACATGGCCCGACTGGGCGATGTCGTACATCCGCGTCTTGCACGCGAGCACGGCCGCGCCGTCCATGCGCATGCCGCACGAGCCGCAGATCATCATCCGGCAGCTCTTGCGATAAGAGAGCGACCCGTCGTGCCGGTCCTTGACGATGTCGAGGCAGTCGAGGAGCGTCGCCCACTCGGGCGCCTCGATCTCGTACTCCTTCAGCGCCCGGTCGCCCGTCGTCGAGTCGTAGCGCCAGATCTTCAACGCGACTTTCATCAGTACTTCCTCTCCTGCGGCTGCCACTTCGTCATCCTCACCGGCTCCCACGAGAGCTTCGGCGCTCCGTCGACCCAATGCACCATCGTGTGCTTCATGAAGTTCTCGTCGTCGCGTACCGGATAATCGTCGGGCCGCGCGTGAGCGCCGCGGCTTTCCTTCCGCTCGATCCCGGCCACCACCATGCACGTCGCGAGGTCGAGGAGGAAGCCGAGCTCGATCGTCCCCGTGAGGTCGCTGTTGAAGACCTCGCCCTTGTCCTCGACGAGAGCGCGCGCGTACCGCTCGTGGAGGCCGGCCACGATCCGGCCCTGCTCCTCCATCTGGTGCTCGCGTCGGAAGACGCCGAAGTTCTCGTGCATCGTCGAGGCGAGCTCGTCGCGGATGGCCCAAGGGCGCTCGCCGTCCTTGCGGTCGAGGAGCGCGTTCAGCTCACGCTCTGCGTCGCGCTCGACCGAGTCGGGAACCTCGACGGTCGTGTGCGAGAGCGCCCACTCGGCGGCGTGCGCGCCGGACCGCTTGCCGAAGGTGATCGTCTCCATGAGCGCGTTCCCGCCGAGCCGGTTGGCGCCGTGCACGGAGACGCATGCGCACTCGCCGGCGGCGTAGAGACCCGTCATCTCGGTCTGGCCCCAGACGTCGGTCGCGACGCCGCCCATGTGGTAGTGGGCGCCGGGCCGCACCGGGATCGGGTCGTAGATCGGGTCCACGCCGAGGAACGTCATCGCGAGCTCGCGCGATCCCGGGAGGCGCTCGATGATCCGCTCGGCGCCGAGGTGGCGGAGGTCGAGAAGGACGTTGCCGTCGACGCCGCGCCCGGCGTCGATCTCCATCTGCTCGGCGCGCGAGATCACGTCGCGGGAGGCGAGCTCCATCGTGTTCGGCGCATAGCGCTTGAGGAAGCGCTCCCCGTCCTTGTTCAGCAAGTAGGCGCCCTCGCCGCGGCAGCCTTCGGTGATGAGCACACCCGTGGGCGCGAGCGTCGTCGGGTGGAACTGCATCATCTCCATGTCCTTCAGCGGGAGGCCGGCGCGCAGCGCCAGCGCCATCCCGTCGCCGGTGCAGGAGTACGCGTTCGTCGTGCCGGTGTAGAGCCGCCCCGCACCGCCGGTCGCGAGGATCACGGTCTTCGCCCCGATCGTCTTCAGGCCGCCGTCCATGAGGTCCCAGCAGACGACTCCCTGGCAGCGGCCGTCGTTCTCGACGAGCTGCCAGGCGAAGTACTCCTCGTAGGTCGGGATCCCACGCTTGCAGACCTGTTCCCAGAGCACCTGGACGAGGACATGCCCCGTGATGTCGGCGGCGTACGCCGTGCGCGGCGCGCCGGCCGCACCGAACGGGCGCTGCGCGATGCGGCCGTCCTCGGTGCGCGAGAAGACCGCGCCCCAGTTCTCGAGCTGGTAGACGTCCGCCGGAGCCTCGTCACAGAGCACTTCGATCGCGTCCTGGTCGCCGAGGTAGTCGGAGCCCTTGACGGTGTCGAACGCGTGGATCTCCGGGTTGTCCTCCGACGCGTTTCCGAGCGCCGCGTTGATGCCGCCTTCGGCCGCACCGGAGTGGGATCGCGTCGGGTGGATCTTCGAGATCATCGCCACGTCGGCGCCTGCATCGAACGCCTCGATCGCGGCGCGCATGCCTGCGCAGCCCGCACCGACGACGAGCACGTCGTGCTTCGCGATCACGACAAATGACGCTAGCGGAAGGGAAGAGATCGGGGTCCGGCGAACCGTCCCCTGTGGAGGCCCGTTCTGCAGCCGATCGCTTCCTCGCCTCGCCGACGCTGAGCGAGAGCACCCGGCGCGCGTACGGCAGCGACATCGAGGAGTTCTGCGCGTGGCTCGAGGAGCGGCACACGAGGCTCGACGGAGTCGACGTGCGCGTGCTCGCCGACTACGTCGCCTGGCTCGGCGGACGGCGCGGAAGGAAGCTCGCCCCGGCGACGATCAGCCGCAAGCTCGCGGCTGTGCGAGCGTTCCTGAGACACGCACTCGGGCCGGAGCGCGTGCCGGACGCCCGGCTCGCGCCGCGCCGCGCGCGCCGCCTTCCGGATGCCCCGGCGGCCGCCGAGGTCGAACGTACGCTCGAGGCGCTCGAAGGGGGCGGCCCGATCGGGTTGCGGAATCGTGCACTCGTCGAGCTTGTGTACTCCGCGGGACTGCGCAGTGCCGAAGCGGTGGGACTGGATCTCGGAGACGTGGACTTCGACCAGGAGCTCGTCCGCGTGCGCCGCGCGAAGGGCGGTAAGGAGCGTGTCATCCCGCTCGGCGAGGAGGCCGCGCTCTGGCTGGCGCGCTACCTGCGCGAGGCGCGGCCCGAGCTTGCCACCGGCGCGAACGATGCCCTTTTCCTCTCGGCTCGCGGACGTCGCCTGGACACGAGCACGCTCCGCCGGATCGTCCCTCACCCCCATCGGTTGCGGCACGCATTCGCAACGCACCTGCTCGACGGGGGGGCCGATCTCCGCACGATCCAGGAGCTACTCGGCCACAGCTCGCTCTCGACGACACAGGTGTACAGCCACGTCGACCCGCGCCATTTGCGCCGCGTCTACGACCGCGCGCACCCGCGCTCCTAGCGGACGCGGAAGCCGGTCAGACCCTCGGCGGATTCGACGGCAACGTCGGTGCGCTGCACGTTTGAGCCGCGGGGACCGCGCCGGCAGAGCTCGATGACCGCCTCCACGTCGTCCAGCTCGCCCTCGAAGACCGCCTCGACCGTCCCGTCGGCGCGGTTCCTGACCCAGCCGGCCACGCCGCGCGAGTTCGCCGCCCGCTCGACGGCGAAGCGGAAGCCGACACCCTGGACGAAGCCGTGGACGACGACATGCCGACGCTCCATCCCCTCATTCGAGCAGGCGTCGCACGGTGCGAGCCGAAGTCAGCCGCGTGGAAGGCTCAGATCGCGACGTCGAAGGATTCCTCGCCCTCGCGGCGGCGCGGCTCGCGCCACGCACCGTCGAGGCGTACCGGCGCGACCTCGCGCACCTCGCAGAATGGCTCGGCCGCTCGCCGGCTGGCGCGAGCACCGACGACCTCGCCGCCTACGTCGCTCAACTCCGTGCGGACGGTCTCGCACCGACGACGATCGCCCGCAGGCTCGCAGCCGTACGCGCCTTCTTCCGCCACCAGGTGCTGCTCGGCGCGCGCAAGGACAACCCTGCTGCAACCGTGGAGCTTCCGAAGCGACGACGGAAGCTGCCGCGGACGCTCTCGCCCGCCGAGGTCGAGCGCCTGCTCGAGGCGGCCTCCGGGACGACGCCCCTCGCCTTCCGCGACCGCGCTCTCGGCGAGCTGCTCTACGGAGCCGGGCTGCGCGTGAGCGAAGCGGTCTCCCTCGACCGGCAGTCGGTCGATCTCGAGCATCGACTTGTCCGCTGCATCGGCAAGGGGAGCAAGGAACGCGTCGTCCCGATCGGACGCGAAGCCGCGGAAGCACTTCGCCTCTACCTCGCCCGCGGGCGCCCGTTCCTCGAGCGCCGCAACCTGCAGGAGCTCTTCCTCAACGCGCGCGGCGGCCCGCTGACCCGCGCGGGCGTCTTTCTCATCCTGCGCCGCCTCGCCGCCAAGGCCGGGCTCGAACCGGAGCGCATCCACCCGCACCTCCTCCGCCACTCATTCGCGACGCACCTACTCGAGGGAGGTGCCGACCTCCGCGCGGTTCAGGAAATGCTTGGACATGCCGATCTCGCAACGACCGAGCTCTACACGCACGTATCCGATCGCAGACGGCGTGAGTTGTATTTCCAGGCGCATCCGCACGCGCGCCGGAAGAAGCACGCAACACAATCCAGGAAGTAGACATGCACCTCGAACCGCACGTTGCAATCGCGGCGATCAGCACTCTTGGAGCCGCCTGGCTCATGATCAAGGCCGGTCTCCAGAAGAGCGCTCTCGAGCGCCGTGAGCGCCGGCGCGTCTGCCCGTCTTGCGGCAGGGAAATTCGCGCCCGCGTCTGCACGACCTGCGCCTCCTAGCGCTTGGTCTGAGCTTTCCGCTTCAGTCCCTGGGCAATGGTCCCGGCTGCCCGGCGTAGGTCGCCGTCGGCGTCGTCATCGACGGAAAGCCCTTCGAGCAGCACGATCGTGTCTCGCTGTGCCGAGCCGTTCTTCAGCGCCAGTACGGCGAGTCGGCGCACCGCGGAGTTCTCGTCGTCGTCCGCCAGCATCTTGTGGAGGAGAGGGCGCACCGAGTTGACGGTGCTCGGGTGGTCGCGCGAGAGCAGCTCGAGCGAGAGGAGCGCGGACCCGCGCGCGGCGGGGCTCCCGTCGTCGAGCCCGCGCCGTAGCAGCTCCTCTTTCGCCCGCCAACGGAACAGGCCGACTGCGCGGAAGGCCACAGCCCGCTCGCGGAAGTCGGCGCTGCGCGCCGCGGCTTCGAGCTCGTCGTCCCACTCCGCGCGCAGCGTGGCGAGCTCCTGGGTCGACCCGGTCTCCGCAAGCTCGTCGGCGCGGGCCGCTGCCTCGGCGAGCGTCATGCGTGCACCGCGGCGGCCTCGAGGATCGCCGTCGCCGAGCGCTCGACGTCCTCGCGTGTCGTGCGCCAGTTGCTGACCGAGATCCGCATCGCGTGCTCGCCCTGCCAGTCGGTTCCGCCGAGCCAGCAGGTGCCGTCCTCCTGCACCCGGCGAATCACCTCGCGCGTCGTTTCCCCGTCGCCGAAGCGGACGAGCACCTGGTTGAGGACGACGTCGTTGAGGATCGTTGCCCCACTCGCCGCGAGCAGCTCAGCAAAGAGCCGGGCATGCGAGCAGCAACGTTCGACGAGATCGGCGACGCCGTTGCGTCCCAGCGATCGAAGCGCCGCATAGACCGCAACGCCGCGCGCACGGCGCGAAAACTCGGGCCCCCAGTCGACCGCGTCGCGGCGGCGCGGATCCTCCTGCATGACGATGTACGAGGCAGTCGCGGTCATCGCCTCGCGGTGCGAATCGGGATGGGCGCACAGTGCGATTCCGGAGTCGTAGGGAACGTTCAGCCATTTGTGGCAGTCGCTCGCCCATGAATCGGCGCGCTCCGCCCCACGTGTGAGATGACGCAGTCGCGGCGATGCCGCGGCCCAGAGCCCGAATGCGCCGTCGACGTGGAACCACGCACCTGTTCCCTTTGCCGCGTCGGCAATCGCGTTCAGGTCGTCGAAGGCGCCGGTGTTGACCTCGCCTGCCTGGCCGCAGACGATCGTCGGCATGCCGGAGAGATCCGGCAGCTCCGCGACCCGCATCCGGCCCTGGTCGTCGACGGGGACGATGACAAGGGACGATGTCCCGATCCCCAACAAGCGCAGCGCCCGATCGATCGTCACGTGGCGCTTCTCGCCGACGACCACGCGCAACTGCGGACTGCCCGCGAGGCCGTCCCGCGCGACATCCCAGCCGACGTTTTTGAGCACGTGGTGTCGCGCCGTTGCCAGCGCCGTGACGTGGGCCATCTGGCAGCCGGTTACGAACCCTGCGGAGATGCCGGGCGGAAGGCCGAGCAGCTCGGCGATCCAACCGCGGGCCACCTCCTCGACTACCATCGCCGCCGAGCCGAGAGTCCAGCCGCCGGCGTTGACGTCCCACGCCGTCGCCATCCAGTCGGCCGCGGTTGCCGCGGGCAGCGAGCCGCCGACCACGAAGCCGAAATAGCGCCCGGACGGGCTTGCCACGAGACCGGCCTCGGAAGCCTCGACGAGCGACGCGAGGACGGTTCTATCGTCGAGCCCCTCCTCCTGGAGCGGCCCGCCTAGCGCGGCGTACAGCTCCTCGGTCTCCGCCGAGTCGCGAATCGGCCGCGTGTCGAGCGTCTCGACAAAATCCGCGGCGTAGTCCGCGGCCTGCCGGAATAGCTCACGCTCGCCCACTGCAGCGACTTTAGCCGCCCCGCAGCTAGATTCATCCGTCGATGGCGCACAGGGTCGTTCTCATCCCCGGCGACGGCACGGGACCGGAGCTGACGGAGGCGACGCGGCGCGTTCTCGAGGCGAGCGGTGCGGACCTCGACTGGGACGTGCGCGAAGCCGGCGCAGACGTGATGGAGCGTCACGGCGGCAACCCGCTGCCCCCCGACGTGCTCGACGCGATCCGCGAGACCGGGGTTGCGCTGAAGGGGCCGATCACGACGCCCGTAGGCGGCGGCTTCCGCTCGGTCAACGTCGCACTGCGCAAGGAGCTCGACATGTACGCGCAGGTGCGGCCGTGCAAGAGCTACCCGGGCGTCCGCAGCCGTTTCGAGGACGTCGACCTGATCATCGTCCGCGAGAACACCGAGGACCTCTATGCGGGCATCGAGTACGAGGAAGGCACGCCCGACGCCGCCGAGCTCATCGAGTGGATCGAGGGCCGCGGCGGCAGGCTCCGCCACTCGGATGCCGGGATCTCCATCAAGCCGATCTCGGTCACCGGCACCCGCCGCATCTTCGAGTTCGCATTCGACTACGCGCGCCGCAACGGCCGCCGCAAGGTGACCGCCGTCCACAAGGCGAACATCATGAAGTTCACGGACGGGCTCTGGCTGCGCGTCGCCCGCGAGGTCGCAGCCGAGAACACGGACATCGAGTTCGACGACCGGATCGTGGACAACATGTGCATGCAGCTCGTGCAGCGGCCGGAGGAATACGACGTCCTCGTCCTGCCGAACCTCTACGGCGACGTCCTTTCCGACCTCGCAGCCGGGATGATCGGCGGGCTCGGGGTCGCACCGGGCGGAAACTACGGAGAAGAAGTGGCCGTCTTCGAGCCCACGCACGGCTCGGCGCCGAAGTACACCGGCCAGAACAAGGTCAATCCGATCGCGCAGATGCTGTCGGGCGTCCTCATGCTCCGCCATCTCGACGAGCGCGGCGCGGCGGACCGCGTCGAGCAGGCGATCGCCGCTGTCATCGCAGAGGGCGAGAGCGTCACCTACGACATGAAGCCGAGCCGCGACGACCCGACTGCCGTCGGAACGAGCGAGGTCGCGGACGCGGTCATCGAGAAACTGGAGGCTGAGGTACGCGCATGATGAGACGGAAGATCACGATCGTCGGGGCCGGCGCAACCGGCGCGACCGCGGCACAAATCCTGGCCGCGCGCGACTACGCGGACGTCGTCCTCACGGACATCAAGGAAGGGCTGCCGGAGGGAAAAGCGCTCGACCTGAACCAGATGGGCCCGGTGCTGGGCTTCGAGCCGCGGATCACCGGCACGAACGACTACGAGGAGACGGCGGGCTCGGACGTCGTCGTGATCACGGCCGGCCTGCCGCGCTCACCCGGCATGTCCCGCGACGACCTCGTGACGACGAACGAGAAGATCGTCGGCTCGGTCACCGAACAGGTCGTGGCCCAGAGCCCCGACTGCACGATCGTCATGCTCTCGAACCCGCTCGACGCGATGTGCCACGTCGCGAAGAACGTCTCCGGCTTCCCGAAGGAGCGCGTGTTCGGCCAGGCGGGAATCCTCGACACAGCACGCTTCCGCACGTTCATCGCCTGGGAGACCGGCGCCTCGGTGCGCGACGTCCAGGCGCTTGTGCTCGGCGGCCACGGCGACCAGATGGTGCCCGTCGTCTCGGCGGCGACCGTCGGCGGCGTGCCGCTGCGAAAGCTCGTCTCCGAGGAGAAGATCCAGCAGATGGTCGAGCGCACCGCCAAGGGCGGCGGCGAGATCGTGCAGCTCCTCGGCACGTCCGCGTGGTACGCCCCGGGCGCGTCGGTGGCCGAGATGGTCGACGCGATCCTCCTCGACCAGAAGCGAGTCCTCCCGTGCACGGCCCTGCTCGAGGGCGAGTACGGGCTCGACGGCCTGTACATCGGCGTTCCCGTCAAGCTCGGAGCAGGCGGGATCGAGGAGATCGTCGAGCTCGACCTCTCCGACGACGAGCGGGAAGCGCTCGAGCGCAGCGCCGAGGCCGTGCGCGAGGTCGTCGGCGTACTGTCGACCTAGTGCTCGAGACAATCGAGAACCGGTTCGCCGGGCGCGACTACCTAGTCGAGCTCGGCGCGCCGGAGTTCACCTCGATCTGCCCGCTCACCGACGCGCCCGACTTCGGCGAGCTCACGATCCGCTACGTCCCCGACGCGAAGCTCTACGAGCTCAAGTCGCTGCGCGACTATCTGACCTCGTTCCGCGAGCGGAAGATCTTCCAGGAGGACGTCGTGAACGAGGTGCTCGAGCAACTGGTCGCCGACGGCGCGCCGCGTTTCGTCGAGGTCGAGGGCGAGTTCGCCGCGCGCGGCGGCATGACGACGCGGGTCGTCGCGTCGAGCGGCGAGCTTCCGCAAGCATGGACCTCGGGCTAAGCGGCCGTACCGCGCTCGTCTCGGGTGCCTCGTCGGGCCTCGGACTCGCGAGCGCCGAGGCGCTGGCGGAGGAGGGAGCGAACGTCGTCCTCTTCGCTCGCCGCGCCGAAGAGCTCGAGGAG